>JBAXRV010000020.1:0-27746 GCA_037131045.1 Actinomycetes bacterium
CCACCAGTATCGGTTCCAATTGCAAGCGGTGCTTCAAATGCAGCAAGTGATGCAGATGATCCGCCGCCTGAACCACCAGGGATACGTTCTAGGTCCCACGGATTATGGGTTGGACCATAAGCAGAATGTTCGGTTGATGAACCCATCGCGAATTCATCCATGTTGGTTTTCCCAAGGATGACAATGCCTGCTTCGCGCAGTTTCTTCACAACAGTGGCATCGTATGGCGGAATCCAACCTTCAAGAATTCGTGAACCAACCGTGGTCGGCAGTCCTTGCGTTGCCAAAATATCTTTCAGCGCTAACGGCACACCAGCCAGCACACCGAGTTTTTCACCAGCCGCGCGACGAGTATCAATGTCCTTGGCCGTTGCTAACGCCCCCGCAGTATCAACATGCAAAAAGGCGTGCACTTTTTTGTCGACTTGTGAGATTCGATCAAGGTGCGCCTGCGTCACTTCTACGGCAGATACTTCGCTACTACTTAAGAGCGCGGCAAGTTCACTTGCATCTTTACGAATAAGTTCAGACACGGTTATTCCTCATCCAAAATGCGTGGGACTCGGAAACGACTATCTTCTACAGCAGGTGCTCCAGAAAGAGCTTGCTGCGCATTCAGCGACGGAGCCGGGATGTCTTCGCGAAAAACGTTTTCCATTTTCACTGGGTGACTCATGGGAACCACGTCTTGTGTGTCTAGCCCAGAGACTTTTGCCACAGCATCCAAGATGGCATCGAGCTGCGTTGCGTAGTGAGCAAGTTGCGATTCGGGGATATCGATCCGCGCTAAGTGCGCTAAGTGCGCGACGTCATCGCGTGAGATTCCAGCCATGCGCCAATTCTATTGGCTTGTGGAGGTCCCCAAATATGCGTGTGCGCCTTGTGCGCCTTGCTCTAGGAGCACAACGAAACCAGCCTCATCTAAGATTGGACGTCCCAATTCCTCAGCCTTGGCAGCTTTGGAACCAGCGCCTGGTCCAACGACGACAAAGTCAGTGTTCTTTGACACCGAACTTGCGCACTTCCCGCCTCGTGAAGTGATGGCTTCTGCTGCACCGTCACGGGAGAAACCTTCTAATGAACCTGTGACTACAACAGTAAGTCCCGTAAGCACTTGCGGACCTGAGTCAACAACATCGTCCACCATGCGCACACCAGCAGCAGCCCACTTATCTACCACTGCGCAATGCCAGGATTCAGAGAACCATTCAACAATTGCAACGGCAATAGTTTGACCAATGCCTTCGACGGTTGCCAGTTCAGACTCCGTGGCAGCCCGCAATAGTTTCATGTCAGGAAAGGCTCGGGCAATTGCTTGGGCAGTCGGCGGACCAACGTGGCGAATTGACAATGCCGAAATTACGCGCCACAACGGTTTGGCTTTTGCTAGTTCAAGTTGAGCAAGAAGCAGTTTTGCGTTCTCTGCTAGCTCGCGTGTTGAGCCCTTGACAAAGAAATCGCTCGTTTCTAAATCTGCTGCTGTGAGCGAGAACAGATCACCTTCGTCGTGAATCACTTTGTCTTCGAGTAAAGCGCGCGCAGCCTTTTCCCCAAGCCCTTCAATATCAAGCACAGCTCGCGAGCCCAAGTGTTCGAGCCGGCCGCGCAACTGCGCCGGACAACTATGAGTATTTGGGCAACGGATGTCAGCGTCGCTCTCCTTTTCAGGGGCCAGTGCACTTCCGCATTCAGGGCAATGGGTTGGCATCACAAAGTCGCGTTCACTACCATCGCGCAGTTCGACTACAGGGCCCAAGATTTCCGGAATCACATCACCGGCTTTGCGCAAAAAGATCATGTCGCCAATACGTACGCCTTTGCGAGCTACTTCGAAAGCATTATGCAACGTTGCAAATGACACAGTTGAGCCTGCAACTAATACGGGTTCTACAGCGGCACGGGGTGTCACACGTCCAGTACGACCCACTTGCACCGCAACATCGAGCAAGCGAGTGCGAACCACTGTTGGCGGATACTTATACGCAATCGCCCATCGTGGCGCTCGCGCGGTAAAACCAAGTTCGTCTTGCTCGGCTAATGAATCAACTTTGATTACCACGCCATCAATGTCATGTTCGAGTTCGTGGCGCTTGCGACCAAACTCCTCTATGTAGTCGAGAACTTCTTGGGCCGACTTAACAACTCGTACCCGATCTGATGTGGGTAGTCCCCACTTGCGCAATAACTCGTATGCATGAGATTGTGCTGTCACAGCAAGGCCTTCGTGGACTCCTATGCCATGCACAATTAGCCCAAGTCGACCGAGTGCACTTGTAGCTCGCTTTAATTCTTCGTCGCGCTTTTCACGTGACGAATCAGTTTTTGATGAAGCCAGAGATTCCACGCGCTTATCGATGCGCTGCCTTAACGTTCCCGCAGCGGCATTCCGCGGATTCGCAAAAGCAGTACGGCCAACTGCAGTGACATCAAGATTGATTTGATCGAAGTCAGCTAAGGAAAAATACACCTCGCCCCGCACTTCCAGCAGTTCAGGGAAATCTTGACCCTTGATTGGTGCAAGTCGCTGTGGGATGCACGTCATGTATTGCACATTGCTCATGACATTTTCACCAACCGCGCCACTTCCACGTGTCGCGACTGTTTCAAGTTCGCCATTTCGGTACACAGCATTAATGGCAAGTCCATCAATTTTGAGTTCGCACAGAAAATCATGATTGCCGATGCGAGTGAGCCACGTGCGCAATTCCTCTTCGTCAAAAACATTGTCCAATGACCACATCTTTGATGGATGAGTAAATTCTCCGAATGACTCTCCAACTTCGCCGCCCACGCTCTGCGTAGGCGAATCTGATGTCACGAGTTCGGGATACTGGTTTTCAAGCGATGTGAGTTCTGAAAAGAGTGCGTCGTATTCGTTGTCTGACAATTCCGGTTTGTCGTGTTGGTAATACGCGGTGCGCGCTCGTTCAATGTCGGCAACGAGTTCATCTCGCCGAGAACGAACCGCTTTTGGAATAGTCACTCAGATACCTCACGAAGCGCCTTTGATACTGCATTTAGTATCTCTATTTTGGCGCGAGCCTGTGACATCGACATGTCAATCAGGTCGCATGGCGGCGTCAAAATAATGTGCGAGTTCCACTCTTGCGGGTTGTAGCCAATCCGTTTGCCTACTCTGGTCACCAGATCAACTCCAGCACCAACGGATTCGGGGTCAATACCCAAAAAGATTGTGCCGCCGGCATCTATCTGTTCTCCAAGTGAATCTGTTGCACTATTTCCCACCAACGCAACATCAAAGGAAGGTCCAGTGAATCCTGCGTTCTTAATCAGCTCAAATGGAACTTCATCAGTACAACAGTGCAAAACACTGGGACCATCATGAATTTCCCGAACCTGCCGGAGGGCATTCTCGGCAATCACGGAGTCAACGGGCTTATAGGCCGACCATTTGCTTTGAGTCTTGATTGAGCCGCGAATCACATCGCGTATCAGTGGTTCGTCGATTTGAATCACAAGATTGGCAAGCGGAAGGCGCTTTCGAATGTCGGCCAGCAAAGTACTCCACGCCAGCGTAAGTGCCTGAGTTAATTCGATCACCGCACCGGGGTCGCGCAATAACATTTCGCCGTTTCGATTTTCTACGCTTGCCGCCAAGGTCCATGGGCCAACGAGTTGTACTTTGTAGTCGCCAGAAAAATCTGCAAACACTTCCTCGCATACATCGAGGTCCTCACTCCAGTACCCATCAGCTCGCACTAAGTCACGCACTCGCCCAGTAGTCAGTTGCCATCCTGAAGGCACCGTTTGTACAGAAAAGTCGGAGGCAGCTCGAGACAGTAACGTCATAGTGCGGCCAATCATGTCGCCGCCAGGTCCACGATCAGGTAACTCTGGTAAATGTGCAAACTCAGTGCATAAGTTTCGAACGACTTCTGCCGCTTCTCGCGAACTTGTGTCGGGCCAGGCCCCTACTCCGGTAACCGCAGCAGGTTGCACTACGCAGTCACCGATCGGCGCGAGCGAGAGATGGTTGCTGAGCCAATCACGCGCGTACCGTCGTACATCACAGCAGCTTGTCCTGAAGCAACACCACGCAATTGATCTCGCAACGTGATGACAACACCGTCGCTCGTTAATTCAACATTCGCAGGAAGAGATTCACCATGTGCCCGCACCTGCACTTCAATGTCTTGGCCATTTTCAGGCTGTGGTCCAGCCCAACGCATATTCACTGCCTCAATCACATTGATGTCGAGCAGAGTTGGCGGGCCAATCATGACTGTGTTGGTTTTGACGTCAACATCGACTACGTATCGACGTTCACCTTCACCAGTGGGGTTTCCTAGTGCCAAGCCACGGCGCTGCCCAACAGTGAATGCCTGTGCGCCCTGATGAGTACCTACTTTGTTACCCGTTTGCGCATCAATCACATCGCCTGGCTCAGTATCTATTTGTCGAGCTAGCCAACCAGCAGTATCACCATCGGGAATAAAACAAATGTCATGGCTATCAGGCTTTTGCGCTACCAAGATTCCACGGCGCTGCGCTTCAGCTCGTACTTCAACCTTGGTGCTGTCTCCGAGCGGAAAGAGTGAATGAGAAATTTGTTCAGCAGTCATGACACCAAGTACGTAGGACTGATCCTTGGTCGGGTCAACCGCACGATGAAGTTCGGCTCCGTGCGGGCCGTATTCGATTCGGGCATAGTGTCCTGTGACGACAGCATCGAAACCTAAGTCAATTGCGCGATTAAGTACCGCTTCAAACTTAATGCTCTCGTTGCACCGCAAACACGGGTTAGGTGTTCGGCCCACAGAATATTCCGAGATGAAATCTTCAATCACTTTTTCTTGGAACTCCGCGGACATGTCCCACACATAAAACGGTGCGCCGATCATGTCGGCTGCACGAAACGCATCATTGGAATCTTCGATTGTGCAACAGCCTCGAGCACCTGTGCGATGGGATTGCGGGTTTCGGGAAAGCGCCAAATGAACAGCGGTCACATCGTGGCCAGCTTCGGCCGCGCGAGCTGCTGCAACTGCGGAATCAACACCGCCAGATAATGCTGCTAAAACTTTCATGCCGCACCTCGAGGCATACCAGCACGTCGACCACGTTCCAGCGCATCAGGTAACGCAGCAACTAATTCAGCAACGTCACTTTCTTGGGACGAATAACCAAGTGAGAACCGCAACGTGCTACGTGCGTGGTCTGCAGTCTCGCCCATCGCTAAGAGCACATGCGAAGGCTGCGGTACACCAGCTGAACAGGCACTACCGACTGAGCACTCAACTCCTTGGGCATCAAGCAACATAAGAAGTGAGTCACCCAGGCAACCGGGAAATGTAAAGTGCGCGTTGTTAGCCAGACGTCCCTCTGGATCACCGTTGTAAATCGCATCGGGTGCAATAGTAAAAACGTGCTCGACTAAAGAATCCCGCAACTCTGAAACGCGCTTGACCTCATTGGTGCGACGATGACTCACCACATCAAGTGCCGCTGCAAATGCAACGATTGCCGGAGCATCAAGAGTTCCCGAACGAATGTCGCGTTCTTGGCCGCCACCATGAACCAATGGCGTGATCTTGCAATCACGACTAACGATGAGCGCACCAACGCCATGCGGCCCACCGACTTTATGCGCAGACACTGTCATAGCGCACACGCCGAGTTCCGCGAAGTTCACATCAAGCCATGCTGGTGCCTGAACGGCATCGGTGTGAAAACGAATTCCGAATTCGCGAGTTACCGCAGTTAACGCTGCAATGTCATTTGTTGTACCGACTTCGTTGTTGGCCATCATCACACTGACGAGTGCAACATCAGAAGGATCCGAACCTAATGCGTCCCGGAGTGCCTGCGGAGTTACTCGGCCAACATGATCCACACGTATCCAAGTGACGTCAAAGTCATTGGAATCGTGTAACCAATGTGTGGGATCTAGAACTGCATGATGTTCTGTGCTTCCTATAACGAGTCGCTTCTTTGCGGGATTCTGCTCTCGTTCGGACCAGGCAATACCTTTGAGAGCAATATTGTTTGCTTCAGTACCGCCAGAGGTGAAAACCACTTCGGCTGGTCGGCAGCCCAATACTCGAGCCACAATTTCACGAGCTTCTTCCACATGGCGACGAGCCACCCGTCCAGAGGCATGCAACGATGATGGATTGCCCGGCTCAGCGAGCAACTGCGTCATTGCTGCAATCGCCTCAGGAAACATCGGCGTCGTCGCAGCGTGATCTAGATAAGCCATGATTACCTCAGTCTAGATGAGTTTCACAGGTCGCTCTTAATGTGAATTCCTTGCAGCAGCACGCTTCACAGGTACGAAAAGAGCAACTATGCGCTGCCCAAAGCCCCGCTACTTACGGTCGTTAAGCGCTTGAGTTAGTGCCGGAACAACAGAGTGCAAGTCTCCCACCACACCAAAGTCAGCCAGGTCAAAGATTGGTGCCTCTGGATCCTTGTTCACAACGATGACAGTTTTCGACGTCTGCATTCCAGCGCGATGTTGGATCGCCCCTGAGATTCCGTTGGCTACATAGAGCTGTGGTGACACGGTCTTACCCGTCTGTCCAACTTGAAACTGATGTGGATACCAGCCCGCATCCGTTGCAGCACGAGATGCGCCAACGGCAGCACCGAGTACATCAGCTAACGGTTCGATTACTGTGCCAAACGCTTCTTCGCCACCAACACCGCGTCCACCAGAAACCACGATTGATGCTTCTGTGAGATCTGGGCGTCCGCTCTTTTGTACTGCTACTGAGCCAACAACAGTGGTCGACTTAGCAACTGCACTCAGAGTGACTGAAACATCGACACGAGTTCCCGCTGCATTTGATACAACAGGAGCGATCGCATTGGGGCGAACCGTAATGATTGGAGTTCCACTCGTTACTTTGGAATGCACAATAGTTGCGCCACCGAAAACATTTTGAGTTGCAATGCCATCTGCTGACACCGCAACTGCATCTGTAATCACTCCGGAGTTCACAGCAATGGCTAACCGCCCGGCAATTTCTTTTCCGTCAATCGACGAAGGGATGAGCACAGCGGTCGGTGCTTTCTCTGTGACAAGTTGAGCGAGTAGTTCTGCAGTTGGAGCAACGACGTGATTCGTCATGCTTTCATCTGCGCAAACGTAAACCTGTGCTGCTCCGTGTTCAGCCAGCGTGGCCACGGTTGAGTCAGCACCTTTGCCAACCACAACGGCACTTGGAGTGCCAAGATGTGCGGCCATTGCAAGCAGCTCCAGGGAAACCTTCTTGACATCACCATTGGTGTGTTCAACGAGAACGAATACTTCACTCATGATTTCTCCTAAACAAACTTCTGTGCCACAAGGAATTCGGCAATCTTGTCGGCGCCTGTTCCATCATCGGTCACGATAGTTCCTGCAGCTTTAGCGGGACGATCCGCAAAGTCGGCAACTGTGGTCCACGCGCTGGATAGTCCAACGGAGGAAGCATCAACACCGAGGTCTGACAATGAAAACGTTTCTAGTGGTGCTTTCTTTGCAGCCATAATGTTTTTAAATGATGGATAACGTGGTTCATTGATTTTCTCAACGACTGATACGACAGCAGGCAGCGTCGACTTCACTTCGTTGTAGCCACTATCTGTGACGCGATGGATTACTAAGTCTGATCCGTTCACGTCAACTTTGTTTGCAAAAGTCATTTGCGGAAGGCCTAGACGTGCTGCAACCATGGCAGGCACAACACTCATGCGTGCATCTGTTGATTCGCAGCCAAACATAATGAGGTCAAACCCGCGACCTTCGAGTGCTTTGGCCAACACCAACGATGTTGCGATGGCATCAGAGCCATGTAGCGCTTCGTCACTCACATGAATTCCAGCATGAGCGCCCATCGAAATTGCTTTACGAATACTGTCAGCCGCTTGTTCGGGGCCCATCGACAAGATTGTTACTTCGCCACCGTGTGCTTCAACCAGACGAAGCGCTTCTTCAACGGCGTACTCGTCGAGTTCATTAACAACGCGCTCAGCTGCTGCTCGATCAAGAGTGCTGTCGGATGACTGCAATTTCTTTTCAGCCCAGCTATCAGGAACCTGCTTGACGCACACGCAGATATTCACAAGGACTCCCATTCCATCGAGTTAGTACAAATCTACTTTCAGATTGTATCCAATCTTGCTGTCACACACTTGTTGAGGTGGTGCGCCTACTTGTCGCAACTCAATGGACTGCACCCTTTATTCAAAGGTGGCTTGGCCCGGTCCATTTTCAACAAATGAGGTCATTCCCGTCACTTGATCGGCAGTTCCAAACAGTCCTGCAAACTCCGCAGTTTCAATAGCCAGACCATGCTCCAGTGACTTTTCAATTCCCTGATCAATAGCCCGCTTTGCAGCGGCCAACGCATGGCGAGGTCCTTGAGCTAACGCTTGTGCGAGCTCAAGTGCGCGAGTTAACACCTGCTCGGAAGAAACCACCTCATTCACTAACCCCATTGCGTGTGCTTCCGAGGCAGCAACAAATCGCCCGGTCAAAATCAAATCTTTGGCTCGAGATGCTCCGACAAGGCGAGTAAGTCTCTGAGTTCCACCAGCACCAGGAATGATGCCCAGCAAAATTTCAGGTTGGCCCAACGTGGCATTGTGCGCTGCGATACGTAGGTCACAGCTCATCGCAAGTTCAAGTCCGCCGCCCAAAACATATCCAGTCAGTGCTGCGATGGTGGGTTGGGGTATTGCAGATACGGCTTTGAAGGCCGACTGAAGATCGGGAGCCTCTCGGGTAGCAGTTGCGTTATCCCAATGCACCATCTCTTTAACATCAGCACCGGCAGCAAAGTTGCGCTCACCACCATAAAAAACAACGGCCCGCACGGAATCATCAGCTGCGACATCACGGGCCAGCACGGCTATATCGTTTTGCATGTCGCGGGACAACACATTCATCTTGGGACGGTCAAGTGTGATCAGCATTACCTGACCCTGACGCTCAACGTGCAAATAATCGCTCACCTGACAAGATTAGCGAGGAGATGCGCCACAATGGGTTGTCCCTTCGCAATTTCGAGCACGAGGACGGGTGAATCCGTGGAACTAACTGGGCAACCAGAGCCCCTTGGTGCCACAGTCACTGATGGTGGAACAAATTTTGCCGTCTGGGCGCCTGATGCCGAACGTGTCGAACTATGCCTGCTCACTCACGACGGTGGTCATTCAAACCTCGACATGACAGGACATACAAAAGGTGTGTTCCACGTATTCGTGCCTGATGTGGGCGCGGGCCAAGAGTATGGATTCAGAGTTCATGGACCGTGGCAACCAGAACGCGGCTTACGGTTTAATCCCGCAAAACTATTAGTTGACCCGTATGCAAAAGCTATTACAGGTGACCTGATCCTTGATGATTCACTCTTTGGACATGTGGGCAAGGATGACACGGTCATTAACGACGCCGACAGCGCGCTATGCGTGCCTCACAGCGTCGTTGTTGATGATCACTACGACTGGGAAGGAGTGAGCCCGCCCAGTCATTCCGTCAATACGACAGTTATATACGAGGCACATCTGGCTGGGATGACTAAGTTGCATCCAGCTGTGCCAGAACAGCTTCGAGGAACGTACTCGGGAATGGCTCATCCTGTGATGGTCGAACATCTACAGCATCTTGGAGTCACCGCAATTGAGTTCTTACCCCTGCACCATTTTGTACCCGAGACTTTCTTACTCGAAAGAAACGCCACAAATTACTGGGGCTACAACACGCTCGCCTTCTTCGCGCCGCATGCGGGATATTCCTCGACCGGTTCTCACGGACAACAAGTGCGCGAATTTAAGGACATGGTGAAAGCGTTTCACCGCGCTGGAATTGAAGTCATCATGGACGTTGTCTTCAATCACACTGCTGAAGGTAATGAACTCGGACCCACGCTTTCACTGCGGGGATTAGACAATGCTGCTTACTACCATCTCAACGATGATCCTCGTACCTACTGGGATTCAACGGGATGTGGGAACACGGTTCGCGCCTCACACCCCACGACAATCCGACTCATCATGGATTCACTTCGATACTGGGTTCAAGAAATGCATGTCGATGGTTTTCGTTTTGACTTAGCAACTGCACTGACTCGCGCAACAGATCATGTACCAGACATGAGTGGGAACTTAATTTCCGTAATTGCCCAAGATCCAGTTCTGCGTAACGTCAAACTGATTGCTGAGCCATGGGATGTTGGTAATGACGGATACCAACTCGGAAATTTCCCGGGTCCTTGGAGTGAGTGGAACGACCAATTCAGGGATTGCGTTCGCGACTTTTGGCGCGGACAAAGCTCGGGAGTTGCGGAACTGGGCTGGCGCCTTACCGGATCTGGCGACATCTACTGGCATCACTCAGGTGGATCACACACGTCAGTAAATTTCGTGACTGCACACGATGGATTCACAATGCGCGACGTGGTCACGTATAACGACAAACACAACGTTGCTAACGGTGAGGACGGTCGCGACGGCACAACCAATAACCGATCATGGAATAGCGGAGTCGAAGGCGAAACCAGCGACCGCACGATTATCGCCCTGCGACAGCGTCAAATGCGCAATTTGGTTGCGACAACACTATTGAGCGCAGGAATACCCATGCTGCTTGCCGGTGACGAACTAGCGCGGACTCAGAATGGAAACAACAACGCATACTGCCAAGACAATGAAGTCTCGTGGATGTCATGGGATGTAGAACCGTGGCAACAAGCAATGTACGACTTCACTGCGCATGTCATTCGCATCCGCAGAGAACATCAAGTATTTCAGCGCGACAGTTTTCTCAAGGGTGAAGAAGTTGAGTTCGTTAACGTCCCAGACATCGCGTGGATGAATGCCGCAAGCCAAGTATTTACTCAGGAAGAATGGAACTCTCCAGAAACGCGCTCCCTTGGCCTATACCTCGCAGGTGCCGTCACCAAACTTGATCGGCATGACATCGTAGACAACGGTTTCTATTGGTTCTTAAATTCATCTGATGAGTCGGTCCAGGTCACTTTGCCTGCCGACGAATTTGGCCACGAATACCTCCTGATGTTTAACACTGCCGATGATTCGCAATGGCAAGCAAGCGAAGTAACGTCAGCTGGGACCCAGGTGGCACTCCTTCCATGGTCCACTGCCCTCTGGATGGTCACATCCCGCAAGACCACTGCCTAACGGCTAAGGGCTCCCTGTACTTGTTTTCAACCGATACGGTTGATGTGTGGCGCATACGTTGTCTTCCCGTTCGATTGGCCGAATTCCGGTTCTCGATATCGCACCTGTCATTGCAGGTGGAGCTCGCGCTGCCAAAGCCGTAGCGGATGAAGTGGTCACAATTAGTGCCCTGGTGTTTCGGGAAGGACACGACGCTGTCGCAGCTGAAGTGATTGTGATCAACCCCGATGGCATCGATGCCCAGCGGGTCCGCATGAACCTCGTGGCCGAGGGCACTGACCGATTTGAAGCCCAGGTATCTTTCCCCAGTGTTGGACACTGGAGCTATCGCATTGAAGCGTGGAGCGATGTGATCGGAACCTGGTTACATCATGTTCATGTGAAAATTCCTGCCGGTGTTGACCAAGAACTCGAATTCACACATGGCGCACTATTGCTCGACCGCATGTTGGTGACAGCGAATCCGGATGACAAAGTTCTTTTGGCTGCGTTGAAGAACGACATCGCAAATCCACAACTTTCACCTATGGAGTGCTTGGAACGTATCGAGAAGCACACTGTTCTTGCTGCCTTCCAGCGCAATGTCCTGCGCGAACTTATTACTTGGTATGGGCCGTATCCGGTCAAAGTGGAACGAACGCGAGCCCTTTACGGTTCTTGGTATGAATTTTTTCCCCGCTCAGAAGGTGCGAGCAAAAACAAAGACGGCTCATGGAAAAGCGGAACTTTCAAATCTGCTGCTAAACGTCTTCCTGCAATCGCGAATATGGGATTTGATGTGGTCTACCTTCCGCCGATTCACCCCATCGGTCGAGCCTTTCGAAAAGGACCGAACAACTCACTGACTCCCGGCCCGCATGACCCAGGTTCACCTTGGGCGATTGGATCACCTGATGGTGGACACGATGCAATACATCCTGATCTTGGCACTGAAAAAGATTTTGTTGCGTTCGTTAACGATGCAACCAAACTTGGGATAGAGATTGCACTTGACTTGGCATTACAAGCAAGCCCCGATCATCCCTGGGTGAACACTCACCCCGAATGGTTTACTACCCAAGCAGACGGAACAATCGCGTTTGCAGAAAATCCACCAAAGAAGTACCAAGACATCTACCCCATGAATTTCGATAATGATCCAGAAGGAATTTTCACCGAGGTTGCTCGCATCGTTCGCCATTGGATGAAACTTGGGGTCCGGATTTTTCGAGTCGATAATCCACACACGAAACCTGTTTCTTTTTGGGAAAGATTGATAGCAGACATCAATGACACAGATCCCGATGTCATCTTTTTAGCTGAGGCCTTCACCCGACCTGCGATGACGCGAGCATTGGCTGAAGTTGGTTTTCAGCAAAGCTACACATACTTCACCTGGAGAAATTCCAAATTTGAAATCGAAGAATATCTCACTTTCTTATCTCACCAAGCCTGCGCCTATTTTCGCCCTAACTTTTTTGTGAACACTCCAGACATCCTGCCCGAGTACTTACAGCGCGGAGGACCTAACGCTTTTGCAATCCGGGCATTGCTTGCTGCAACATCAAGTCCCACTTGGGGGATGTACTCAGGGTTTGAGTTATACGAGAACGTTGCCACGCACGCTGGATCTGAAGATTACTTAGATTCTGAAAAATACGAGTACCGCCCACGTGATTGGCAAGCCGCAGACAAGAACAGTACGACGTTGGCACCGTTTATTACCAACCTCAATCGCATTCGTCGTGCGCACCCGGCACTTCAGAGCCTTCGGAATATCACGTTTCACCACACGGATTCTGAATCCATGGTGTGCTACTCAAAGCGAACCGGTGACGATCTGGTGATCGTATTACTGACACTTGACTCTGCTATGCCGCGTGCGGGTGGTGTGCATTTCACCATGCCAGCTCTGGGTTTTGATTGGCATGAGTCATTTTCTGTGATTGATGAATTATCTGGTAAACCATTCGTGTTACAAGAACACAATCAAGTGACTCTTGATCCCCACACCACTTGCGGATACATCTTTACTCTTGCGCAAGGCAACAAATGAATCTGCGTGACACAAGCGAATTAGACCGAATTGTCGACGGGTCACACCACAATCCGCATGACATCCTTGGTGCGCATTCGGACGAGACCAGCACCACAATTCGAATTCTCAGACCTTTGGCTAAGCATGTTGATGTTGTGGTCAACGACGAGTTACACCCGGCGGTTCATGAACATCGAGGTATCTGGCAAGTCACCCTTAACCAGCCACAGGTTACTGGCTACACACTTTTGGTTCAGTATGACGATGAACCCATTCCGGCAGATGACGCTTATCGCTTCCTACCAACTCTTGGGCAAACCGATCTGTACCTGATCAGTGAAGGACGCCACGAAAAACTGTGGACCGTACTTGGTGCACACGTGCGAACGATGGATGGAGTGTCAGGTATTTCCTTTGCAGTATGGGCTCCTAATGCTCAAGGCTTGCGAGTCATGGGCGACTTTAACCACTGGGATGGAGCCGGCCACCCAATGCGCTCCATGGGTGCTAGCGGAGTCTGGGAACTTTTTGTGCCCTTGATTGCCGCTGGAACGAACTACAAGTTTGCAATCTTGGGCCACGATGGCCTTTGGCGCAGCAAAGCAGATCCCATGGCCTTTGCAGCTCAAGTACCGCCAGAAAATGCATCAGTGGTTTTCGAGTCCACATACCGATGGAAGGACAACGCGTGGATGGTGCAACGCGCACAACACGATCCACACAACTCGCCCATGTCTACCTATGAAGTCCACTTGGGCTCTTGGCGCAAAAACAAAAGCTATCGCGATCTGGCTGACGAGTTAGTCGAGTACGTCGTTGAAAACGGATTCACACACGTTGAGTTAATGCCAGTTGCCGAACACCCCTACGCACCATCGTGGGGATACCAAGTGACGTCCTACTACGCACCGACTTCACGCTTCGGAAACCCCGATGACTTTCGCTTTCTTGTCGATGCGTTTCACCAAGCTGGCATTGGTGTGATCGTCGACTGGGTACCAGCACACTTCCCGAAAGATGCCTGGGCGCTATCACGGTTTGATGGCACAGCGCTTTATGAACATGAAGATCCTCGACGCGGCGAACATCCTGATTGGGGAACCTTAGTTTTTGACTTTGGACGTGCTGAGGTGCGCAACTTCCTGGTCGCCAATGCGCTCTACTTCTTGGAAGAGTTCCACATTGACGGGTTACGGGTCGATGCTGTGGCCTCAATGCTGTATTTGGATTACTCGCGCGTTGCAGGTGAATGGGTGCCAAACAAATTTGGCGGCCGGGAAAACTTGGAAGCCGTTCAGTTCTTACAAGAACTCAATGCCACTGTGTATGCCCGAGTCCCTGGAGTCATCACGATTGCCGAAGAGTCCACGGCTTGGCAAGGTGTCACTAAGCCAACGGATGCACAGGGATTAGGTTTTGGTCTGAAATGGAATATGGGTTGGATGCACGACACATTGTCGTATATGAGTCATGAACCAGTGCACCGTCAGTTTCACCATAATGAAATGACATTTCCATTGATGTATGCGTGGAGTGAAAACTTTGTATTACCGATTAGCCACGATGAAGTTGTCCATGGCAAAGGTTCGTTACTCGATCGCATGTCAGGTGATGCGTGGCAGAAACTTGCGCACCTGCGCGCCTACCTTGCTTACATGTGGGCTCACCCAGGTAAGAAACTAATTTTCATGGGATGTGAGTTTGCGCAGCCAGCCGAATGGTCACAAGAGCACGGACTTGATTGGTGGGTTCTTGATCAGCCAGGGCACCAGGGAGTTGCCAGAAATGTACAGGCACTCAACAGGTTGTATCGCACAATTGAAGCGCTATGGGAACGTGACAATGAACCTGAAGGTTTCCAATGGATAGTCAGCGGTGATACGCAAAGCAATGTGTTCGCATGGGCGCGCTACGACAAAGCTGGAAACGCCATTGTCTCAGTGACAAACTTTTCACCGATCGTGCGCAACGACTATCAGCTAGGTGTTCCGAGTGCCGGCGAATGGCACGAAGTGATGAACACAGATTCTCACGAGTTCGGTGGGTCCGGGATTGGCAACTTGGGAGACGTTGTTGCTCACGTAGGTGACCTTCACGGCATGCCTGCCTGGACTACCCTGACACTCCCACCACTAGCAACAGTGTGGCTGCGTCACAGTTAAAACAGAGCGTTGCTTAGTGCGACTCGACCTTTAATAACAGCAGGGTCTGTTGGTCCAGCAATTTCAAATAGCGCAAGTACACGTTCGCGAACGACATCGCGATCTGCTCCCGCACTGACCCGCACCAATTCGATCAAGCGTTTAAAGGCATCTTCAAAACGGTTGAGTATGAATTCAGCATCAGCAATTTGAAGTTGCGTGTCCACGTCGGTCTCAACTAGCGCGAGAACCGCATCGAAGTCCTGGCCATCAGTGCGTTTCATTAGTTCGACATTGAGTAACGCAATCTTTGCCACTGCATCCTGGGGTGTTGCCTTGAGAATGTTTTTGTACTCAACAATTGCAGCATCCCAATCACCGAGCTCGACAGCTTGTTCAGCAGCATCAAAACGTGGGTCACTTGGAGACTCAGGCTCGACAGATTGATCGTTCGCGTTATCGATCGTTGGTACTAAACCTGCAGCTTGCGCTGCTTCGAGAACTTGGGCAATGACTGGACGGATTTGCGCCTCGGGTAACGCTTCTTGAAAGAGTCCCAGTGGTTGCGATGCAACAAAAGCAAACACCATCGGCACCGATTGAGCCTGGAAGGCTTGGGCAATTTGTGGATCGGAATCTACGTTGACTCGCGCTAAAACGAACTGGCCGCCAAATTCGCGCGCAAGTTTGTCAAGAACTGGACTCAAGACCAAACATTGCTGACTACGAGGTGACCACAACTGCACAATGACTGGAACAGACATCGAGCGTTGCAATACATCTGTTTCGAACGTCGCCGTTGCCACATCCACGATGTAGTCAACAGAAGGTTGCGCAGCACGCTGCTGTTGAACTTCGCGCGCTGTTGCCAATGCCCCAAGGTCTATGGCTCCGCGCAAATTCATCTGTGACACGGCTCTATTCTGCCTCACCTAGACTAAAGACCATGGACTGGAGCACCCGCGCTTGCGCACGCACTGGGCACGTCACTTTTTCCCCTGACGAACCTCACCTTGCCGAACAAATTCGGGTCAATACTCCTGCGGGAATAGCCTGGAAATGTTTGCGCTGTGGTGTATTTGTGCCAGGTGATCCGTTTGCGTATGGGCCGGGAAATGAAGCGCCCGAAATCCTGCACGATCATCAAATTCGCGACCGTGTCATCATTCGCTTTCTTGCCGTCGAACGATTCATTCGCGGGCTGATCGTGCTCGTACTTGGAATTATTGTCTACCAGCTTCAAGGATCACAGGACTCGCTTCAAGACCGATTGACTACATCAATCCCGTTGCTTAAACCCTTTGCTGACCAAATCGGCTGGAACATCAATCAATCTAAATTCATTCACCTTTTGAACGTGATTGTTGAGACCACGCCACACACATTAGTTTTGATTGCTATTGGACTGGTGGCTTACGGTTGCGTGCAACTCACTGAAGGCGTCGGACTGTGGTACCAATTGCGCTGGGCCGAATATCTAACTGTTGTTGCAACAAGCGCGTTTATTCCCTATGAAATTTACGAACTGATGCACACCGTTACATTATTTAAAATTGGTGCGTTTGTTCTCAACATTCTCGCAGTGCTGTGGCTGTTGTGGACCAAACATCTTTTTGGTGTCAACGGCGGTGGCGCAGCGATCGAGGTGGAAAGTTTGCGTGGCCTATCAGCGATTGATCACGCAATTTCACTTCGCCATGCACCTGTTGCCTAGCTAAATTCGCTGAGCATCTTTGGCGCTAAATCGCACGAATGACGAGTGCGTCTCCCTGACCGCCACCACCGCACAACGCAGCAGCACCTACTCCGCCGCCACGACGTGACAATTCGAGTGCCAGGTGCAACACAATGCGTGCGCCTGACATTCCAATGGGATGACCAACAGCAACTGCGCCACCGTGAACATTTACGCGGGAATGCTCCACACCAAGTTGGTCAATGCTCACCAATGCCACAGATGCGAAGGCTTCATTTATTTCCAACACATCAAGTTCAGTGGGTGCAATACCGACCTTCGCGCACGCTTGCGCGATAGCCCGCGCAGGTTGCGCAAGTAACGACGCATCGGGACCTGCCACCATGCCGTGCGCTTCAATAGATGCCAGTCCGCGGATCCCAAGTTCTGCAGCTTTCTTCGCACTCATGACAACAACAGCTGCGGCGCCATCAGAAATCTGCGAAGACGAACCGGCGGTAATCGTTCCATCTTTAGCGAATGCTGGTCGCAACGTGCCAAGCGATTCAAGAGTGGTATCGGCACGAACACCTTCATCGGTGACAAACGCAATCGGATCGCCTTTTCGCTGCGGCAACATCACGGGAACAATTTCTTCATCGAAAACACCTGAGGCAATTGCTTCTGCTGCTCGTTTATGTGACGAAACACTAAACGCGTCTTGATCGTCTCGGGTGAGTGAGGTTTGCGCTGTGTACTGCTGCGTCGATTCACCCATACCAAGATTGTCGATTGCGCAGAAGAGACCGTCGAATGCCAACGAATCCTTCATTGCCCAGTCTCCGTATTTCACCCCTTCGCGACTTCCAAGAACCAGATGGGGCGCATTGGACATACTCTCCATACCGCCCGCCACAACAATGTCAGCTTCGCCCGCTTCAATCATTTGATGAGCCAAGGCGATGGCGTTGATTCCAGACAAACACAGTTTGTTAATCGTTATCGACGGAACAGTCATCGGAATGCCGGCACCAAGTGCTGCTTGTCGTGCTGGGTTTTGTCCAGAACCTGCCTGTAATACCTGGCCCATGATCACGTAGTCCACGTCACTGGCCGATACTCCCGACTTACTCAGCGCACCAGAGATCGCTACGCTACCGAGTTCAGTGGCACTGACTGCCTTCAGGGAACCCATGAACTTGCCGATTGCTGTGCGAGCACCGCCAACGATTATTGCCATGGTCTAAGCAGTCCTTTCGATAACCGAATTGCCGTTCCGTCGACAATCTCCTACAGTCACACTATGACAGCGTTGCGGGAAGTCCTAGGCGAGACCTTGCTTGGCTTTGATCACGTGGGGTTGGCAGTTGATGACCTCGAGGCCAGTATCGCTACTTGGGAATCGATGGGACTGACAATGACCCACCGGGAAATCAACTACGAACAGGGTGTAGACGAGGCCATGATCGCGGTTCCTGGCGGCACATTTATTCAGCTACTGTCACCACTTACACAGGACACAACAATTGGCCACTTTCTGGCAAAACATGGTGAAGGCATGCAGCAGATGGCTTTCCGAGTCACCGACATAGAGCAGGCCATGACTTTGGTACTCAAAGCAGGAAAACACCTGATTTACCCCGAACCCCGTATCGGCACAAACGGTTCACGGATAAACTTTCTTCATCCCAGCGACATGGGCGGCATTCTGATCGAACTCGTCGAACATGTCGCTTAACTCACGCTAGGAATTCATCGATGGCTAAATGGCGTATTCTGCTTAAATCACTCCCACTTGCATTAATTGTGCTTGGGTTGCGCTTTTTAATTCACAACGTGGACAAGAAGTCGGGAATTTTGCAGTTCTCAGACTCAAGTTCGGTGCTTACTGGCGCTGCCTTGATTATGGGACTTATGCTTTCTGGCGTCATTGGTGATTACCGGGAATCAGAAAAACTTCCATCCGACGTTGGTGGCGGATTACTGGGATTTGAACTTTATGCAACTCGTGGTTTGCAGGTCATTGACAAGGACAGCGCCTGGATTCATCCACGCCTTGTCCCAATCGCACATTCAATTAACGATTGGTTTTATGGGCGCAAAACTGATGCGCAATTATGGGCTGACTACGACGACGTGAATCAAATTGTTGTTGAACTTTCTAAATCTGGAGTCACGATTCCATACCTTAACCAAGTTCATAGTGCTAATAATGGTGTAGCTGGTGCAATTGATCGGATTTCCGTAATTCGCAACACCACATACATCAAAGCGGGCTACGCGTTAATGGAATTCCTCATTGCAGTGGTACTTGGCTTAATGGTGATCGTAGATTTTCCAGAGGGTCTTGCACAGTGGCTCGTGCCAGCATCAATTTCCGTTGTTTATGTGTATATGTTTTTATTCATCAAGGATCTCGACAACCCGTTCGGGTACGCAGAAAACCATGGAACAGGCAGCGCCGCAGACGTTGCTCTCGATGGGTGGAAGAACGCGTTCACAAGCTTCACTAAGTAATACCTGCTGCTAAGAACGCACAATTTTTTCAAGCTATGTAAGGCGACCTGTTAAGTCATCCCATCTGTTAATTGGTCCATCCCATTCCCAGGTCAGTGGTTTCATATCGGGGCGAATGCGCTTAAGCGTCTCATCCCACGCAATTCTCACAAACTTTTCGCCGACCCATAAATGTTTACACTCACTTATTCCGACAACCTCGCACTGAGGAATCACAGCGAATCGGGTACGAGCCTGTTCGGGCTGCAGATAGTCATCGAGTTCAGGAACCAGCGCAGTCAGTGATCGGCCTGATGCTGCCCAGCCAGCAAGAGCTGCATCATCACTCCACTTCAGCGGTGGGCTAAATAACACAGCACCTTGTACGGGATCAACATTGCCATGTTGCAATACAACATCGGTTCCAAAGGACCAGCCAACCAGCCAAATGTTTGGCAATCCCCGAGTGATTGCGAACTGGATCGCTGCTTCCAAGTCGAACTTTTCAGCCCCGCCTTGGTCGTAGGTTCCTTCACTGGTGCCTGATGCGCTTGACGTACCGCGAGTATTGAAACGAAGAATCGCTACGTCAGCAAGAGCCGGAAGTCGCCAGGCCGCTTTACGAAACAAGTGGCTGTCCATCATTCCCCCACCCGTGGGATTGGGATGCACACACACGATGGTTGCTTTGGGCTCACCGTTAAGTGGTGTCGCCAGTTCGCCAACCAAAGTCAGCCCATCAGCAGTACGTAGTGTGATGGCCTCCCGTTGCGCAGGCAAGACACTATTGGGCGCGAGTTCAGCCATCAACGAGTCCTAGGCCGACGGGTAAGTCGATTGGACCAACAGGCCGTATGCCAATGACGCCGATCACCTAACGATGACTCAATGTCGTCTCCGTAGTATGGCCACGCAACAACATGTGGCGTGGCAGGTTTGATTTCCATGTCACAGCCTGGACAACGGTATGCCTTGGTGGCCGCTGCGCCAGTTACCCGCGTGACTGCCCAATCACCGTCTGGGTGAGTTTCGATCTTGCGAAATCCAGAGCCTAATTTGATCTCAGTAGGTTCAGGATCTGGTTCCCTGCGGTTACGGCGCGCCATGACACTAATTTACTGGCAACCGGTCAGAACCAATGCGCGCGATTGTTTCGAAAGGTCCTTCTGGCAATCCGCAGCCAAGTTTCATTCCAAGATTGATGTCACTTTCTGTGGCATAGCCGCTGTCACGCATCTCGCGAGCACTATCTAAATAGGCGTTCAGTAATTCCACATATACGCGACTCTTTGCCATGTCATCATCTGAGGTAGCCGCGACATGTGGTTGCTCATAGCTATAGAAACCTTTGCCACTCTTGCGCCCAAAGTCACCAATGTTTACCCGAGCCGTAAGACCTGATGCCGGACCATCAGTATCCAAACCAGTGTCGTCATAAATCGTGTTCAAGACTTCAACTGACGTGTCAAGGCCCACAAGGTCAAGCAGCTCCAATGGTCCCATAGGGAAATGGGCTAGTTCCCGCATAGCGGCATCAATTGTGTCTCGTGTAGAAAGTCCGTCGTCAATTAATCGAACAGCATGATTCAAATAGCGCAGCAAAAGTTTGTTCACAATAAAACCGGGCTGATCGCCAATCTGAGCAGGTTCTTTGCCAAGTGACTTAGCCAACTCCACGACGGTGGAGATGACATCGGAGTCTGAATGGTCGGTCGAGATGACCTCAACAAATTTTTGTACCGGTGCAGGGTTAAAGAAATGAAGACCTACTACTCGGCTTCGACGATTAGTCGCTTGCGAGATTTCAGTGACAGACAGGGACGATGTGTTGGAAGCCAAAATTGCGCTGGCCTTGACGTGGCTATCGAGTTCAGCAAAAATCTTTGCCTTAAGAGACATAATTTCCGGGGCAGCTTCAACAACCAGGTCGCAATCTTTGAGTAACGCAAAGTCAGTTCCCCACGACACACGTGCTGTGATGTCAGCAGCCTGCTCAGATGTGATCTTTTCGCGCGACACAGCGCGGTTCAAAGACTTGGCCAGATTGCTCTGCCCCAGTTCAACTGCGGCGTCGCTTTCAGCAATACCAACAACGGAAAAGTTCGCCTTGGCAAAGACTTCAACAATGCCAGCGCCCATAATGCCCAGACCAACTACGCCAATTTTCTCCATTCCCCTAGTGTGTCATCTCTCGGGCGGCAGGGATATCGTTGGGTAATGCGCTTAGTGATTGCCACCTGCTCCGTTGATTATGCGGGTCGACTCAGCGCACACCTACCTTCAGCGACGCGCTTGCTTTTAGTGAAAGCCGATGGCAGCGTGTCGATCCATGCAGATGATCGCGCTTATAAGCCGCTGAACTGGATGAGCCCACCGTGCCAGCTCACTGAGTCACAGATTGACGGAGTCGACACGTGGACCGTTACCAACAAGGCGGGCGAGCAACTCATCATTACGTTGCACGAAGTACACCATGATTCGTCACACGAACTTGGCGTGGATCCGGGGTTAGTGAAGGATGGCGTTGAGGCACACCTTCAGGAATTACTTGCCGTGCACCTTTCCGCATTTGGCTCAGAGTTGACCTTAGTTCGTCGAGAATTTCCCACACCGATTGGTCCTGTCGACATCGTCTGCCGAGACGCACAAGGTCACACCATCGCCATTGAAATTAAGCGCCGAGGTGAAATTGATGGTGTTGAACAATTGACGCGTTACCTTGAGCTACTGAACCGCGATCCACTCTTAGCACCAGTTCGCGGCATTTATGCAGCACAAGAGATCAAACCGCAAGCTCGAACTCTTGCAGAAGACCGCGGCATTGAATGCGTCGTGGTCGACTATGACGCACTGCGCGGTATCGAAGAACCTGGCCTGCGGCTGTTCTAACCGTGCAAGAACTGTTCAACTAGCGCACTTCGCAGACCACGGGCACAATTATTGAGTGCCAGCCTGGAGTGCGTTTTCCTTTGCCTTTGGTCCTCTCATGGCTTTTTTGGGCCTCGGTGTGATGATTCTGATTTTGCGGTGGGCATTTTCTCGAGGTGGGTCTGTCGTTGCGAAACCGCCACGAATGGGAAATCCAGACCAATACGGACTGCTGGTGCCTGTTGCCTCTCCGGGTAACTACATCGATGGTGAGATACTTCGGCAGGCACTGGAACAAAGTGGAATTCGTGCAAATCTGGCTCAGACTAATGAAGGGCCACGGGTGATGGTATTTCCCCGCGATGAACAAAAGGCTCGCGAAATTCTTAGTCGAGGTCCTCAAGCTTCTCGCGGATAACATTCGCGCCCAACTGACTCAAAATCTTTTCAAACCCGACATAACCACGGTCAATATGTTCGACGCCATGAACAGTCGTCTCGCCTTCAGCAACTAACGCAGCCAGAACTAATCCGGCACCTGCTCTAATGTCAGTACTCTCTACAGGCGCGCCAGATAACTGTGACTTGCCACGCACCAGAGCATGATGACCGTCGGTGCGCACTTCAGCTCCAAGGCGGCTGAGCTCTTGAACAAATCGGAAACGCGCTTCAAATAAATTTTCTGTCACAAGCGCCGAACCGGTCGCGATGGAATTCATGGCAATGAATTGTGGCTGTAAGTCCGTCGGAAAACCTGGATACGGCAACGTAACAATGTCAACGGCAGTAGGCCGGCGATCCATTGTGACTCGGAAACCGTTGTCAAACGTTTCAACGGTTGCGCCAGCGGATGCAAGTTTTTCCAGAGGCAGCGCCAGATGCTCGCTGCGAGCATTATGCACTGTGATGTCGCCTTGCGTAATTGCTGCGGCAACTGCCCAGGTGCCCGCAACAATTCGATCTGGAACAGTTGTGTACTCGACGGGATGCAGTTGCTCAACTCCAGTTACGGTGAGCAGCGGTGAACCGATGCCTTCTATTTGCGCCCCCATTGCAACCAACATTGTGCAGATGTCGACGATTTCAGGTTCTCGAGCTGCATTGTCAATCACCGTTGTGCCATTCGCGAGTACCGATGCCATGAGTAAAGTTTCGGTTGCACCAACACTAGGAAAGTCAAGGTACACATGTGTTCCGACTAATCCACCAGATGGCGCCTGCACTACGAGATAGCCATGCTCGCTCATGACAGTGGCGCCCATCCGCTCTAAACCAGCAATGTGCATATCGAGTCCGCGGGAACCAATGTTGTCTCCACCCGGTAGAGCGACATCGGCAGCACCAGTGCGTGCAATGAGCGGACCAAGCACGGCGATTGAAGCTCGCATCCTTCGTACTAAGTCGTAGTCGGCACGGTGCTCAATGACTTCAGGAACCTCGATAGTGACAGTTTCGGTGTCGGATGAATACTCGACCTCGCACCCAAGCCGACGAAGCAACTGAGCCATGATCGTGACATCCAAGATGTTGGGAACGCTATGGATAGTGGATTTACCAACAGCAAGCAATGCCACTGCCATTAACTTCAAGCTGCTATTTTTTGCACCCGAAACCTGAACCTCGCCAATCAGGCGTGCTCCACCATGAACTCGGAAGATTTCCATAACTCTGTAAGGCTACCGTCTCGCCCGTCAACCAAGCGAAAATCACACTCGAACCATAGTCTTAGACCATGGTGAATTTGACGCGGATTTATACCCGAACTGGTGATGATGGTACGACAAGCCTTGGAGATATGAGCCGAACTGGCAAGAATGATCCCCGACTCAAGGCCTACGCCGACGTTGACGAAGCGAACTCATCTATTGGTCTTGCAGTGGCGGTGGGAGAACTTCGTGCAGACATCGTGGAATTACTTATTGGACTCCAAAACGACCTGTTCGACGTTGGTGCCGACTTATGCACACCGGTTGTTGATAATCCTGTTCATGAGCCACTGCGCGTAACGACTGAATACATCGAGCGTCTTGAAGCAGCATGCGACACATTTAATGAAGAAGTGGAAGCGTTACGTTCCTTTATTTTGCCCGGCGGGACAACAGGCGCGGCTCACTTACACATTGCACGCACTGTTGCACGACGTGCCGAGCGAAGCACGTGGGCAGCTATCGACATGTATCACGGTGGCGTGAACGTTTTAGCTGCAACATATTTAAATCGACTCAGTGACTTGCTATTTATTTTGGCCCGCGTTGCAAATAAAGAACGCGGCGACGTCCTGTGGGAACCAGGACGCAACCGCGTTCAGTAGTCAATAACTTCTTAGCCGTTAGTTTGGAACGTTCGCTGACGGTTGGCCTCCAGGAATTGGCGCAACCATAGGTCCCTTGCCATTACCGCCCGACCTGTTGTCACCATCGGGATCTGGGCCGCGATTCGGTTCGCCTGGACCCATCATTCCGTTATTGCCCGGACCCATCATTCTGGGCTTGCTTAGAATAGTTCCCGCAGGACAGGTTCCATCTGCATTCAAAGCCACATCCGTGCCATCAGCAGCATTGCAATGGGGGCCTCGTCCGCCCATCATGTCATTGCCAGCCATTGGGCGAACATTTGCAGCAAGCCTCATCCCGTGATGACGGTCATTGCTGTGCTGGCCAATTGCAAATCCACTTAAACCTGAAACAAGGGCTACTGCAAGAACCGCCGCCCAGGCTAGGGTTGTCCGCTTCACTGAAACAGTTGGTGCATTGACCACTGCAATTGTGGACTCACTGGGTGCGTCCGACGTTGGTGTTAGTTCTTCTGACATTCTTTTCTCTCCTCAAGGGTCTCCAGCTTGGCTACCCACACTCACAACGTAAGCAAAGAGTGTTAACAACTAACACACATAGAGGTTCAGGAATTGTTAAGACTCAAAAGGTGCAGCTAGGCGTCGAAGTGCCTGGCCAAGACGCGCATGGAACTCATTTCCATCAATCTCCCAAGCAACCCAAGAGTTACGCCCGCGGCCTTTTCGGTCACGCTGATCAACCACAGTCATGCCGTCAGTCAATTCGCCTTTAGTCTCGACATCGATTGTGGTTTCTTGCAACACCATAATTCCGGGCCAGATCGCTTCAGCCATTGCTAGTGCATCGTGTTGGTGCGTCATACGCTCGCCATAAAACTGGGAATAGAAATCCGTGTAATACGTCATCATCTGGACGAAGACTTCACCAAACTTGCCGTAAGTATTCATCCACTCCCATTCTGTCTCGTATGTCTTTACAGAATGTGTAACGTCGAGCCCGACCATCACGGTCTTTAGTGCACTATTGAAAACAACTTTTGCTGCTTCGGGGTCATGCCAAATGTTGAACTCGGCAACCGGTGTCACATTTCCCAGCTGAGCGGCCCCGCCCATGATGATGAACCGACCCACGAGTGGGAGCACTTCCGGGAAACGATCCACCAAGTGTGCGATGTTTGTTAGTGGGCCAATTGCAATCAACGTGACAGGGCTCGGTGAAGTGCGGATTTTTTCCGCTAAGAATGCCGGGGCATCCGTTGAGACCACCTGAGTAGTCGGTTCTGGAAGGTCCACGTTGGCAAACCCGTCGGTGCCATGTACCGGCGGATTGCCCGTTTCTTGCTTAGCTCGGGAATACGGTTCATCGAAACCAGATGCAACAGGAATGTCGGTGCGATCTAAGAACTCAAGCAAGCGCAAAGCGTTACGCGTTGTGTTCGCCAGATTCGTGTTACCGCCAACCGTAGAGATGCCGATGACATCTACTTCGGGGCTTCCTAAGGCAAGAGCAATCGCAATCGCATCATCAAGACCAGGGTCAGTATCAATTAGCAGTGAGATTGGCACGAGTTACTCCAGAGTGAAAGCCGAGAAAAATGGTGCAGCATTTGCAGTCGTGCAAGCGGGCCACGAAGAAATGCGCAATTCCACTGATGTGGGATCTTGAATCATCCTAATCGCCACATGATCAGCAATGGCCTCCTTGCAGTCCTTATCTGAATAGTTATCGGGACTTGGAGTTCCGATTGGCACATCTAACGCCGCACCGGCAGAAAGAGTGACAGGTAAACCAAGATCGAGACCAGCTGGAACCATAACAGTGTTCACAACAGTTGCTGGAGCATTTATGAGCTCTGTGAACAGGGTAACTGTTGGCACTGTAGTCAGTACGCAGGGAGTAGATCCACTATTTGTTGCTACCAAAGTGCGATACACACTCCCGGCTGCGCCTTGCTCTTGTCCCCAGGTAAATGTGAGGTTCATGCTCGCACACTGCACCGACTCACTCGGTGTTGGAGCAGGCGACTGAGACGAAGTCGGTGTCGCAGTCGGCGTTATAGTCGGCACAGATGATGCGGGAACTGATGCGGTAGGTGTTGCGACAGTGTTCGACGAGCACGCTGTGAGCGCTAAGAAACCTATTACGGATAGTGCAAGAAATATTTTGGACGAAGAATTTTTAGTCAAAGTGTCAACAACCTTTTGTCACTTTTACTGTACGCCTAAAAATGCATCCACTTCTTGCGCTGTTGGCATTCCTGACTGTGCGCCATGTGACAAAGTCGACAATGATGCCGCGAACACTGCACGGGTCAATGCGCTCTGAACCTCGAGACCAGATGTGAGCGCGACCACAAAGGCACCAACGAACGTATCGCCAGCGCCAACAGTGTCAACTGCGTTTACTCTTGGTGGGGTTGCGCGTGCAATAGCGACACCATCTTGGTAGGCAACTGCCTCATCTGCTCCAGCTGTCACCACGACTAGTCCACGTGTGGGTCGACCATACGATTCAAATTCGTGCTCATTCACAATGAGTACGTCAACGCGATTGCGCAGTTCGTCTGGAATGTCGCGAACCGGAGCACCATTGAGACACAACAAAGACGAACAGGCGGCTGCAACTTTGAGTAACGCAGACTCAGGAATTTCATGTTGGATGATGACTGCGTCTGCGTGCTGCAACGATTGACTGTCAACGTCCACGAGATCATTAGCGCCGCGAGCAATGACGATTTGGTTTTCGCCGGTTTCTTCGACTAGCACTAATGCGACACTCGTTGGAATGTCGACTTTGCGTACCTGCGATAAGTCGACCTTTGCGGCCGCAAGATTACGCAAGACCATTTCGCCTGGAGCATCGCTACCAACTGCACCATGCATCGAGACCTGGGCACCGAGTCGCGCTGCGGCTACTGCTTGATTGGCACCTTTGCCGCCAGGGAACCACTCAGGCTCGCCACCAGCGACGGTCTCGCCTCGGCCAGGTAACCGTGGCATGCGGACGAACAAGTCGGCATTAATACTTCCAACGACTGCAATAAGTGGGCTCACCCTGCAAGCCTACGGTGACTACTTAATGTAAATGTAGCCCGCCGACACTGTGGC
>JBAXRV010000021.1:0-27157 GCA_037131045.1 Actinomycetes bacterium
ATGCTTGAACTGACACAACGTAAGCCAATGATTTATTCCTATCGATCATTTATGCAAGATCGTTTTACTCTGACCGATGCAACAACGCTTAGCACTCTGCAGTCAATGCATTTATGGATGGCTCAGCCCGGAGATCCTGCTGATCCCGCTGTTGTAGTTGGACAGACGAAATATTTGTCAGGTACCTGTTACGCAACTGCGTGGACTAAACCCGGCTGCAACTTGCTGTGGACTTTTTGGCAGTATACAAATTCTGGCGACCGGGAACTTTTTGGTATTCCCTGGAAACCAGCTAGCGGTCAAAGTTGCCCCAGTGAGGCAACGATGTGCTTCAGCAATGCCGCGACAATCCGCCTGCACCTAGACGTTGATGTGTTCAGTGGAACAGCAGGCGACCTGAACGCATTAGTGGCAGGAACCTGGGACCGCTCACCGGCCGACTTTCAATAAGTTGACTCGTATTCAACTGCCCCTTTGAATTTGCACAAGTAAGAAACAATTGCTATTAAAGGCGCAAATCCTTCGTAGTTGTGATTACCTTTGTGCGCATCCGCAAGCCATGCCCCTAAACGCCAATACCCCAGACCAACTCTGAATACACTCGCCTCATGGCCACATCACGTTTTGTCCGATCCCGATCTGTTCCTTCAACACCGTGGAGCGCAGGTGCATCAGACTGGAAAGCGTCACCGCTCACATTCGTTGTCCTCATCATCGGCAACTGGCTCTACGGCACTGGTGAAGCGCTGCTCATCAATGCCAACATCGGTCAAACATCGGGAACTGTTTTGGCACAAGGGATCAGTAAGCACCTGAACTGCAGCATCGGCTGGTCAACTTTGTACATTTCAGTCAGCGTGATGCTTTTGTGGATTCCACTTCGACAACGCCCAGGAATCGGAACCCTCATCAACATCGTCCTAGTGTCAGTATCGATTGACGTCATGATGAAAATCATTCCCGTTCAAACAAATCTGATTGCACAACTTGCCCAAGTCTTAGTCGGCGTTTTTGTATTCGGAGTTGCAAGCGCGCTCTACATCACATGCAACTTGGGCGCCGGCCCACGCGATGGATTGATGACAGGCTTGAATAAGAAATTCAATTGGCCAATTGCAAAAGTGCGTCTGGCTATGGAAAGCATCATGCTGATTGGCGGTTGGCTCTTAGGCGGCCAAGTGGGTATCGGCACTGTGATTTACACACTTCTCGTTGGAGAAACCATTGCCTTGTGCTTTGGCCTGGTAAAAAGTCGGTAAGGTCACCACGCAATAACCGATAATTACCCGCGCAATGCGATGAACTACATATGAGGTATGTATGTCATTGCGCGGACTTAGTCCCAGTAGGCACGATTACAGTTTTGTCACGCGAACTTCAGCCCGAGTCGATGTAGCCGCAGGACTCAGTGTCGCAATCGTGGCACTGCCGCTAGCCCTTGCATTCGGAGTGAGTTCAGGCGTTGGCGCACAAGCTGGGCTGGTCACTGCAATTCTTGCTGGAGCGCTGGCAGCAGTTTTCGGTGGAAGCCACTTGCAAGTTAGCGGACCAACCGGTGCGATGACAGTTGTACTCATTCCCATTTACGCACAGTTTGGTGCGAACGCAGTGTTCGCAGTTGGGATAGTGGCAGGCATCATTTTGGTCGTTGCCTCACTTGCCGGTGCGGCACATTCCATGCGTTACATCCCACTCAGTGTGATTGAAGGTTTCACTTTAGGAATCGCACTGCTAATCGGAATGCAACAAGTGCCACTTGCTCTTGGGATGAAATCTGATTCATCATCAGTGGTCATGTCAGCAGTTCATGCGATCAGAGACTCTCGTACGTCACTACATGCCCAAAGTTTGGCAATTTCACTAGGGACTGTGTTATTCATCGTCATTGCACGAAAAATCCACGCATCACTTCCAGCGGGCATCATTGCCGTGGTACTCGCAACTCTAGCCACGTCAGTTCTTCATCTGGATGTGAAAGTAGTTGGCACAATTCCTCGATCACTTTCCTGGGTTGGATTTCCTTCCCTGTCTGACCTGCCGTGGACATCACTTTTCATACCCGCACTTTCTGTTGCAGGACTGGCAGCAATCGAAGGATTGCTGTGCGCATCGGTTGCCGACTCTATGGCTGATGTGCCAGCACATAATCCGCACCGCGAATTACTCGGACAAGGAATTGCCAACCTGATTGTTCCGCTCTTCGGCGGTGTCCCAGCAACGGCCGCAATCGCGCGAACCGCCGTCAACGTGAAAGCGGGCGCAACCAGCCGAATCGCAGCCATCACGCACTCGCTGATTCTGTTGGTTTGTGTTCTTGCTGCCGCAGGACTTGTGAGCCACATTCCGCTTGCCAGTCTTGCAGGAGTTTTGCTGGCAACAGCCGCACGCATGATTGATGTTCCCCGACTCAAGGAATTTGTGACACGCACGACCCACCATGGCATCACCATTACATTGACCGCGTTGGCCACACTTTTTCTCGACCTGGTTGAGGCTGTTGCACTTGGCCTAGTGGTGGCCGCAATGTTGTCCTTCCTGCAATCTCCACGGCAACATCACCAGCACGAGGCAGAAATCGGCAAGGCCGAAGATGTCCTGCACGATACTTTCCACGAAGACGGCCCCTAGCCTTAGACTTCCTCCATGGCCGAATTGGTGTTCTTCACAGGGACGATGGACTGCGGGAAATCGACCCTGGCAGCTCAGGTGAACTACAACCACGTCAGTCGCGGACGTCGTGGTTTGGTATTTACGCGCAATGACCGAGCTGGTTCTGGAATTCTGTCGAGTCGTCTTGGGTTAACTGTTGAAGCCCATGAAGTAACAGACGAAACCGATTTCTTTGCATCCGCACTTGAAGGTCGCCGCGAAACCCTGGATTACATCATTTGCGACGAATCACAGTTCTATACCCGTATTCAAATTGATCAACTCGCACACATCGTTGACGACCTCGATATCGATGTGTATGCATTTGGTATCACCAGCGACTTTCGCACAACATTGTTTCCAGGATCGGCTCGACTCATTGAATTAGCTGATCGCATTGAAACCCTGCAGGTTGAAGCTTTGTGCTGGTGTGGCCGTAAAGGAACTCACAATGCCCGAACGATTAACGGCGTGATGGTAACTGAAGGTGAACAAGTTGTTGTTGGTGATACCAGTGCCCAGACTGATGTTGTTGGGTACGAAGTGCTCTGCCGTCGCCATCATATGCAAGGCATGACTTTGCAAAATCCGGGTGACTAATCGCGGCGACGCGACATCAAGCCAAGTAATCCAACGGCTGCTGCAGCAACTGCAGCAATGCGCTCTGGTCGGGCTTTTCCGTCTTCGGAGACAAAAAATCCGGTGGCTTTGGCTAGGCCGCGATTTGCAACAGTAGCGGGCTTAACAAAATTCTTTAGCTCGCTCACAGTTCCCAGCAGGCGATCACGGGTGGCATCAATATCCGCTGCGATCACTTTGGTACTTTTCGGCTTACTACTCATGGTGCAAGCCTATTCTCGATGTCACCCAGATAAAACCGCTCAAGATGCAGGTCTGGAGATACGGGCTTAGACTCTTATTGCAAGTGTTTTGCAATAAGGAGTCCCATGAATACCATCGTCACGAACCAACCTGAGGCGCGAATTCCACTTCGCGAGCGCCTCACTCGTGATGAATGGCGTCGGATGGCAGCCATGTTTGGCGTCATCATTTTCCTGCATGTTTTGGGCCTGGGCTTAATGTGGGCCGCAACTCGCGGACACTACACACTGAGCGACGGAAGCATGTTTGGCTGGGGTACCGCAATGCTTGCCTACACCTTGGGCATGCGTCACGCCTTCGATGCCGATCATATTTCTGCAATTGACAACACCACTCGAAAGTTGATGAGTGAAGGTCAACGTCCACTTGCAGTTGGGTTCTTTTTCTCGCTGGGTCATTCAAGCGTTGTGGCATCACTTGCTATTTTGTTGAACTTTGGTTTGAAGTCGCTAGGTACTCAGATCAACGACAGTAACTCTTCATTGCACCACTACACCGGAATAGTTGGAACCACTATCAGCGGTGCGTTCCTGATGCTGATTGCAATTTTAAATCTGCTTGTACTTGTTTCTGTTGTCAAGATATTTCGAGACATGCGTCGTGGGCTATACGACGAAGCAGAACTCGAGAAGCATCTTGATTCCCGGGGTTTCTTTATGCGATTCTTTGGTCCGATTGCGCGACGTATCGATAAGTCATGGAAAATGTATCCACTTGGCATTTTGTTTGGACTCGGGTTTGATACTGCAACGGAAATTGGTCTCTTAGTGCTTGCTGGATCATCGGTAGTTGCTGGTCTTCCATGGTGGGCCATCATTTCTTTGCCGGCATTGTTTGCTGGTGGCATGAGTTTGCTCGACACTATTGATGGGTCGTTCATGAACTTTGCTTACGGTTGGGCGTTCAGCAAGCCCGTGCGCAAGGTTTACTACAACATCGTGATCACTGGCCTTTCCGTTGGCACCGCAATGTTTATCGGCGGAATGGAATTATTCCAAGTGCTTTCGGCGCAGCTTCATCTCACCGGTGGATTTTGGACTTTTGCGAATCAGTTCAATTTGAACAATGCGGGTTACGTCATCGTGGCAGCGTTTGCCATTGTGTGGATCGTGGCAATCTCCATCTGGAAATTTGGTCATGTGGAAGAACGGTGGCACCAACGGGCGCACATGGCACAACTTTCTCGTGGCGAGCAAGTTGACCATGCGGCTGCAGGGCTTACCCCTGGACCAATCAGGGAACCATTCATCATTGACTAGCTGTGCGTAGGCTTACGCCTATGACTCGGCGCTCCACTGGTACACAAGCTCGAAGCCAATGGCTTTCCCGGAATCTGGTCGTCTTGAGTTTGGTGTCACTGACCCAAGATGCGGCAAGCGAACTGATGTATCCCCTTATGCCGCTATTCCTCACCGGCGTTCTCGCTGCTCCAGCCATTGTTCTCGGCGCTGTCGAGGGCTGCGCTGAAGTTGCTGCCGGGGTGTCAAAGTATCTTGCGGGTCGCGCCTCCGATCGAATCGGGCGCCGCACTTTCATCACAACGGGATACGGCCTTGCAGGTATCGGAAAAGCGATTGTGGCAGCATCACTTGTGTGGCCAACAGTCTTGATTGGTCGTGTCATTGACCGGGTAGGCAAAGGTGTGCGATCAGCACCACGTGATGCGATGATCACAAACTCTGTTGCGCCTGAGTATTACAGCAGAGCGCTTGGTTTCCACCGAAGCGCGGATACTCTTGGCGCAGTCATCGGCCCCATCATCGCGCTGATTGGTTTGCAGTTACTCAACGGCAATGTACGTGCTGTGATGTGGTGGGCCGTCATTCCTGCAATCGCATCGGTGATTCTCACGCTATTAGTCAAGGAAGTGAAGAAAGCACCCAAGCCAGAACCTGTCGTGCCCCAGGCGCGCGTTGCACTGCCTCGGGAATTTTGGACTGCAGCCACTCCGTTGATCTTGATCGCAATGACAAATATTCCAGACACATTAATTCTGCTTCGAATTTCGCAACTTGGAGTCTCCACAACTCACGTTGTGCTGGCTTACATTGCTTTCAATGCGGTCTACACGTTGGCAGCATTTCCCGCAGGCATCATTGCAGCACGTTTGCAACCTGCGCGTGTCTATGCCATCGGTTTGGTGGCATTTGGACTTACCTACATTGCACTTGGGCAAATCACCCACGAAAGTCCATTGCTTTATCTTGTTGTGGCTCTTTATGGATTCTTTCCAGCGTTAACCGATGGAATTGGTAAAGCAATCATCGCCACTCAGACTGCAAAAGCAGTGCATGGTCGAGCTCAAGGCATATTCCAGTCGCTCAGTGGCGGTGCAATTTTGGTCGCTGGATTATGGGGTGGCCTGTTGTGGAATAGTGGCGCCGGTCACGGAAGTGTGCCACTGACTATTGCGGGTTCCCTAGCCCTGCTTGGCGCGGTCTACCTCGTGAAAAATACGATGATTGCAAGCCACTCAGACATGAATGATGTGTGAACAATGAACGTCCATGTTCCATCCCACACCCTTAGACCAGACCTGCCTCAGCCTTCGCATAGGCTTAAGATGTGCTCCTAATTACGCAACATTCCATGGCCTCGATTGTCATCTTTACAGTCGGCGTAGGCATAGGTGCACTATTCCTGAACCTAGTAAATCGACGTTCAGTGCAACCGTGGAAACGACTGCCGCAATCGGACTTGGAGTCACCTGAACTTTTAATTCGGTCACTTATCTCGCTCGGAGAAGCAGTGATTCTGTTGGATGGACAGAATCACATTGTCGGAGCATCGCCTTCGGCTTACACAATCGGGCTCATCAAGAAACAACGCCTGATACACAAAAAACTGATCGAATTCGTAGCCAAGTCTCGAGAAACAAAACGAGATCGGGTTCGTATCAAAACCTTCTCGCTCAAGCAAGGTCTAGGCGACAGCCGATCGTCAGTGCAGGTTCATGCTGTCAATCTGGGGTCAGATTTTGTCGTACTACGCATTGAGGACTTGAATGAGGCCTTGAGTTTGGATCGAACACGAAGAGACTTCGTAGCCAATATTTCTCACGAGCTAAAGACACCCATCGGTGCAATCAGTCTTCTTGCAGAAGCAATTCAGTCGGCGCTCGAAGAGCCAGAACAACTCAGGCATTTTTCTCGAAGCCTCGAAATGGAAGCCAGTCGCCTGACAGCACTAGTTCAAGACATTATCCAACTCACTAAAGTGCAGGCAACTGAAATACTTAGCAACCTGCAAGATGTTGATTTGGGAATCATTGTTCGAGAAGCAATTTCACAAGTTGTGTTCGCTGCAGAGAAGAAAAATATCAAATTGTCTGCATCTGGCGAAATATCTGTTCGAATCTTTGGTGATCAAGAATTGCTTACAACTTTGGTAAAGAACTTAGTTGAAAACGCCGTTGTATATTCTGAAGAAAACACTTCGGTCCGAGTTGACCTTTCTGAGGACGGCGATGTAGCTGAAATAAGTGTCAGCGACCAGGGCGCCGGAATTTCTTTAGAGAATCAAGAACGCATCTTTGAGCGCTTTTACAGAATTGATCCCAGCAGGTCTCGGGCCACCGGAGGCACAGGGCTTGGATTGAGTATTGCTAAACACATCACGAACAAGCACCTTGGGGATCTCACTGTATCGTCTGAATTGGGCGAGGGATCCACATTTACAGTTCGACTTCCAATGTCGCTAGCATCAGATGAACCACCAGGAGGAACGGAATGATACGAGTTCTCGTTGTCGAAGATGAGCAATCACTTCGAGAGCCTTTGGTTTACTTATTGAAAAAAGAAGGCTACGAAGTCGTTATTGCCGAAACTGGCGATGACGCGATTTCAATATTCGGTAACGGCAACATCGACATCGTTGTTCTCGACTTAATGTTGCCCGGTATGGATGGGAATGAAGTTTGCCGCTCGATACGCCAAAAATCAAACGTCCCAATTATCATCCTGACGGCAAAAGATGCGGAAATCGACAAAGTTGTCAGTTTAGAACTTGGCGCGGATGACTACGTCACAAAGCCTTACTCAAGTCGCGAGTTGCTGGCACGGATGAAAGCAGTGCTGCGTCGAAACTCTGAGCCTGTAACTAAGCAACCAATATCAGACATCATAGAAGTCGGACGCATCAGCATGAATCTTGATCGCCATCTGGTTTATGTCGATGGCAAAGAAATCTCACTCCCATTAAAGGAGTACGAGCTACTCGAGATGCTCATGACAAATGCCAACAGAGTACTCACGCGCGCTCAACTCATCGACAGTGTGTGGGGCCATGGTTACTTTGGAGACACAAAGACATTAGATGTTCACATCAAGAGAATCCGCTCAAAAATTGAAAAGAATCCTGCCATCCCGGAACATTTACTCACTGTTCGTGGTGTGGGCTACCGCTTTGATGAATAACCGATTCTAGATTCAGTGGTTTCCCCCACATCTGACTGAGTAGACTCCAAATGAGCCACTGAAAATCTCACAGTTAAGTTAAGTGGAGGAACGTTCAAATCAGGGAGGGTCTAATGGATCCGCTAGTTATCGTCTCAGCAGTCATTGTTTTAGCACTGTTTTTCGACTTTACAAATGGCTTTCACGACACCGCTAATGCAATGGCGACGCCTATTGCTACCGGTGCTCTCAAGCCGAGAACAGCGGTTGCAATTGCTGCTGTCATGAACCTTGCAGGGGCCTTTTTGTCCACTGCAGTTGCCAAGGCCATCTCGGTTGATTTGATTAACAAAGATGTCCCACTCCATGTTGAGATGGTGTTCGCAGGTCTCACTGGTGCGATTCTGTGGAACCTGACTACCTGGATCTTCGGGCTTCCTTCCTCAAGCTCGCACGCACTCTTTGGTGGCCTGATCGGTGCTGCAATTGCCTATTCTGGCTTTGATGCAGTGAACACTGCGAAGGTGTTCGAAAAAGTTCTTATTCCGGCTGTGTTTGCGCCTATCATCGCTGGTCTTGCAGCGTGGATGGCCACTCGCCTTGCCTACCAAATCACAACGCGCAACTCCCAGGAAAGTACACAGACAAACGTCGGAACTGGGCGCAAGAATTTTCGTTTTGGTCAGATCTTCTCGTCGTCGTTGGTTGCGCTATCGCATGGAACTAACGATGCGCAAAAGACCATGGGTGTTATCACCTTGGTGTTAGTTGCAGCAGGTCACCAAGCAACAGGTGACCATGTTCAGACTTGGGTTATTTTGGCAGCAGCAATTGCAATCGCCGTTGGTACGTATGCCGGTGGCTGGCGCATTATCAAGACACTGGGTACTGGGCTTGCCGAAATCAAACCTGCTCAGGGGTTCTCCGCTGAAGTCTCTACTGGTGTGGCAATCTTGGCATCAAGCCACTTGGGATTTGCGCTATCGACCACTCAGGTAGCTTCAGGTTCAGTTATCGGTGCCGGCCTCGGTCGTAAGGGCGGCGCAGTTCGATGGAACAAGGCACGTCAGATTGTCCTCGGATGGTTCCTTACACTTCCCGCCGCTGGCCTAGTTGGTGCGCTGTCTGCACAACTGACCAAGACGGGCGACATCGGCTTAATTATCGATGCCCTCATCACAATCGCAGTGATCATGGCGATGTTCCAGATTTCACGCCGCAATCGCGTCACCTCGAAACATGTAAAGAGTGAAGTAGAAGGTGCCAGCGCCGTGGTTCTGTCACCGCGTCAGGTGCGTACTGCCGCTAAGAAAGCTGCAAAGAACAACAAGAAGGGTTCAAAATAATGATTAATTGGAACGGCTTAGTGCAAGTGGCAGCCGCAGCAATCGGATTCACGTTAGTTATTGTGTCGATCTTTTCACTCGGGCTTCGATTCTCATCAAATGCTCAGGCTCTATCGAAGTCTGCCTCGAAGGGCAACGGTAAGGCCTTGGAACGTGAGGCTCTCAATCGGGTCGCCGCTTACTTCATGTTCGCGATTACGATCGCGGTTCTGATTTACGGAATCTACCTGGTAATCCCGCACGCAAAGTAAAAACTCAGCGCAAGGCCATGGCCCGGTGCGACAGTTACTTGCTGTCGTAGCCGGGCCTTGGCACGCTACTCATGAGCGTTAATTCAAAGCCACCATCAGTTGTCACGTCCGCGCCGTTAACGTAGCCGGCCCGCTGGCTCGCCAAAAACATGACAACCTGGGCAATGTCATCAGGTCGGGCGACTCGTCCGATTGGAATTGCAGCATCGCGACGCGCAGCCACATCTCCCACGTTGTAATAGGCCTCTGTCATCGGAGTGCGCACTAGCCCCGGGCTCACTGTATTGCTGCGCACCCCACGCGGACCCCACTCCAGCGCCAACTGCTGTGAGAGCATCAGCACGCCCGCTTTACCGACACTGTAGGAACCGCTCTGGCCCTGCGGGTTGCGTCCTGAAATAGATGCAATGTGTACGAGCGCGCCAGAGCCTTGGGCAAGCATGCCTGCCCCGAAGGCTTGCGAACACAGGAAGTAGCCATTCATGTTGACTGCCAGTAACGCGGTCCAATCCTCAAATGAGACTTGATCCATGGCTCCTGGTCGAGACATACCTGCGTTATTCACCAGAATGTCTACCGTTCCAGCAGCCTTGGCAGCCTCTGTGACACTGTCTGGATCGGAAACATCAACAGCAATGACTAGTGCCGTAACGCCGAGCTCCTTGACCTCTGCGGCGACCTGCGCCATCGCCTCGACATTGCGATCTAGCAATACGGGTGTGGCACCAGCTTGAGCAAAATTTAAGGCCACTGCACGACCGATTCCGCTTCCTGCCCCGGTGACCGCAGCTACTTTTCCTGCCAGACCTAACCATTCATGTGTCATGCGCCCATGCTATTCATCGAGTCGCAGTCACTTCACGTCTTTCCCAGGTGTTTTGAGGCACACTTCACCCGATTTCGCATGCAGCCCACTCTCCTGACACAATAGAGCGCACGTGCGGGAGTGGCGGAATTGGCAGACGCACCAGATTTAGGTTCTGGCGCCTTCGGGTGTGGGGGTTCAAGTCCCCCCTCCCGCACCATACAGAGGATAGATTTCCTCCATGGCTTTTGATTTTTCAAACAAAGTAATTGTGATCACCGGTGCTGCCGGTGGAATCGGATCGCACCTGGCAACTGATTTTGCAACGCGAGGCGCATGCATTGTTGCATTAGATCTAAACGAATCTAAAATCAAGACCCTCATCAATGACTTACCAGGCGCGGGTCACAGTTACTTTGCACTTGATCTGACACTTCGTGATTCACTTGACGACGTTTTGGCAAAGATTAATGAAAAGTATGGGCACATCGATGTACTGATTCCAAACGCCGCCATCACCACAACAGATCGCTTCGATGTGCGCACAGTGGAAAGTATTGAACGCGAACTCGATATCAACTTGGTTTCACCACTTGTCCTGATGCGCAAAGCAATTCCGCTATTACACAAGTCATCTGACCCACGCATCATTACAACAGTTTCACTCGGCGGAATTTTCCCACTAGGTGAAACTCCGATGTATACCGCCTCCAAATTTGGATTGCGCGGTGCCATTCTGTCAATTGCAATGGACATGGCAGACAAAGGCATTAAAGTCGGTGCTATTTTGCCGTCTGCAACAGATACTCCGATGTTGCACCGGGAAGCAATCGAAGGTGGCAATACATTGCAGTTCCTGGATCCACCACAAAAAACGAGCGATGTTGTGAAGTCGTTTATCAAGATGTTGGACAAGCCAACTTTTGAACGCTACCCCAAGCCCAGCGAATCATGGCTAGTGCGGGCCGCCATGATTTCGCCAAACCTCATGCCTAAACTCATGCCACTCTTTCGAGGACGCGGCGATAAGGGTCACAAGAAATACTTAGCGGACTTAGAAAAACGTGGCCTGGCTCGACGTGAAGGCGACACCTGGCACTTAACTGAGGATGACTAACGCTCCTGCAAAACTTTGAGATTCTCAAACGACGATTCATCAAAGTCATACCAGTGGTACTCATCGCGCAACGTCGCTAAGTATTCGCGATACGTTTCGACATCGATGTAACCTGTGTGGCGGGGACTGTCAATGTAGTCGTGACCGCCTGACAAATCTGGATCATCTGTGCGACGTTGCTGTGACCATTGGTCGAGAAGCTCGCCAGTGCCGTGCAAACGAATGTCCATCACGATCATATGAGCCATGTCTTCGAAACGCTTGTATGCCGCATCGGCAAATTCCGCAAAGCCAATGAAATACAGATTGTCGTATTCACGGGCGAACAATCGCAAATACAACTGCGGCCTACCGTGCTTCCAGGTCAACGCTGGTGCCTGCAAGAACGGCACCGAATACTCGTATCCCGTTGCCAACACAATGTGATCAATTACTTCTGAAGTGCCATCAACAAACTCCACCGAGTTCTGATGGATGCGTGCTACATCGGACTTTGCTACTAAGTCTCCATGAGCCATGTGATACAGAACCTGTGTGTTCATGATGGGGTGACTCGATAACACATCGTGATCCGGCTTTGGTAGGCCAAGACGAGTTAAGTCACCAACCAATGTGTCGATCAACTTGTTTGCATCACCGGCAAGCGATACCCCTCGTGGCGGATCAATGACGCCGGCAAGGAGGGCATCCGTAGGCAAACCAAAAATGTGCTTAGGAACAAAGCGATAGCCACGACGTACAGATAAATATGCAGCGTCTGCAAAGCGCGCCGCATCACAAGCGATGTCCACTCCGGAATTGCCCGCACCCACGATGAGCACTTTCTTGCCGATGAACTCGTCACCACTTCGGAAGTTCACGGAATGTGAAATTCTTCCCGCAAAATTTTCTGATCCAGGAAGCTCTGCTTGATTTGGGTGCCAGTTCGTTCCCGTTGCAATCACGACGCCTGCATATGTGTGTGTTGCGCCCGTCTCGAGTACAACGCTCCACGTGCCATCAGAATTCGGTGTAGCGCTTTGCACGCCTGTATTCAGAGTGACTCGGTCATACAAACCGAAAGCACGCGCAAAACTTCGGATGTAATCGCGAATCTGTTCCCACGTTGGATAGTCCGGGTAATCAGCCGGCATTGGGTAACCAATAAAGCCGCTGGTGTATTTAGAACTAATGAAGTGCGCACTTTCGTACATTGGGCTACCCGGATTGTTCATGTCCCAAATGCCACCCACGTCACTGTGGCGCTCAAACCAATCAAATGGCACGCCTTCTTTCAGGAATGCCCGAGCAGTCACAAGCCCCGAAGGGCCAGCCCCGATGATGCAGTACTTCGTGGAGTACTGCGCGGCTGACAGCAAGGAAGTACGACGCACTCGCAATTGCGACGAGGCTAAGCGCGCATATATGGCAGGTTTGTTCTTGCGCAGGTTCAAGCCTTTGACTACACCCACCACAGCCAAGACAACGAGCACTAACGGCACCAGGTTGATGATCTGGCTATTACTTCCAGTCAGAGTGTTGTAATTCGTGGCTGCCAAAACGAAGGCGCTCGTCAGACCGACAAACCCAATAATTGGCGCCACGATACAGTTCCACAGTTTGCGGTCTTTGCGTCCCCAGAAAAACACCACCACTGATAGCGAAGCCAATGCCTGCAACGCCACAATGCCTAAAGTACCCATCCCAATTAAAGCTGCAGCAAAGGAACGATACGGGTCTGCATTGAGCACAGCGAAAATAGTTGCCACAACTGCCGAGATTGCCGAGATTGCCATACTGGCAATGTGAGGGCTGAAAAACTCTTTGTGATAATTCGCAAACACCCGAGGCATAATCGCTTCGCGACCAAGCGCGAACAAATAGCGGCTCGCTGCATTGTGTAGCGCCGAATAACTCGCAAGCACACTCGTACACAGCAGCACTGCCGCGATGTCGTACACGATTTCTCCGCCATAACTGTTGATCAGATTCAGGACAAACACTCCACCGTCGCTGTGAGCTTGTTGCCGAACGGAATCAACGCCAACAGCTCCCACTATGACCCAGGTAATGAAGATGTAAAACGCACCGACTGTAGATACTGCAATATAGGTTGCTCGAGGAATGCTGCGTTCTGGATCTCGAGTCTCTTCACCGTAGAGAGCTGCCGACTCAAATCCAACAAAACTTGTGAATGCAATTATCAGAGCTATCCCAATTGGACCGCTAAATACTTGGGTGCTCGAAAACGATGCAACGGGAAACGCATGTACGCCTTGCTTACCAATCACAATGAATGCGAAAACCAGCAGGACAATGAATTCCAAACTCATCAGTACACCAAGGACCTTGGATGATAAGTCCACCGAGCGGTATCCCAAGGTTCCGACAATCACTAGGCCAATCACTGCAAAGACAAACCACGGAACATGAATTCCAAGCCCATCGAGAACTTGCTGCATGAAGTAACTGAATCCACCCAGTAATCCAATTGCCATCGACGCATAGGAAGCCAGCGCGACATATGCAGCGCCCACGCCAGGTGGTTTTCCCAGAGCACGAGACACATAGGTATAAAACGCACCCGTGTTTACAACTCGGCGACTCATTTCCGCATAGCCAACTGAGAAACACAACAGGACTAGCGCTGCAACAACAAAGGCTGCGGGCAGTCCTGCTCCATTACCTTGCGAAAGCGCGATAGGAACGTTGCCCACCATCGCCGCCATCGGTGCCGCAGCGGCAATCACAATGAAGACGACACGGCCAGTGCTTAAGACTCTTTGTTGAGATTGAGTTGATTCCACATCTCATTATTGAGGCAAATCGGCTTCCAGTGGCGCAACTATGAAGTGATGAGTTGCACTAATTGTGCCAACGCTTTACTTCGATGGCTGATTGAGTCCTTTTGCTCCGCAGTCATTTGCGCGGTCGTGATCTGAAAGCCATCAGGTAAGAAAATGGGATCGTAGCCAAACCCATTGGTACCACGAGGTGCTCGCAACAACATTCCACTAACGGTCCCTCGAGTCGTGAACTCGCGCCCATCGGCACCCACATAGGCCGCGGCACACACGAACTGAGCACCTCGAAGGTCATCCGAGACATCCTTCGTTTGGTCAAGCACTAATTCAAGATTGGCTCGATCAACATCGCCTGTAGCACCGGACCAGCGAGCGGAGTAGATTCCTGGTTTTCCATCGAGGGCATCCACACAGATTCCAGAGTCATCCGCAATAGCGCTATGACCTGTGAATTCCGCTAGAGCGCGTGCCTTCAGTAACGCGTTTCCTTCGAAGGTGTCAGCAGTTTCTTCAACTTCGGGAGCACCCGGAAAGTCAGCGACACTTTTGAGTTCAACATCAAGACCTGCGCTTGCGACAATGCGCTCTAATTCAACAAGTTTGTGTTGATTTCGAGTCGCCAGAACGATGATCGTCATGAGTTATTTTGCTAATGCTGCTTTTTGTAGCGCAGTGAGTTCTTGGCAACCTGCGCTAGCTAGATCAAGTAGCTCGTTAAGGAGATCGCGATCAAACGGTTCACGTTCTGCTGTTCCTTGAATTTCAACAAACTTTCCGGAACCTGTCATCACAACATTCATGTCAGTGTCGGCGCGGACATCATCGTCGTAGTGCAAATCCAAAGTTGGCAGACCATCCACGACTCCCACGGAAACTGCGGCGATTGAGTCACTCATTACAACAGCAGACTTTGATACCAAACCCTTTTCGCGCGCCCATTCAACGGCATCGACAACTGCCACATAAGCACCGGTAATTGCCGCGGTTCGGGTTCCACCATCAGCTTGCAGAACATCGCAGTCAATCATGATGGTGTTTTCGCCAAGCGACTTCATGTCAAGCACAGCACGCAGTGAACGTCCAACGAGACGCGAGATTTCGTGAGTACGTCCACCGACTTTTCCTTTCACGCTTTCGCGATCACTGCGCGTATGTGTAGCTCGCGGCAACATCGAATACTCTGCGGTCAACCAACCTTCGCCACTGCCGACTTTCCAACGTGGAACGCCAGCAGTAAAGGAGACTGCGCATAAAACGCGGGTTGCTCCGAATTCGACAAGCACACTGCCTTCGGCGTGATCCAGCCACTTGCGGTTGAAACGCACGGGGCGTAGTTCGTCACGGGTACGGCCATCAGATCGTGTAGTCACGTGCTCGACTCTATTGCACGTTTGATATTGCCTGTTAGATCTGGGTGACTTCGCTAACCTCAGGGCCTAAGAACCGTCGGGCTAAATGAGTGAACTCGTCACCTGTAGCTAAGAATTGATGCACTGGAGGGGCTGAATGCGGATCACGCATGAGGTCATGCTCGACCAACGTGCGGTACACGTCTTTAGCGGTCTCTTCTGCGCTAGACACGAGCGTGACCGCGTCGCCAGCAATCATGGAGATCACACCCGTGAGCAGCGGGTAGTGTGTGCAACCCAAAACGAGAGTGTCTATTCCCGTATCTAACAGCGGGTGCAAATATTCTCGGGCAACGGCAACTAATTCCGTTCCACTTGTAATTCCGGCTTCAACAAATTCCACGAAGCGTGGGCAGGCTTGTGTCGTCACACTGATGTGTGGCGCGGCAGCAAAAGCATCGTCGTAGGCGCGGCTCGTGATCGTCGCTGCTGTACCAATAACTCCAATGCGCCCCGACCTTGAGGCACTGACAGCTCGGCGCACGGCTGGTTGAATCACTTCGATAACTGGGACCGAGTAACGCTCACGTGCATCTCGCAACATTGCAGCACTGGCCGAATTGCAAGCGATAACTAACGCCTTGACATCTCGGGCGACAAGTTCATCGAGCACGGACAGCGATAGTTCGCGAACCTCAGCAATTGATTTAGGGCCATACGGACTATTTGCCGTGTCTCCTAGGTAAATGATCGGTTCATTGGGGAGTTGGTCAAGAATGGCTCGAGCGACGGTTAATCCGCCAACTCCCGAGTCCATGACTCCAATCGCCCGTTGATCCATAGTGTTACAAGGTTATTAGCCACAGTCACCGTGGAGTACCAGGCACACCCACCTGTTCCCTGACTTATTGCAAAGGGTGTGCAACAACAAGGTCGAGCCAGACATCAAATGGAAAACACGGTTATGTTCATTAAAGAGATTTACTTCAATCCGGTACCCGGAACCTCTGGAAAGAGTTCACATGAGCATCACAGTCAGTATCCCGACAATTTTGCGAACCTACACAGCAAATGCGCGATCTGTCGATGCTGATGGCAATACCTTAAATGAGGTCATTGCCAATTTGGAGAAGCAGTTCCCAGGAATTGGGGACCGGCTCCTAGAAAACGGTGAACTACGACGCTTTGTAAATATTTACATTAATGACGAAGACGTGCGCTTTTTGGGAAGTTTGCAAGCTTCGCTCGCAGATGGCGACACTGTTACCGTGCTGCCTGCTGTTGCAGGTGGCTAATGCGTTATCCATCTCTGCTTGAGTCTGTTGGCAACACACCACTAGTTGGCTTGCCAAATCTCTCACCTTCTGCCGATGTGCGGATCTGGGCAAAACTTGAAGATCGCAATCCCACTGGTTCCATTAAGGACCGCGCTGCACTGGCAATGATTGAAGCTGCAGAACGTGACGGACTGCTCACACCTGGTTGCACAATTTTGGAACCAACGAGCGGGAACACTGGAATCTCACTTGCCATGGCAGCAAAACTAAAGGGCTACAAAATTATTTGCGTGATGCCCGAGAACACATCGCCGGAACGCACTCAACTGTTAAACATGTGGGGTGCAACAGTGCACTACTCACCTGCTGCCGGTGGATCCAACGAAGCAGTGCGCGTTGCAAAACAAGTGGCTGCCGAGAATCCTGAATGGATCATGCTCTACCAATACGGCAATCCAGCAAACGCTCAAGCACATTACGACACAACAGGACCCGAGATTTTGGCGGACTGCCCCGAGATCACTCACTTTGTTGCTGGACTGGGAACAACGGGAACTTTGATGGGAACCGGGCGCTTTCTACGGGAACACAAACCTGACATTCAAGTCGTAGCTGCCGAGCCACGTTACGGCGAAGTGGTTTACGGTTTACGAAATCTTGATGAAGGCTTTGTGCCTGAACTGTATGACGAATCGGTATTGACCACAAGATTCTCTGTTGGTCCACGCGAGGCCGTTGCTCGCACCCGTGAGTTGCTAGAAAAAGAAGGAATCTTCGCAGGAATTTCAACCGGAGCAATTCTTCATGCCGCTCTCGGTATGGCAAACAAAGCCGTTAAGGCTGGCGAAAAAGCCGACATTGTTTTCATTGTGTGTGATGGCGGTTGGAAATATCTTTCTACCGGCGCTTACGAAGGAACGTTAGATGATGCCGAAGATGCTTTGGACGGACAACTCTGGGCTTAGTTGCACCCAATGAGTGCTAAATGATTTCGATTTCTTCTTCGGTAATCACGCCGTCAACAATGCGGTACGAACGAAATTCAAACGGTCCTTCGTCCTGCCCAGTCTCGCGAGTAGATACCAGCACATAATGTGCGAATGGTTCCGATGCATACGACACATCAGTGCGCGATGGATAAGCCTGTGTAGCAGTATGCGAATGGTAAATCACCACAGGGTCTTCATCACGAGCATCCATGTCTCTGTATAGGTGAAGTAAATCTGTGGAATCAAATTCATAAAACGTCGGCGAACGCGCTGAATTAATCATTGGAATGAAACGAGTCGGTGTGTCCTGCCCTGCGGGCCCAGCAATCACACCACACGCTTCATCAGGATGGTCAGCTCGGGCATGCGTAACAATGGCATCAACATGTTCTTGACTGATGCGCAGCACAACGGCCTCCTCACAAAACGTCACGCACTTGCAGCGACATGCACGAGTTTACTAGCGGTTACGGTGCGAGCGCCTCGATCAGAGTTCCTTGCTGATACGTCAGCCAGTCATACAAGTGATAAGCCGGGTCATCGAAATCAATATCGTCATCCGAGTCATCACCCAGTCCGATCCGGGCACCCAGCGTGAGGCGTAAGTCATTTAATGCAAGCAGCCAACTGCGAGCCTGATCGTCACTTAAGTCGCGTCGACCTGTCCAGTCATCCAATGTTGCCTGTGAAATGCGGGCACACATCAGCTTCTTAGTGCGCAGGTCGGGCTCAGTAAATCTACGGAAATCCGATGCTGCTTCAGCATCGTCGGTATACCCATCGGGAAAGAGTCGAGCAAGCGCAGGATCTTCGGAAATATCTGTTGGACCTTCGAGTCCAACTAACCGAGCCAGTGGATCAGTGGATGCAGGAACATCGGGTACTTCAATCAATTCAATGATTTGCCCCAGTAGTTGCTCGAGTAAACCACATTCCACATCATCAAGTTTCAAATAGACGTGACCAGACCGGGAGCGTTTAAACATTATTGGTCGTCCTTTTGCATGGTGGCCCACAACCCATAGCCATGCATTGCACTCACATCGCGTTCCATTTCTTCACGGGAACCCGCGCTGACCACTGCTCGTCCTTTGTGGTGCACATCGAGCATAAGTAGCTCTGACTTGGCACGGTCATAACCAAAATAGTCCTGGAAAACAAAAGTCACGTACGTCATCAAGTTGACTGGATCATTCCACACAATGGTGACCCAAGGTCGATCAGTTGCAACTTGCGGTTGCGAAACTTCGACAGGAGCCACACTCATAGACATATTGTCTCACCCCAGTCCCCGCATAGAGAACTCGCTGCATAGACCAACTGCTTGGTAGTTTGCGTGCCATTGATCCAGAGTGCGACGAACTAACGAGACATTCGATGTTCAATGCGCGAGACAGCCACTAGGCCGAGTAATCCCACTACGGCACACAAGCTCCACATCAGCACAAATGTGACATTCGTTGGGCCGCCAGCTCGTTGCGCTGCAGCAAGAAATGCTCCCGTTAGTGCAGTGACGCTGACCACGCCAAATGAATCCGACATTTGCAACGATGCACTGTTGGCAGCGTGCTCATGTTCGGGCGAATAATCCAAAACAAGTACCCCAAGAGATGCGAACATAATTCCCATTCCGAACGCTGCAACTCCCCACACCAGGCATGACAACACAATGCACAGGGCCAAACTTTGTGGAAGGAATGCCGCAGCTGGAAGCAGAACTATGGCGCAGGTTGTCGATGACATTCCCAGCATGAGAAGTTTTTTGCGCACCCACCCTAAAGGGTTGCGCGCTTGGAAAGAAGAACCCGCAAACCAGGTGACACATGCAGTGGCAAGAATTCCACCTGACCACGCAACAGACACTCCGCGATTCTGTAGCGCCAGAGGTACATAGACCTCAGTACTGAAATAGGCAGCTGCACTGATTCCACGCAATGCCACAATTGTTGAAATGCCAGGTGTGATTCGTAAATACCCCGCTGGCATTAACCACCGTGTCGATACGCCCACAGCACTTAACCCACACGCCGCTCCCGCGAGCACTTTCCACACAGACCATTCACCTGAAAAACTGCATGCGAATTGGATCACCGCAAGCCCACACACCGCAAGGACCGTAGCGAGCAGTTTGGTTCGGGCCTGCGGTGGTGCTACTTCAGCTATGGGTGCTACCGGACGAAGAGGCGGTATCAACAAGGCAAGTGGAAGTATTAACACAATCGGAATCGCTAAGAAGATTGTTCGCCAGGATGCGTGAGCCACAATGAGTCCAGCTAATCCAGGACCAATTAATCCAGGAACAACCCAAGCACCCGCGAGCATCCCGATTGCTCGAGGCCGTACCTCTTCTCGATATGTGCGCCCGATGATGACATACATCGCCACTAGGTCAATACCAATTCCAAATCCTTGAATAATGCGCCCAACAACGAACACACTCATTGTGTGCGCAAAGCCAGCGGCAAGTGATCCAACAGCCATCGAACCCATTGTGAAGAGCACCACACGATACAGCCCAAGACGATTGGCATAGATACCGGCAAATGTCATTCCAAGAAGTGCAGCCATGGAGTAACTCGTGAATGCGACGGAGTAATTTCCAACTGAATTCATTTCACGAGCAACTACAGGCATCACAGTTGCAATCGAGATACCTTCAAATCCAAAAACGCTCACAAGCGCGATAATTCCTGCACTGAGTTTGCGGTACTCCGGTGTCCATGGGGACAAGCTCATAATTTATTCTTTGTCGCCATCTCCATTGCCACCGGGCGGCAATCCTTCATAAATATTTTTACATTCTGGACAAACCGGGAACTTCCCAGGATCACGATTGGGGACCCACACTTTGCCACACAACGCAATAACTGGTTGACCGAGAACAGCGCTTTCCACAATTTTTTCTTTGCGCACATAGTGGGCAAATCGTTCGTGGTCGCCCGCTTCAGTTTGCTCTTCGGTGCGCTCATCAACGAGTACACCACCTTCAGTGCGGAACTCTTCTTCAGTCATGAATCCACACTAACCGACATGCAAGTTAGTGAGACAGCCGTTCCCGCAGGCTTGCCAATTCAGTGCGCACTTGCGAAGGAACATGGTCACCAAACTGCACAAAGTACTCTTCGGTCATGTCACACTCAGCCAGCCAGGTCTGAGCATCCACAGCAAACAAGTCGCTCAGGTCGGCATCGCTAATCGAAAGGCCATCAACATTGAGGTCGCCTGGAACTGGCAGCCAACCAATCGGACTATCAGTTGCCTCGACGTTGCCTTCAAGACGATCAATGATCCAGGCAAGGACACGCGAGTTTTCTCCGAAACCAGGCCAGATGTACTTTCCATCGGCATTTTTACGGAACCAATTGACTTGAAAAATCTTGGGCACCCCGGCAAATGTCTGCCCCATGTCGACCCAGTGTCCCCAGTAGTCGGCCATGTTGTAACCACAGAACGGCAGCATCGCAAAGGGATCACGACGCAGTTGACCCATTCCGCCAACTGCAGCCGCAGTCATTTCAGAAGACACAGTTGCTCCCATGAACACGCCGTGATTCCAGTCGCGAGACTGCGCCACTAACGGAACGTTGGTTGCGCGACGGCCACCGAACAGAATTGCCGAAATTGGAACTCCTGCTGGGTCTTGCCAATTTTCTGACATTGTTGGGCACTGGTCAGCGGGCGCAGTAAACCGGGCATTGGGATGACTTGATGGTTCTTCAGAAGCAGGAGTCCAATCGTTGCCTTTCCAATCGATCAGATGTGCTGGTGCTTCATCGGTGAGACCTTCCCACCAAATGTCACCATCGTCAGTTAGCGCAACGTTTGTGAACAGGCAGTTACCCCACAATGTACGAATTGCGTTTGCATTCGTTGTCATTCCGGTGCCAGGTGCAACGCCGAAGAATCCTGCTTCAGGGTTAATCGCATACAGGCGACCATCTGGACCTGGACGCATCCAACAAATGTCATCGCCCAGGGTTTCTACATTCCACCCTGTGATTGTTGGCTCCAACATTGCAAGATTGGTTTTTCCGCAACCTGATGGGAATGCTGCAGCAATGTAATGCACTTGCTTCTTAGGTGAGGTGAGCTTGAGAATCAGCATGTGCTCGGCAAGCCACATGTTGTCGCGTGCCATCACTGATGCGATACGCAATGCAAAACACTTCTTACCGAGCAGCGCGTTGCCACCGTACCCGGAACCGAAAGACCAAATCTCGCGAGTCTCAGGAAATTGCACAATGTATTTTGTGTCGCTGCACGGCCACGCAACATCGTTTTCTCCACTTGCAAGTGGCATACCTACGGAGTGAATCGCAGGAACGAAGTCGCCATGCTCTCCAATCAGATCAAGTGCAGCCTTACCCATACGTGTCATGAGTTTCATGTTGATAACTACATATGGTGAGTCCGTGATTTCAACACCAAGTTCGCTGATGTGTGAGCCAAGCGGTCCCATTGAAAATGGCACGACATACATCGTGCGCCCGCGCATACATCCGTGGAATAGCCCATCGAGTATGCCGCGCATCTCGGTTGGTTCCATCCAGTTGTTCGTCGGTCCTGCATCAATTTTTTCTTGGGAACAAATAAAAGTGCGATCTTCAACTCGGGCTACGTCGCTTGGGTTTGAACGAGCGAGAAAAGAATTAGGACGAATGTCGGGGTTCAGTTGAATAAGAGTTCCCGATTCAACAAGCTGTGATGTGAGGCGACGCCATTCATCCTCTGAGCCATCGCACCAGACAACGGAATCAGGCTGGGTTAAGTCAGCAACCCGCTGCACCCACTCTAAAAGTTTCTTGTTATTCGTTGGACCAACGCTTAGATCAACCATGGCAGTACTGCTCACGCGAACCCCTTGAAGGTGGAACACTCACCGCACTGTGAGATGAGTTTAGAATGCCTTAGTGGGGCTCAAAATGCTAACTTTGCCGCCCACGAAACGCCATTATTTTGGGTACGTGTGAGCAACGGCACAGGCGAATGCGTTGCAGATGTTACTCACGTTACGCCTGTGTTTTCACAGCAATGACCAAAAAGTCTCTATCAGCAAGGAATTGACCCACTTAGGTCACTTCACAGCAGGAGCAAGACGCCGGTGATGATGCTCGGTTCAACAACAGCAACCCCTAGCATTAATCCATGCCTTTCAACGTAGATCGAATTCGCGAACAGTTTCCCTCGCTAGCATTTGGAGCGGCCCATTTTGATGGTCCTGGCGGAACCCAAACTCCAAAGTCTGTGTACCAAGCAATATTCGACTTACTTGAAGGCCCCGTAGCTAATCAAGGCACAGTCACACTCGCCGAGCAGCGCGCGGAAGATTCTGTAATTGGCGCACGATCTGCCATGGCTGACTTGCTCGCTGCTGATCCAAGCGGGATTATCTTTGGTCGAAGCATGACGGCATTAACGTTTGATTTTGCCCGAACCCTGTCGCAAGACTGGAAGCCAGGAGACGAAGTTGTTGTCTCTCGCCTAGATCACGATGCAAATGTGCGCCCATGGGTTCGCTATGCAGAAAAGTCTGGCGCTACATTGCGATGGATTGATTTTGACCCACGCACAGGACATTCCGACATTGCAGATGTTGAAGCAGTCCTGAGCGATCGCACCAAGCTCGTTGCAATCACAGGTGCCTCGAATCTGATTGGCACACGCCCAGATATTCCGGCAATCTCAAAATCAGTGCATGCGGTTGGTGGACTGCTTTATGTCGACGGTGTTCATTTAACACCGCACGCGGTAGTTGATGTGAAAGCACTTGGCGCAGACTTCTACGGGTGTTCACCATACAAATTCTTTGGTCCCCACATTGGCGTGATGGCAGCATCACCAGCGTTGCTCGAAACACTGCACCCCGACAAACTTCTTCCCTCAACAGAAATGGTTCCTGAGCGCTTTGAGTTAGGGACACTTCCGTACGAACTACTCATTGGTATAACAGCAGCAGTCGATTTCATTGCGGACATGGTGCCATCCACTGGATCACGGCGTGAACGAATTATCACCAGCATGCATGCGGCAGAAGAACATGAAGATGCGCTAAGTCATCGCTTACGCGAAGGACTTCAGTCAATTGATGCCGTAACCATCTACAGCAATGCCCGGAGCAAAACACCTACTGAGCTGTTCAGCATTCGTGATGTGAATTCTGAAGCTGCCTATGAATACTTCGCTAAGAACAACGTGAATGCTCCAGCAAGCAACTTCTATGCGCTGGAATGTAGTCGCCATTTAGGTTTAGGTGACGAAGGTGCAATTCGTGCTGGACTCGCTCCGTACAACACTGCGGATGAGATTGATCGTTTGTTGACTTGTGTCGATGAACTTGCTCATCGAGCCTATTAAGAAACTAGGCAACACCACATTGGTGCTGCCTAGTTTTTGTTGCAAATAGATTTCGTCACGCACGACTTGCGTTATGCAATGAAAATGTCGGAACCAGTCACAGTGACGGAGTAGGCCTGAAGTGGATCACGTGCTGGGCCTCGTGTTGCTGCGCCGGTGGCATCAAATTGCGCACCGTGGCATGGACACTGGAAGCCGCCCGCGCCAGAATCGAAACTAACTACACATCCCTGATGAGTACAAATAGCTGAGTAAGCCAAAAATGTGCCGGTCTTTGGTTGCATGAGGTAGCCAGGATTGCCATTGGGATCGGTGAACTGGTACGCGGAACCAACAGGCACATCCGTGACCGATGCAATCTTCGTACCGGATCCAGCACTCGTCGGCTGAACACCAGGACTCGTTGGCTGAGCACTCGGAATGTTTCCCGAATTATTCGAACCGCCCGCTATCGTCTGCGAACCACGACCTTTGCCCACAAGTCCCACGGCAAGACCAGCTACGCCAACACCACTTGCAAGTGCGCCGGTCTTAACCAGTGTGCGACGCGCAATTTGTTCTTGTAGCGGCTTGTTACTGATGGCCTGCTTTGGAACAACACCGAAATCTTTGTGCACTGATAAGAGAATTCGATGCCCAAGTGACATGAATCCCCCATCACCAGCAATCAAAAGCGGAGTGACTGCAGCCATGAACACAATGTCTGGACCGAAGTAATAGGGATACGTTCCCCACGAGACTGTCAAAAAGAATGAGGCAGAAAGTGCAAATATGCCGAGTGCTGCGACTCGAGTCCAAATTCCTAGAAGTAAACCGAGTCCAGAAAGTAATTCACCTGTTGCAATCCCGACGGCAGCTAATGTGTGATGCTCGATCGCATGGTTCAAAATAAACGAGATAGGGCTATGTGTTGACGCTGAAATAGTTTGTTTGAGAAAACCATTAGGCGAGGTTGCGCTGAAGTAATCGGAACTGAAGAACTTCTGAAGTCCTGCATAAATGAACGTGATGCCGAGAAATAGTCGAACAGGGTAAATCACTCGACCGATGGAATCGGAGGTGACAGCAGGTGTTCCGTGAGTCTTTTTGGCCATGGCTTAATACTTGCATCGGCTGATAGGGGTATTAACCAAAAAATGTTAAGGAATGGTTAAGAAAGCGAGTTGGAGTTATCCAACAACGATTGCATCCCCCGACACACTGACAGGAATACTCACCAATCCCGATGGCGCTGGTCCTGAAACTGGCTGCCCACTAGTTCCGTCATAAATGGCACCATGACAAGGACACATGAATTGCTGACCCGCAGGGTCGTAATTCACAATGCAGCCCTGGTGAGTGCACACCGCACTATATGCCAAGTACTTTCCTTGAGCGGGCTGCAATAGGTAGGCAGGAGTTCCATCGCTGGGATTCGTAAAAGCAAAAATTCCACCGACAGGAATATCACTCAACTGCGCAACCACTGCTGGTCCAGAATCTGTCGCTGCCGAACTTGGCGCCGAACTTGCACCACTTTCATCGGAGGCTTGCGATTCTTCATCGAGTGCGCACCCTGCTAACACTCCAACAGTGGCTAAACCGGCAGAAGCACCCAGAATCTGGCGACGCGAAATATTTGTCATGAGCACTATCTTTGCATGCGCAGAAGTAGTTAGGCAGAAGCCGCTACGTAAGCACGGCGAAGCTGCTCAAGCTCAATTTTGTTCATAGTCATCATGGCTTCGGTCGCAGCCTTTGCGCCCGCAGGATTCTGACCGCCGATGTATTGCTCCATTTGCGCAGACACAACTTGCCACGAAACTCCGAACTTGTCCTTTAACCAGCCACAACGACCGGGTTCCCCGCCGTCGGCAGTAAGTACGTTCCAGTAGTGATCTATCTCGTCCTGATCAGCGCACGGAATTTGAAAAGAAATTGCTTCCGAAAACTGAAACATCGGGCCACCATTGAGGCCGATGAATGGCAAACCGAAAATTGTGAAATCAACAACGACTTCCGAACCTTGATCATTGCTTGGCGTATCAGCAGGAGCAATCCAATTATTTCCAATGCTGCTGTTAGGAAAAATGCTGACATAAAACTTCGCAGCTTGACGTGCGTTGCCATCGAACCAAAGACAGGTAGTGAGTTGCATTGTGAGAGTGTAACAAATAGCCAGACCGTCACTCACGCAGAAATGCAAAAACGACGAACGTATAAATGCAAGCACTCAACGTCGTCGCTTCATCAGTTCAGTGCACTACGTGCATCTAGTCCGAGTCCGCAGACTCGGGTGTGGTGGAGGTGCCGGGATCCGTCGAAAGTCCACTGGACTTTCTCCTCCCGATTCCCGTTCTACCTCCAAAATAGTAAAAGGCTATGCCCGGACATGGGCATAGCCTTTTTCAGTGGAGGTGCCGGGAATCGAACCCGGGTCCTTAGGTGAAGATTTGGTTATTCTCCGAGCGCAGTTCGCTATCGCTTTTCTCTGCTCCGACCTTCACGCGAACAAGATGTCGACAAGCACAGTCACTGTTTAATTTTCCTCAGAACCCCGCGACCGGATTCCTTGGTAAGTTCCCTAAATTACGCCAGGAACTAGAGCGGGAACGCATCTAGGCTGACGGACTCGGGCTCGCTACTTAAGCAGCGAGGGCGAAGTCAGTGCGGTTTGATTTGGCACTTATTGTTTTTGCTGGACGTTTACGAGATGACCAACATTCTCGGCTCGCTTCTCCCATTTCGACTACCAAAGTCGAAACCGTTCACCCCCAAGATCAATCGGCAAGCCGACAGCTTTGGGGTTACGAGTTGTAACCACCACTATTTAGTTATGTACCCAGTGTAAAACACCAGACTGACAGTTATAACCCCTATAACTCCTGGGTTATTCCACAACTGCCCTCGCCCTAAAGGACTCGATGCACTTACTGTGTTCACTGCACAAAGTGCCCTCGCCCTAAAGGACTCGATGCACTT
>JBAXRV010000022.1:0-25061 GCA_037131045.1 Actinomycetes bacterium
GCGCGTCATATTTTTCACACAGTGCTTTGACAGCTTTGAGGTAACCAGGATCAGGCAATGGAAAACCATACGTTGCTGGAATTGTTTCCATGATAACGGCGGCCACATCGCGGCCACGCAACGCATCTTCCATAGCAACTAAGTCATTGAATGGTACGTGCGGAAACTCTTCAGGACGATCAGATAAAAACAACTTCGAGAACCGATCATCACCAGTGCCAACAGCAAGTCCCGTGTGACCGTGGTAGGCCTTAATGATTGAAACAATTTTGCGTTTCTGGGTAGCGTGACGGGCAGTCTTCAACGCGATGTCAATTGCCTCGCCGCCACCAGAGCCGTACATCACCTTGTTCAAGCCAGCCGGAGCACTTTTCACAAGAGCTTCGGCAAGCGCAGTTCGAGCTAACGAAGGAAAGTGGTGATTACCAATGTCGAAATGCTGCATCGCCATTGTGACTGCTTGCACGACTTCGTTATTGCGATGACCAAGGTTGTAGGTTCCACCATTGAGATGGGCATCAATCAGGCGCTTGCCTGACATGTCATAAATGAAATATTCCTCGCGGCGGTCAATAACTAGTGGCACACCAGAATCGAGCCAGAACTGAGTTTTACCTGGATTCCAATACTCTTTGGACTTTTCGAGCATCTCTTCTTTCGATGCGTATGAAAAAACGCCATAGTCAAACTCGGGCTTCACAGCCGTGGTTTCTTCCATCGCGCACCTCCTTGGCTTATCTGGCTAGACCCATACTGACACAGAAACATACCAAAACACCATACCAAATGAAAAGTTTTGGTTAATTTTGGTTTAAACCAAAGAAATGCCTGAAAACCGTTGAAGTGGCGCTCACTTTGTGGCAGTCTGCCAAACAACGTGTGACACGCATCACCGCTCGGGTGGTGCCAAACGAAAGGGTCGCCAAATGACGACAGATCGTAAGGAGAATACCGGCCTTCGCAAGGGTGCCATTGGTATGGTTTCCGTGCTCTTCATGGCAGTTGCAAACGCAGCGCCAATCACAGCCATGAGCTTCAACGTTCCCGTTGGCCTAGGTTGGGGAAATGGAATTGGCGTTCCAGGTGGATTCCTCTTCGCAACAATCATCTTGACAATTTTCACTGTCGGATTCGCTGCGATGGCAAAGCACATCACCACAACTGGCGCTTTCTATGGCTTTATCTCACATGGTCTCGGCCAAGTGTGGGGAATGGCTGCAGGTCTACTTGCCGCCCTCGGCTACGTGTTGTTCGAAGGCACCCTCATCGGTGGCTTTTCCTACTTCGCCTCCGACACCCTTAAGAGCATGGCCAGCATCAACATCGGTTGGTTGCCAATCGCAATCGCAGGCATGTTGCTTATTTGGGTACTGACCTACTTCGACATCACGCTTGCTGCAGCAGTTCTAGGCGTGACTCTGGTTTCTGAAGTACTTTTGCTTCTTGCATTTGGTATCTCAGTACTTATCAAGGGTGGACCTGATGGCTTCATGCCAGCTGAAACAGTGTCACCACTTGCCGGCTTCCACGATCTGGCAGCTGGAGCACACGGTTCACAGGTCGGCGCCGGTGTTGCTGCTCTGGGTATCTTCTTCGCATTCTGGTCATGGATCGGTTACGAAACCACAGCCGTATATGGTGAAGAATCCAAAGATCCAAAGCACATCGTTCCTCGCGCAACGCTCATTGCAGTAATCGGACTTGGTCTGTTCTACACGTTCATGTCATGGATGGCTGTTGTTGCTAACGGTGCCAAGACCGCAGTAGAAACAGCCGCCGGTGCAGCACCAGTTGATGTGTGGCTGATTCCTGTTAAGGCAAACCTGGGCACGCTTCCCTATGGCTTGTACCGCATTCTGCTCGTGGTTGGATCATTCGCTTGCGCGATGGCATTCCACAATGCAGGCTCACGTTACATCTTCGCCATTGGACGCGAACTTCCATCCAAGAAGCTGCGTGACTCAATTGGTAGCACACACCACAAGCACCAATCACCTGCCGTTGCGTCATCGATTGCAACCGCATTCAACATTGTGATGGTGTTGCTGTTTGCTACCAAGTCCACTGCGTTTATTACAGATGCATCGGGTACTGCAGTTTCAGAACCAACATTGATTCCTTACCAGGTCATTTATACAGTTCCTTCTTTGGTTGGTACTGCGTTCATCCTTGTGGTTCAGGTTCTCTGCTCACTTGCAGTGATTGGTTACTTCTGGAAGAAGAAGGTTCACAAGGGAAGCGTCCTAGCAACCTTGGTCGCACCAATCATTGGTGCTGGAGGCATGGTGTACGTACTCATCCTGCTGTTCAAGAACCTTGCATTCGCAGCAGGTTTCCAGTCAGGTGCTCTCATGGTCAAGTACTTGCCATACGAAATTGCCGCAACACTCCTTGTTGGTCTGCTTTATGCATACTGGGTAAAGGCGAAGCACGCTGATATCTACGCTGAAATCGGACGGACTGTTTTGGCAGAAGCGCACGAACGTAAGTAAAAGTTAAACAACCGAATAGGGGTGTGAGGCACTATGTCTCACACCCCTATTCGACTTTAGGAGAACCATAATGACCGATGACATTTGTACTTGGGCGCCACAGGAAGATGCTGACCCCGCAACATTCGCCTACACCTTTGGCGGACAACAGCCGGTTGTGTCAGTGAAGCCGGGCACCATTATCGATTCTTGGTCGTTTGACTGCTTCGGTGGGCGGGTGCGTTCCATCTCGGATATGTCAACGCAAGTGTGCGATCCGCGATATTTAAATCCACAGACGGGCCCCTTTTATGTTGAAGGCGCTGAGCCCGGCGACACACTCGCAGTTCACTTTGTATCCATCGAACCGCGATACACCTGGGGCGTGAGCACAACAGTTCCGTTCTTCGGAGCTCTGACCTCAACCATCACAACTGCGACCTTGCAACAGCCACTTGATGAACGCACTTGGATTTACGAACTCGACCTTGCTGATCGGCTAGTCCACTACGAAGCTCGAGACTCCACATTCACAGCAGCACTTCCATTAGATCCGATGCACGGCACAGTGGGTGTCGCGCCTGGTCTTGGTGAAGTGCGCTCAGCTCTGACTCCTGGGGATTGGGGTGGCAACATGGATACGCCAGAAATGCGCGCCGGTGTCACATGCTATTTAAATGTCAATGTTGAAGGCGCTCTCTTTTCATTCGGCGATGGACACGCTCGCCAAGGCGAAGGCGAAACGTGCGGTGTTGCTGTGGAATGCGCTATGGACACTGTGCTTATTCTTGATCTCATTAAAGGAAGTGGCACACCATGGCCACGTATTGAATCAGATACTCACATCATGACAACTGGCTCGACTAAGCCACTTGAAGATGCTTTCCGCATTGCACATTCCCAGATGGTGCATTGGGTCAGTGACGTGACGGGTCAATCAACACTTGATAGTTACCAGTTTGTTTCGCAGGTTGCCCAAACGCCAGTGGCGAACGTTGTTGATACGAATTACACAATGGTGGCCAAAGTCGCAAAGGAACATCTCGGACAAGTGCACATCATGGATGGGATGCATGCGAAAATGCGAGCACGAGCTGCTGCATGGCGCGCTCAGACTGGGAGAAAGTAATGCCACGAGTGGAACGCATGGAAATTGATCTCGAACTGGCACTGCGCATGATTGCAGCCGCTCAGGCCAAGGCCATCGAAATAAACGCACCGATGTCAATTGCTGTGCTCGATGCCGGAGCAAACCTGCTCGCGTTTAACCGCATGGATGGTGCTGAACTTGCTGGCCCAAACTTAGCAATTGATAAGGCATACACATCAGTCACAAATCGCATTGCCACTGGTGACCTCAAATCCCGCGTCGCTCCTGATGGTGACTTGCCAGGCATGTCAGCGAACGGAAACGGACGCTACATTGCATTCGCAGGTGGGCTTCCATGCTGGGACGACGATCGCGTTGTCGGTGCTATCGGGGTGAGTGGCGGATCATGGGACGAGGATGACATCTGCGCCCAAGCGGCAATCACTGTGTACGAACAAGCTGCGCGCGCATGAGTGAAGTTATTGGCCGCTTTCGTTTTATGAACGAACAGCGTGTAAACCTCGATGGCTTTGCCACACCAGATGCAAACCTCGGTTTAGTTGCCTTTAATTCTCCGCACGACCCGCAGCCATCACTTACTGTGCATGACGGCGCTGTCATTGAGATGGACGGAAAAACCAGCGACCAGTTCGACACGATTGATGAGTTCATCGCGTTGCATGGCTTGGATTTGACGATTGCCCCGGAAGCAATGGCAATCGATAGTTTGAGTTTCGCGCGAGACCTCGTGGATACGAACGTGCCACGCTCTCAACTAGTAGCGCTTGCATCTGGGATGACACCAGCAAAACTTGCTGACGTTTTATCCAAGCTCAATGCTGCTGAACTTGTCATTGCAATGACAAAGATGCGCGCTCGCAATACTCCGAGTAACCAAGCACACGTGACAAATCGTTCTGATGACCCGCTGCTACTTGCTGCTGATGCTGCAACCGCTGCAGCCTTTGGATTCCGAGAAATTGAAACCACGGTCCCAGTGCTTGGCGATGCTCCATCAAATGCTGTTGCAGTGTCAATCGGAGCAGCCGTAGGTTCACCCGGAATGCTTGTGCAGTGTTCGGTTGAAGAAGCAACAGAACTAGCAATGGGAATGCGTGGACTTGTGTCGTACGCCGAGACCGTTTCGCTGTACGGCACTGAACAGATTTTTGTTGATGGTGATGACACCCCTTGGTCTAAGGCGTTTCTCACCAGCGCTTATGCCTCCCGCGGTATCAAAATGCGCGTCACATCAGGTGGTGGCTCTGAGGCTCTGATGGGTGGAGCCGAAAAATGCAGCATGTTTTATTTGGAAGCGCGTTGCGTTTCGCTCGCTCGTGCCATAGGTGCGCAAGGCGTACAAAATGGTGGCATCGATTCAGCGTCAGTTGCTGGATCAGTTCCAGGCGGAGTGCGCTCACTCATGGCAGAAAATGTCATGGTCATGTTGCGTAATCTTGAAGCGTGCACTGGTAACGATGCCTTAATGAGCGAGTCTGATGTGCGCCGCACGTCGCGCACTCACCCAATCTTCATCGCAGGATCAGACTTTATTTGCAGTGGCTTTGGATCAATTCAACGTTACGACAACATGTTTGGACCCAGTAACTGGAACTCTGAGGACATCGATGATTTCTTAGCGATGCAACGTGACTGGGGTGTCGACGGCGGCTTGCGCACTGCTAGTGAGCCTGATGTTGCAGCATTGCGACGCCGTGCCACGGAAGCAGTCACAGCCGTCTACTCGTGGTTGGGACTTGGTGACTTTTCATCGCAGTGGGCGGAACAAGCAATTGATGCTGCTGGCTCCAAAGACATCCCCACTGCTGACTTGATGTTGCCACTGAGTGCCTCGCGCACAATCGTGGATACCGATGTCACCATGCTTGACGTCATTGCAGCACTTGCTGAAAATGGTTTTGACATTGAAGCGCAACGCTGTCTAGACATGTTAAAAGCTCGAGTACAAGGCGACTACTTGCAAACAGCGGCAATTTTTGATGAAGACATGAATGTACTGTCTCTGATCACTGACCCAAACACCTACGCGGGACCGGGTACAGGTTATCGGCCATCAGCACAGCGGCAACAAGTGATCGACACAATCCGACAACAACAATCCGTGAGTGATATTCGTGCCGAACAACATGCCTATGCCACAAACAACATCGTTGCTATAGGTGCCGCTGCAGTCAGTCATGACCCACGCGATGTTGTGATTGGCGTCTCCCCCGCAACTGGAAAAGACATTTGGCGCACACTGTCTGGACTTTCCGTCGCGGACGTGCTCCATGAATTTATGGCGGGCTTAGAAGAAGAAGGATGCGTTGGTCGCATTGTGCGCATCAACGACACTGTGGATCTTGGAATGATTGGATTAACGGCAGCTCGGATGTCGGGTTCTGGAATCAGTATCGGTTTGCAGGCAAAAGGAACAGCGCTCATTCATCGTCGGGATTTAGCGCCGCTTGCCAACTTGGAGTTGTACTCAGTAGCCCCGTCATTGAATCGGGAGTTGTATCGCCTCATGGGCATTAATGCAGGACGTCACGCGAAAGGTGCGACACCAGAGCCCATGCGCAATCCATACTCAGATGAAGCAATTGAAGCTCGGTATCACACTAAGGTCGTTGGCTTAGTGGCTATTGAGCGAGACTGCTCCAGCCAAAGTCAGCCCGAGACGATGGAGGTGCGCTAATGCCACAAGGTTTTTCTGGAAAAGACTCCAGTGAAGTATCAGTCGATGCGATTCGTCGTGGTGATGTCACAATCGACGACGTCAGGATTCATCCAGACACCCTCGAACATCAGGCAACGGTGGCTGCCGAGCACGGCAATGCCCAACTCGCTGCAAACTTTCGTCGTGCTGGTGAGCTCACGCGTATGACAGATGAATACGTGCTTTCGCTCTACGATGCTTTGCGTCCAGGTCGCTCAACGCAGGAAGCGCTTCTCCAGTTTGCCCGCGACTTAGAAGACGGCGGCGCTCCACTTAATGCGCAACTCTTTCGGCAGGCTGCAAGTGTCTACGAACGCCGCGGACTGACTGCACAATAGCCCTATGACTGTGATCGCCGGTGTCGATATCGGCAACTCAACAACTGAGATTGTGCTCAGTGTTGCAGGCCTTCCGCAGGCATGGGACCGCCGACCAACTCGCGGGCACAAAGGCTCACTCGCAAGTGTTCAAGCTGCAGCAGCGCTGCTGCGCAACATTGAACGCAGCAGCGGACTCCACGCTGATCGGGTCATTGTTGCCCCGTGGCATCCGGTAACAAGTGACACTGCAACCGTGCACGAAGCACCACCACACACTGGACGTTTTGAAATCGTTGAATGTGCCAGCCATAGCGTTGTGGGAAATTCTCATGCAAGTGCGCCGCCGTGGATTCTTTCTCACAATCATCGCGATGGTGCTGTCATTGCACTCATTCCTTCAGCAATTGATTTTTCAACAGCTGCGCAGTTGTTGAACTCTGCGGTCGACAATGGAATGAGCATCGTTGGGATCGCAGTTGAACAAGATGAAGCGGTTCTGATTGCCGCCCGAATTTCAGTTACCGTGCCAATTGTTGATCGCATAGACATACAGGCACTCTCACAGGCACAACACATTTTTATTGAAGTACGCCCTGCTGGATCAAGTGTGACGACGGCAACTGATGTCTGGGCTCTGAGTACCGCATTTAATGCCCGCGATGACGAACGCGAATACTTGGCACAGTTAGCGCGATGGGTCAATGGTGAGCGCGCTGTGGTAATCGCTGCCCATGAAAAAGAATCTGCCTTACCCGCGCGCAGTGCTGTCGCGCGGATTCACTATCGCACGGGTGAATGGCATGAACTCTTTTCGGTCGTGGCAGCCGCAAGTCCAGTTGGCATCGTTAAAGAAATTGACATTCCCGGACTTCTCACAACATCGGTCAGTGACATGTGGGCTGTTGACATCATTGCAAGCCTGACCAATCGCGGGATTCGCACCCGATCCCACTCGCGCACTGTTGCCGTTGCAACCTTGGCACAGTCTGCACACACTCCAACTCAAGACCTGGAAGCAATTTTTGGTATTCCTGTTGCTCACGCATCTTCTGAAGCTGATGCCGCAGCCCGCGGCGCTCGCACTACTCCAGGCATATCGGAACACACTGTGATTATTGACATTGGCGGGGGAACAATTGACCTCATCTCTGATACTGCAGTTGTTGCTGCTGGTGCCGGTGACTTACTCACCGCTGCCGTTGCTTACACATTGGACGTACCACGTGGCGCTGCCGATTGGATAAAACGCGGACCAGCCCAACGAGTGGAAGCACCGACCGTCGTGCTCACGGAAGATGGTGCGAAGACTTTTGTTGATCAACCCATCGCTGCAACCTTGACCGGTTCGTTAGTGGCAATGGGTCCAAGCGGATATCTGGCGTTCGGAAGTGGTTTTTCACCAGCTGAATGGCGTATCGCCCGACAAGGGTTAAAGGCATCAGTGATTGCCGCCAACGTGGAGCGCATCGTTTCCAGTGCGGGCCTTCGCGCCCCCGTTGATGTGATTGTCGTCGGTGGACCTGCCGCAGATGATGAACTTGTTCCGCTGTTAAGTCAATTACCAAGTCTGCGAAATGTCGGTCGGGGTAATGTGGCAGGAAAGCTTGGTCATCGATACGCGGTGGCATACGGCTTGACCCTTAACTCCTGAAAGAAGGAACCATGTCTGTGATTGTGTGGCGCAACGGCGCGGTCTGGATTAACAGCGATGAGCGCACGAATGCACTTGCAGCACGCGACGGTGTCATCGTTGCACACGGCGATGATGCTTTGGCACTCATCGACTCAGCCGATGAAGTAATCGATTTAGAAGGTCGCACACTAGGTCCAGGTTTTGGTGATGGTCATGCTCATCCTGTGTTCGGCGGGATTGAAACATTGTTTGCCCCAGTTCGCGGTCATGCCACCCTCGAGGACTTACTTGCCGCTGTGAAGAAGTGGGCGCAGGAAAATCCCGATGCCGAATGGGTTCGTGGTGAAGGCTACGATCCGAGTTTGGCACCGCGTGGTGAATTCGATGCGCATTGGCTTGATGAGATTGTTCCTGATCGCCCCGTTGTGTTGCGTGCGATGGACTACCACACAGCATGGGTCAATACTGCTGCGATGAAGCGCGCAGGAATCACACGCGATACTCCGCAACCAATCGATGGCGACATTGCAATGCGTCCCGATGGAACGCCGATGGGAACGTTACGCGAATGGGGTGCGTGGGGAATGGTCTACGACCTGCTGCCCGCATTGAATGCCGAACAAAACATCAAGGCAGTCCAAGCGGCTTCGCTTGCATTTGCATCCGCTGGAGTGACGTGGGCACAAGATGCTTGGGTTTCTACTGACACGTTGGAGGCCTGGTTAGCAGGTGCGCAAGCTGGTGTGCTCACTTTTCGAGCTAACCTGGCGTGGCTGGCCGAACCTGAAGGTAAGTGGCGCACTGCGTTTCCTACGATGGCTGGTCTTAAAGCGCGAGTTGATAACGAAGCACCAGAACTTCTCACTGGACACACGATTAAATTCTTTGCCGATGGCGTACTCGAAGGCGGAACGGCCGCAGTTCTTGAACCGTATTGCGACTGCCCTACGTCACACGGAATTCCAAACTGGCGCCGAGAAGAACTGATCGAAGCTGTCATCGAATGTGTGGGTTTGGGATTCCAGCCACATATTCACGCAATTGGTGATGCAGGTGTGCGCAATGCGCTCGATGCTTTCGAAAATGCCATCGCAGTTCATGGCACTGCAAATAATCCGATTATGGCTCACTGCCAACTTGTCGATGCGGATGATCTCGATCGTTATCGCTCACTTGGTGTGATCGCGAACTTTGAGCCGCTGTGGGCCCAACTCGAAGCAGAACAAACGGTGTTGACTATTCCTCGGCTTGGTCAGGAACGAGCGGATCGGCAATATCCGATTGCCACATTGCTTCGTGGCGGTGCAAAAGTGTCATTCGGTTCGGACTGGCCAGTGACCAGCCCGGTTCCAATGAAAGGAATCGGCATCGCTGTTACGCGTACTACCGATCACGGTGTTGGCCCGTGGAATGCCAGCGAATGTATCACTTTGGATGAAGCACTTACTGCCTATACCCACGGAGTTGCGGTGCAAGCCGGGGAAACTCAGAGCTGGGGAGATTTAAGTCTTGGAAAACGCGCTGATGTGGTGCTTTTCGACAGTGACATTCATTCACTCAAGCCCTTTGACTTGCGCAACGTTGGAGTCATTGGAACCTGGCTTGGTGGCAAACGAGTCTTCGGCTAGACCAGAATCAGCATTGTGGAACTTACACCCAGCGAACTCGATCGGTTGTTGATCTTCACTGCCTCCCGGGTGGCAGAGGATCGACGCGCGCGTGGAACCAAACTCAACCACCCGGAGGCAACTGCCCTGATTTCACACGCTGTGTTGGAAGCAGCACGCGATGGCGCAACCCATGCCCAAGCAATCCAAGCCGGACTTACGGCCGTTAAACCAAGTGAGTTACTTGATGGGGTTGCGACAATGCTTTCGGGTATCAGTGTCGAAGCGGTTTTCGATGATGGCCGACGACTTGTTGTGATCGACTTCCCAAGCACACCAGATTCCAGCTCTCCTGGATCTGTGACCCGTCTTGAACCACTGCCTGCATTGGAATCAGAGGACATCGTCACGCTTGCTGTGCGAAACGATTCGACAATAAATATTTCAGTGACAACCCACATGCATTTTTTCGAAGTAAACCCTCGGTTGCTTTTTGATCGGGAAGCCGCCTACGGTCGACATCTTTTTATACAGGCCGGAGAACACATTGACTTTCCTGCTGGACTCACAACGTCGGTTCAACTCGTCCCCATCTCGGGCAATCGAATACTTATTGGCTTTGCAGGACTTGTTGACGGACCACTCGATGCTCCAGGCGCCCAAGCCGAGGCGATGCGTCGCGCCCGTGAACTTGGATACTTAGACGGTGGTGCGTCATGAATGAATTCCATGACGCCCAACAAGACATCGCAGTTCACGGTGCACGTGCTGGCGATTTTGTCCGCCTCGGTGATACTGAATTAGTTATTCGCGTTGAATCAGATGATCGACAACGTGGCAATGAACTGCAAATTGGTTTTGGTAAGAATGCCCGCGATGGCATGGGTATGCAGTCAACCCGGCCAAGCCAATCATGCGATGTTGTGATTACTAACGTTTTAATCATTGATGCTGTGCAAGGAATTCGAGTTTCGAGTATCGGAATTCGCGAAGGCCGAATTAGTGCAATTGGACGCAGTGGTAACCCTGACACGATGGACGACATTGAGGTCGTGGTCGGAAGCGGCACCGTCATCATTCCTGGCGAAGGACTCATCGCTACAGCTGGGGGAATTGATTCGCACGTGCACGCTATGGCTCCCCGAGTATGTGACGCAGCATTGTCCAGTGGCATAACCACGTTAATTTCCCAAGAGTTTGGACCTTTTTGGGGCGTTGGCGTGGGGTCGGCATGGGCTCTGGGTCATGGACACAAACAATTTGCAGCGTGGCCCCTGAATGTCGGCATCCTTGGGCGAGGCGCAGGTTCCACCAATGATCCGCTGTTCGAAGCACTTGAAGGTGGGGTTTGCGGCTTCAAGATTCATGAGGATACGGGCGCGCACCCACGCACTCTTGACACAACACTGACGTTTGCCGATGAACACGATGTTGCAGTGGCCCTGCACACAGATGGACTTAACGAAATGATGCACGTGGAAGACACCATTGCTGCGATTGCGGGACGTGCAGTTCACGCGTATCACGTTGAAGGCTGCGGCGGCGGACACGCACCTGATGTGTTAAAACTTGCTGGGCTGAATAATATTTTGGCCAGTTCGACTAACCCCACGTTGGCATTTGGAATTAATGCCGCCGACGAACATGTCGCCATGATTATTTCGGCGCACGGTATGAATCCAGAGTTGCCAAGCGATATTGAAATTGCACGACGTCGGGTACGCCAGGCAACGATGGCAGCAGAAAATAGATTGCATGACATGGGCGTGATCCCTGTGACATCCTCTGATGCTCTAGGAATGGGTCGTGCCGACGACACCTGGCGAAAGACGTTCGCCATGGCCAGCATGTTTGCCGATCGAGCGATTCTTGATGGCTCAGTTGCACCTCAGGACGTCGTTGTTGAAAATGAGCGGGTTCTTCGCCACGTTGCAAAAATTACGATTAACCCGGCTCTGGTTCATGGATTAAGCCACGAAGTCGGTTCACTTCAAGTCGGACTGCTTGCTGATATCGTGCTGTGGCCCTATCGATCGTTTGCAAGCAAACCGAACATGGTCATTAAATCTGGGATTCCTGCCTGGGGTGTCGTTGGCGATCCTGGCTCAACTGTTGCAAACGCCCAACCCTTGACCATCTCTGCTCAGTTCGGCGCATTTGGAGCGAGCGCCGCAGAGCTAGGCGTGCACTTCACAAATTCTATGAGTACCGCTCATGTTGCAGGCCGACGCAGCGTGCCCGTGCGCAATACTCGAACTATCCGAGGAACGGACATGGTTCGCCATGGCGTCTTAGGTTCTATCGATTTCGATGCACATGTCGATGCCAATGATTACACCGTGCGATTTAATGACGACATCATCACGTGCGAACCCGCACAAGTAACGACCTTAACGAGAAAGTACGTGATTTAGATGGCATACCGTGTTCAGGCCCAAGGAACTGGTGCGCAACGTGGCGCCCAACTAGGCGAGCAATTTGTTGACGCATTGCCACGAGCATGGGAGCGATGGGTTGCACATTTTGAACGCAACAACGTAGATCCGCTTGACCTCGCTGACCGACTCACCCGAGTCGGTGCATGGGACACTGCGCGCAAACACCTACCTGACCTTGTTGATGAACTGGAAGCAATGGCTCACGGTTCAGGAATGCCGTGGCACAAAGTCGCAGCACTCTCGATGCTGGACGAATCCTGGGCTATGACCGGCGGCATGGCGTGTACTGCGATTGCAATTACTCGCGATGAGGTTCGCGTTGCCGGACAAACAATGGATCTGCCTGGGTGGACTGACACCATGCAAACGATTTTGAATGTGAAAGATGCCAATGGACTTGGAGTTGTGGCAGCCACCTACCCAGGTTCGCTTGCAACGTGCGGCGCGAATTCAAATGGTGTTGTCGTTGTTGTTAATGCGCTCGACCTGGCAACCGACCTCACTGGCATGCCCGTGGATTTTGTTACCCGCGGTGCCTTACATCAACCGACTGCTGAGCAGGCGATTGCGTTCATTCGCAGCATTCCGCACGCAGTTGGTCAGACCTACACTGTGCTCGATGCACACGACCTCTATATGGTCGAGGCAGCAGCTGATGGCGTTATCGATGTTCCGCTGCACGAGCTGGTCTCAGTTCATACGAATCACGCATTCACTCGGGAACATGAGATCTCGCAAAGTTCGGCCACTCGGTTAGCGGCTATTGAAGCAACTCGGGATTCACTCACAGGTATTGAAACGTTGGAACAGGCCCTGACGAATAAAGAGTCAGGCGTCTGCCAAGTACTGGGTCGATTTACTGCCGACATGTACTCATTTATGGGCGTTATGGGCGATTCCGTGAACCGTCGAGTCTGGGTGAATGTGTCCCCTGCCACAGGTAACCCATTCGAGGAAGTTTCATTTCTCTAAGGTCATAGGCTCTAGCCATGGCAAATACTGATGTTCAGGTCACCGTGATTGGTGGCGGTGTTGTAGGTCGAGCAACTGCATGGCAGCTCTCTAAAGAAGGCATCAGCGTACGCGTTGTTGATTCTGGCGAACCACGCTTTGGAACTTCGATGGCAAATGCTGGCTGGGTTGCTCCAAGCCACATCATTCCGTTCGCTGCACCTGGCATGGTGTCGATGGGTATCAAAGAACTTGTGAAACGTTCGGGCGCATTTGGTGTTTCTCCTAGTGCTGGTCCAGCACTTGCCTCGTGGACCCTTAAGTTCATGCGCGCTTGCACAATGGAACACGTTGACCGTAACGCACCAGCGCTCAACGAAATTCTGCAACGCAGCATGGGGCTCTTTGATGACCTGATTGTTAACCACGGATTGCGACGAACCGAAAAAGCGTTGTACTACATTTTCTCGTCGGATCGCGCCGAAGAATTAGCACATGAAGAACATGATCTCTTCACCAGTCACGGGGTAGGAACAAAACTTGTTGACGTGGAATCTGCCCGCAGAGATCTACCCATCTTGAAGGACAACGTTAAGGCAGTTCTTGAACTCAGCACTGACTACGGGATTGATCCACGTCGCTTTGTGAACTTACTGGGTGAACTCAATGACGGTGCTGGTGTTGACTATCGCACCGGAGAAACCGTCACGAACGTTGTGCATCGCGCCGACCTTGTGCATGTAACAACGGATAAAGATTCTTGGACGAGCGATTACGTAGTGCTTGCTGCAGGAACCTGGTCACATGAAATTGCCAAGATGGTTGGCTCCTCGCTGAGCTTGATTGCAGCAAAGGGACACTCCGTCACACTCCCAAATATGACTAACATGCCCGATCGCCCCATGATGCTTGCCGAACAACGCCTGGCGACAAACCCAGAGGCAAACGGCTACCGCTTGAGCACTGGGTTTGCGCTGACCTCGAACAATGACCGTTCCATTAATCGCAAGGCAATCGACAAGCTCTATGCAACTGCCAGCGAGGTTCTGCACCTGCCACCACGTGCGGCAAACATTGACCCATGGACTGGGCTACGCCCTGCCAGCCCAGATGGTTTGCCTTATATCGGTCCGTTGGCTAATGCGCCTCGAGTAATAACGGCTACTGGCCACGGAATGATTGGCAACATGCTGGCTCTTGGTACTGGAGCAGTTGTTGCTGACATTGTTCAGGAACGACCAATATCAGCAGAAATGCTTAAGTTTTCACCCTCACGCCCAAGCGCATAGGGCAGTATTGCACTACTGCCCAAACCCTGATGCAAAGGATCTCTCTTGACTAATTCGTTCCTGAACATTGCCAACGTCAGCAAGGCGTTTACGACACCAGAAGGTGGCACAGTCCACGCACTCGATGATGTGTCGCTAGATATTCGCGAAGGCGAATTCTTCGTCATGCTTGGACCATCAGGCTGTGGCAAGACAACTTTATTGCGCTCTATCGCTGGTCTTGAGTATCCCGACAGCGGTGTCATCACACTTGATGGCCAACGAATTGATGATCTTCCTGCATACAGTCGTCCCGTAAATACTGTTTTCCAATCGTATGCACTCTTTCCACACATGACAGTGGCTCAAAACATTGCCTTTGGACTTGAGATGGAAGGCATAAGTAAAGATGAAACAGCAAAGCGTGTTGCAGATGCTCTTGATCAAGTGTCACTTTCAGGTTTGGATAAGCGCCGTCCAAGTCAACTTTCCGGCGGTCAACAGCAACGTGTTGCACTTGCTCGCGCGTTAGCTAAGCAACCAAAAGTACTCCTGCTTGATGAACCACTGAGTGCATTGGACCTCAAGCTTCGTCGTGGCATGCAGATTGAACTTAAGCGCCTACAGCAGCAAACCGGGATCACTTTCGTATTTGTCACACACGATCAAGAAGAAGCCATGTCGATGGGTGATCGCATCGCAGTATTTAAGGATGGACACATTGTTCAACTTGATACTCCACAAGAGATTTATCGTCGCCCGGTCAATAGCTTCGTAGCTGACTTCATCGGTGAAACAAACTTGCTCGATGGAACTGCTACTGCCAACGGCGTAGAAGTTCCTGGCGGCGGTTTTATCGCACGTGCAGTCATTGCATCAGATTGTGTAGTCCCCACCTCTGGCCCGGTCACCATTGCAATTCGACCTGAAGACTTAAAGATCAGCGAAGGCTCAGGCTCACTAACGGGAATTGTCCGCGATGTGATCTTTACTGGTGAAACAGTCCGAGTACACATCGATCTTGGAACCACTGAAGTGGTCGCCCACTTACCGTCTTACGGAGTTCGCGTTCCTGACCGCGGTGAAACCGTAAGCTTCTCGCCGCTAGACCAGTCCGCACGCACGGTGGCTTCATGAGCAAACTAGTGCGTGGTCGCCCTGGGCAAACCAGTCCCTGGTTAGCAATTCCCACGATTGCTTATCTGTTCCTCACCATCGGCATCCCACTTTTCATTACCGTTGTCTACTCGTTCTTGCAACGAGCAAAAATTGGCATGGGTGTTTCATGGCACTTCTCGGCAAAAGCCTATAAAGACTTATTTGTTCTCGAAAACTTAGACGGCACAACTTCGTTTGATACCCGCTATGTCAAAGTGCTCTGGCACTCATTCCAATACTCAGCCGTAACAACTGTGGCAACCGTTTTGTTGTCAATACCTATTGCGATGTGGATAGCAACGCGCAACGAAAGCACTCGCAATATTTTGGTGGCCGCAGTCACGTTGCCATTTTGGATTAGCATCCTGATCAGAACTTACGGTCTGCGGCAGATTATTGATGACAACGGCCCCATCGGTTGGATCGCTCACAAATTGGGGTACGAGAGTTTCCACATAATTTATACGCCGATAGCAACCATGATTGGTTTAACTTATGTGTTCTTGCCTTTCATGATTTTACCGATTTACGCCAGCGCAGAACGTTTCGATTTTCGGCTTGCTGAGGCCGCTTACGATCTCGGCGCCAAACGGTGGACAGTGTTTCGTCGAATTGTTTTCCCATCGATTCGTCCCGGGGTGATCGCTGGTATCGCACTCGTGTTCATTCCTGCGCTCGGTTCATTCTTGCAATCCGACATGCTTGGTGGCGGAAAGACGAACATGATTGCAAACGTCATCGCATTGAATTTCACACAAGCCCGTAACTGGCCATTCGGTTGCGCCTTGTCTGTCCTGTTGATTCTGCTCACACTGCTTTTGGTTCAGTTCATTCGTTGGGTGTCTAAGAAGTTTGGAGACCAGGTGAGCTTGATATGAGTTCAGCGACCATCACCGCGACAAAGCGTCGCAAGCTAGTTAACCTTCGCAACTTCCCCACATTCCGAGCAGTCTCTTGGTTTGTGTTGTTCTTCCTATACATTCCACTTGTGCACGTGATTGTGTATTCGTTTAACTCCAGTCGGATTGCAACCATCTGGGAACATTTTTCTACCAAGTGGTACTTCAAAACTTTCCACAACGACGACATGCAGCGCGCGCTAAAGAATTCGTTCAAAATCGCTTTTGCAGCCACACTATTGTCGACAGTGCTTGCAGTACTTGCAGCACTTGGGCTGGTAAGAATGCGCCGATTAGGTTCCGCATTTGCATGGAGTCTCATCGGTGCACCTCTGATCATCGCGGAAATTGTTCTGGCGGTCGGTACCTTGGGTTTCTTTATGGCCGTTCACATTCCGCTTGGAATCTTCGGAATGGTGATTGCTCACACGGCATTTTGTATTCCCTTTGCCTTGTTGCCTATTCGAGCAAGGCTCGGGCAACTCGACGTGGCCCCATTTGAGGCCGCTGCCGATCTTGGTGCAAATGAACGTCAAATCTTGCGCCGGATAACCCTGCCACTACTCTCACCAGCCATTGTTTCTGGGGCTTTATTGGCATTTGCTATCTCGATTGACGACTTTATTACGTCGTTTTTCATCTCCGGGCCAGGGTCAACCACCCTTCCGGTCTACATTTTCGGCATGATCCGTTCAACAGTGACACCAGAAGTGGACGCAATATCCACACTGTTGCTCCTGTTCTCTGGCATTGTGTTGATTAGTTCCTACGTTCTCAACCGAAGAAGGAGATAAACAATGGGAAACATCAAGAGGCGCCGTGCCTCCTACGCCGCTGCAATTGCTGCGGCAACAGCACTGTTATTGACCGCTTGTGGAGGTTCATCTACTTCCGGTACACCAACTGCTGCAGACACATCCGCCGCTTTCCCAACATCGGGTTCCGGTGAAGTTCACCTATACAACTGGACCGATTACATCGACCCAGAACAGCTCACCGCGTTCACAGCCGAGACTGGTATCAAGGTCATCCTTGACACATTCGACAGCAATGAAACATTGCTTGCGAAATTACAATCCGGTGCAACGGGTTACGACGTCATCGTTCCTTCGGATTACATGGTTAAGCAAATGATTGAACTGAATCTTCTTCAGAAGGTTGAGCCAGCTACATTCCCGAACGGCAAGAACATCAAGCCAAACTTGCTCAACGATGTGTACTGGGATGCAGGACGTCACTACTCCGCTCCTTGGATGTATGGAACAACCGGTATTGCATGTAACACGACTGCTGAACCAGCATGCGCGAACATCAAGTCATGGCACGATTACTTCACCGCTGGCCTTCCGAAAATGGATTCACTTAAGGACCAAGTTGAAGTTGTCCAAGCCGCACTTCGCGCAACCGGCGTAGCCCCAGCTGACTTGTGTACAACAGATAAGGCCAAGTACGCAGCTGCTGCTGACCTACTCAAGGGCTTCAAGCCTGCTGTAATCGATTCCGACAGTGGTATCGAACGCGTTATTGCTGGTACCAGCAACGTACGTCACGCATGGAATGGATCTACTCACCGCATGAAGGATAAAGTTCCTGGCGTTGAATACATCTACCCATCAGAAGGTTTGAACCTTTGGGCAGACAACTTAGTTGTTCCCGTAGGCGCTCCAAACCTAGACAACGCAAAGATCTTCATCAACTGGATGATGGATCCTGCGCACGCTGGTGCTGAAAGTAACTTCTCTGGTTACGACAACGGCATCACCGGTTCCGATGCGTTCATGAGTGACTCGCTGAAGGCCGACCCAGCAGTGGTTGTGCCAGCAGATAAGACTGCGCTCATCTCTGCAGTTCCTCCATGTGGCCAGGACGCTCGCGACCTGTACACCCAGGTATTCACTACCTGGTTGGGCGAACAGAACTAATTTCGACACAAAGAACTGGAGCCTCACTTTCGGGTGGGGCTCCAGTTTTTTGCATCTACGGTCTCGTGTGCTCCATAATCCTTAAGTGAAAAGTGCGATGATGCGGGCAGCCCTTAGTGCAATAGTTGCGCTCACCTTGACCGCCTGCGCTGGGTCCAGCGACCTGGTGTCCACGACTTCTCAGGAACTCCATGTATACAACTGGACTGACTACATTGATCCGAATGAGGTCACGCGTTTTGAAAACGAGACTGGTATCAAGGTCATCCTTGACGTGTACGACAGCAACGAAACGTTGCTGGCAAAAATTCAATCCGGTGCCACTGGCTACGACATTATTTTTCCTGCCGACTACATGGCCGCGCAAATGCGGGAACTGAACTTACTTGAACCCATAGACGTAGCAAGCTTTCCGAATGGAAAAAACATCACGCCGTCCATGCTGGATGTGTACTGGGACCCGGGTCGAAAATACACCGCGCCCTACATGTATGGCACAACTGGTATCGCATGTAATCCAATTGACCCATTTTGCCCCACCATTAAGTCTTGGCACGATTTCTTCACCACAAAAGACCCTAAGGTCAGCGTTTTGAAAGATGAAATGGAAGTTGTATCAGCCGCACTTCGCGCAGTAGGTGTTGCAGGCAACAATCTGTGCACAACTGACAAAACAAAGTTTCAAGCAGCTCTTGATCTGTTGATGGCCTTCAAGCCAGCCATTATCGAGTCTGACGGTGCAACGGAACGGATGCTTAATGGAACAAATACTTTGGAGCACACGTGGAATGGTGAAGTGCATCGCATGCGTCCACAAATTCCAAACATGATCTATATCTATCCAACCGATGGCGCAAACCTATGGGCAGACAACATTGCAGTTCCCGTGGGCGCACCACATCTGGACAACGCTAAGACATTTATTAACTGGTTAATGGACCCAAAGAATATTGCCGCTGAAAGTAATTTCACGGGTTACGACAACAACATTGTTGGCTCGGATGAGTTTATGGATAAGTCCATTCGCCAAGACCCGGCTGTGATACCACCGGCAGATGTTGTGAGTCGACTCAGTCCAGCTCCGAATTGCTCGCAAGATGTTCGAGACATGTACACACAGGTATTTACATCGTGGACGTCAAACCAATAGCGGCATCAAGTACTGCTTGGGTACGACGAGTAGGTTGAGCAGAGTCCAGGGTCATTGCGACCACATGTGCCGGTGGAATGTCATCTTTGACGTCGAGCATCACAAAAGTATGCCCATCGACTGTTGTGTTGTGAGCGGGTCGCATGTTCAGCAGTGCAACCCCCATGCCGCGCGCCACAAGTGCGCGGACAAGTTCGGTACTTCCTGAGCGATAGCGAATATGCGGACTGACACCTGCAACCTGAAACACCCGTTCGAAATAGTCCCTACTGTGTGGCAGATCCAGTAACACAATCGGCTCGTCAGCGATGTCATGCAATGCAATCGACTTATGATTTGCAAGACGATGATTCTTGGGCACAACAACATGTGCCGACACATCAAAAAGTCGTTGCACCCGAATCGCGGGTGCGCGTCCAAAGTCGTATCCCAAGCCAATTTCAAATCGACCACTCATGAGGCCGTCATTGAGGTCCGGCAAGCTCACTTCGTCAATTCGCACATCGAGATCGGGAAAATCTCGCGCCAGAGCAGTCAGCAACTCAGGAACGAGGTACGGAGCAATCACGCTGTAAACGCCGACGGAAATGGCGCCAACAGGTGAACTACCCAAATCACGAGCATCTTGTTCAAGTAACTGAGCATCATCAAGCATCGCGCGAGCCTTGATCAAAAGCCGCTCACCTGCATGAGTCAGACTCACACCCTTGGCATGGTGTCGCACAAGAAGTTGCAAACTCAGTGCCTTTTCAATCTCACTAATCCCACTGGACAACGTGGACTGCGATACGTGAAGGGCAAGAGCCGCCCCACTGACGGACCCATATTCAGCCACGGCAACCAAGTACTCAAGTTGCCGAAGAGTGTAGGAAGGCATGTATGCAGTGTATCGAACCAATCGAACTTAGTTTTGAGTTAAATCGACTTGTTCGAATAGGCGTCCTGTCCGATAATCTTGCCTAACAGGCGCCGTATTGTGGCACGTGAACCAGAAGGACAATCATGACTCACAACCGAATTCGCCCGTTCAACACTAAAGTCACCTACCCCGAGCAAAACTTGGATAACGACTTAGCCCAGGCAGTTGTCGCTGGTAACACCGTGTACTTGCGTGGCCAGATTGGTCAAGACCTCGATACTCGCGAATCTGTGGGTATTGGTGATGTCACAGCTCAGGCCGAAAAAGCAATGGCCAACATTGAATTGCTGCTGCGTGAATCTGGCTCAGAACTCGGTGACATTGTGAAGATCACGATTTACCTCACTGACATTCGGTTCCGCGAACCTGTGTACTTAGTTATGGGTCGCTGGCTTAAAGGCGTGCACTATGTGTCGACTGGACTTGTAGTCAGCGCTTTGGCACGTCCCGAATGGCTTGTCGAAATTGATGCCACAGCTGTTATTCCTGAGAGTCGGGGCTAATGACGATTAGCATCGCTGCGCGCTGTGCCCGCACAGGTGCATTCGGAGTTGCAATTAGCAGTTCAAGTCCAGCAGTTGGTGCCCGTTGCCCTAATGTGCGCGCTGGTGTTGGCGCCGTCTCTACACAAAACGTTACTGATCCGCGGTTAGGTCCCGCACTTCTTGATGCACTTGCATCCGGACTCAACGCACATGACGCTTTAGACCACATCAGTGCCGTTGCAACGCATCCTGAATATCGCCAACTCACTGTTGTCGATAGTGAAGGACGTGCGGCCGTGTATTCGGGAACCAAGTCGCTGGGAATTAATGCTGAAGTAACCGACACCAACGTTGCAGCAGCAGGCAATCTTTTAGCGAACCCAAATGTGATTCAAGCAATGGTCGATGCATTTAATTCAACCGCTGATCGAGAACTAGCCGACCGATTGATTGGCGCATTGGAAGCTGGTGTTATCGCCGGCGGTGAAGCTGGCCCAGTGAAGTCAGCAGCCGTACTCGTGGCAACCACCGTTGCCTGGCCCAGCACAAACTTGCGAGTGGATTGGGACGACGATCCCATCACAACACTGCGCGCCATATACTCAGTGTGGGCACCGCAAGCCGCCGACTACGTGACTCGCGCGCTCGATCCATCGGATGCACCGTCCTATGGTGTACCAGGAGATGAATAACAGTGACTGACGCGAAGGTACGAGTTCAAGAAGTCGTTGATTCCCTTCGCGGCGAATTAGTCGAAGTGAGTCATTGGATTCACGCTCATCCAGAAATTGCTTGGCAAGAACATGAATCGAGTGCCTATCTTGCACAATTCCTCGAAGGACATGGATTCACGGTGGAGCACAATTTCGTTGGGCTCGCCACAGCATTTAAAGCCACTTATGGAACGGGCGATTTAACCATTGCACTGTGCGCAGAATATGACGCACTACCTGGACTTGGTCACGCATGTGGTCACAACATCATCGCATCTGCATCAGTTGGCGCGGCCCTTGCTCTTAAAGAAGTAGCCAGTCAGCTTGATGCAACTATCGTCGTTTTCGGAACACCCGCAGAAGAAGGAAGCGGTGGCAAAATTGCCATGCTGTCCCAGAATGCCTTTGCCGGAGTTGATGTAGCAGCACTGATTCACCCTGGCCCAGTTGATGTGGATCACGGCAATCCATTTGCGGTCAAGCACATCGATGTGGCTTACACAGGCAAGGCCTCACATGCTGCGGCGTATCCAGAACATGGCATTAATGCCGCCGATGCATTTACTATCGCCCAAGTTGCAATCGGATTGCTACGCCAACAACTGTCACCGACTGTTCGGGTTCATGGAATTGTGACCAGAGGTGGTGAAGTCGCTAATGCAATCCCAGAGCGCACCGAAGGTCGTTGGTACGTGCGTGCCAATACCTTGGCTGAACTCGATGACATCTATCAACGTGTTGTGAAGTGCTTTGAAGCTGGCGCGCTGGCAACGGGTTGCACACTTCATATTGAAGATGATCTGAACCCATATTCTGAATTCACCAACCACACCGAACTCACCTCTCGTTATCGAGCAAATGCCGAATCGCTCGGGCGCCGCTTTGATGCACCAGAGCCTGCTACTCGGATGAACCGAGCAAGTACTGACATGGGAAATGTGTCAGCAGTTGTTGCATCATTCCACCCTTATATTGGAATTAATTCCGGCACTGCTGTGAATCATCAGCATCAGTTTGCTGCTGCCAGCATTACACCCGATGCCGATCAAGCGGTCGTTGACGGTGCAAAGGGACTAGCGATGACGATGGTGGATGTGGCCACAGACAGTGCGCTTCGTAACTATGTGATGACGTTTTCTCGATGACGACTCGTGACGTATTCCTGGAAGGAATGAGCCGCTCGGCCACAACTGTCTCGATTGTGACAACTGATGGCCCAGCTGGACGGTCTGGTGCAACAGTCAGTGCCATGAGTTCAGTGTCTGCTGATTCTGATCGGCCCTCACTTTTAGTGTGTGTCAATAAAAATACGAAAACTGCGGATGTTATCCGCACTAACGGTCGGTTTTGTGTGAATGTACTACGCGATAGCCAAGCTTGGATTTCCGATGCCTTTGCTGGTCGCACTCCCATTGAAGATAAGTTCGCTGCTGGTACCTGGCTAGAAACCGGACTTGGTTCGTGGTCACTTGAGAACGCGCTGGTCACTTTTGATTGCGAATTGAAAAGTGAAATTCTCTATGGAAGCCACTACGTCTTCATTGGTGAAGTGGAAGATGCTGCCGTCGCTGAAAGTGGACCAGCGTTGGTTTATTCAAATCGTTCTTATGGTTCGTCTGTTCCACTGGGTGCAACAACAGCAAGCCGGCGTGAGATAGCAGACGACCACAACATCATCACCGTGGCAATCGGTTGCTACTCGTCCCTTGCTCCATTCTTAATTCCTCGAATCATCAGTGACTACCGCGCAATTGATCCCAATGTCGACATCAAAGTATATGAGGGCAACCAAGATAATTTAATACATCACTTAGGCGTGCGAGAAGCAGATTTCCTCATCACCTACCAATCCGAAATTCCAGATTGGTGGACTAAGTCCACTCAAATTGCGTCACTAGCTCCCTACGTACTTTTGCCAGCGTTGCATCCGCTCGCAGATCAAGACAGCGTCAGTTTGGAACAACTCAAAGATGAACCGATGGTGTTGCTCGACAGTTCACCACTGCCCAGTTACGTGATGTCGCTTTTTGTTGATGCTGGCCTCTCACCCAACATTGCCTACCGTTCGCCGTCCTACGAGATGGTGCGCTCGATGGTCGGCAACGGACTTGGTTACACGATTTTAGGAACAAATCCTGCAAGCCCAATCACTCTGGACGGGCGTCTGACAGTATCGCGCGCAATTAGCGACACGTGTGAACCAAGTTCAATTGTTCTTGTCACCGATACCAGTCGCGACATAAGTGACGAGGCACGCGCCGTGCATGCCTACATTGCTGAACAACTCAGCAATGCGCTCTAATGCACGTTAAAGAACAAAACCTAAAACGCCAGTTAAGTATGCGAGCAATCGATCGCGACCAAGTTCTGAACTGACTCCACTGTTGCTACTGACTAGGTGCAAGTTAAAGGCATCTTCTAATGCAACAGCCGTTTCAGCAATTGTGCGTGGGCTCTGTACGGTTAAGAATTCTTGCGAGGCAATGCCACGTTCAATGATGCCCTGGTACACCGAGACTTCCTTTTCCCACAAATCAGTCATCAAGTCTGCGTGAGCAGAGCTTCGACCTGCATACGTGTGCAGTTCGTAGAGCATGTACACGTCAGAGGTGACAGGTTCTTCAGGAATTCCTTCACGTACTGCAACCTGAATTGCTTCAATGGCACTATTACACAAGGCAACGCGTTCAACGCGATTCCAGTAGAACCGCTCCATCGCCTCATGATGAGCCTCAACTAAAAGATCATTAAGTTCCGGGTAGTAGTAACTCACCGATCCAATAGAAAGACCAGCGTGTTCGGCGATATCTTTGAGCCGTAACCCCGATAGGCCTCGAGAGGCCACAGCATCCATGGCAGCCTGAACCAGGTTTTTTCGTTGTTCTGTTTGGGCTTTTGGCCTTGCCACAACGCCTCCTGAGAATTTCTTACTAAAACCCTACGAGATGCACGCTAGTTTGGCTACTATTCTTTGAAATACATTATAAAGAATACCGAGCAGGTGGGTACATGAAAAATCGGGCATTCTGGGACACCTTGTCCCGCACCATGACTTGTGATGGTCGCGCGTTCATCAACGGCGCCCGAGTTGCCACAGCCACAACAACCCCTGACATCAGCCCAGTCACGGGTACAAGCCTGGCCGATGTATCAGAATGTGGTGCTCACGAAGTCGACATGGCCGTTGCTGGTGCCCGGGCTGCATTCAACGGACCATGGTCTTCCTTTTCTCCGGGCGCTCGTAAATCTGTACTCACTACCCTGGCTGATTTGATTCTGGAAAACGCAGATGAACTCGCATTGCTTGATGTCTTAGAC
>JBAXRV010000023.1:0-25028 GCA_037131045.1 Actinomycetes bacterium
GAAATGCTCATTCGAGGCATTTGTTCGCTACGTCCCGGTGTGGTGGGGTTAAGCGAAAATATCACAGTGCGAAGCATCCTTGGTCGATTTCTGGAACATAGTCGGGTCTACGAATTTGGGAACGCCGGCGATTGCGAAGTATGGATTGGAAGTGCCGACCTGATGCACCGCAATCTTGATCGTCGAGTTGAAGTACTCGTTCGGCTCAATAAAGCAGACAGCGCCAGTATCACCGAAACACTTGATCTTGCCTTTGCGGAATCAACAGCTGCATGGCACTTAAGCCCCGATGGTTCATGGACTCGCGTGCATCGTGATACTCAAGGGCAACCCCTCAATGACTACCAAGAGCAACTTATTCGCAGTCATCCGGTAGCACGCCTGGCATTGGATGAACCGACTCCTCGAGTCCTTGCGAACATACTGACTCGAGTGGGCATTCGTGGCCGTTAAAGAAGTAACTGCCGCTGGCGCCGTTGTCACTCGTGAGACTGGTGGCGTGAAAGAGTTCCTCATGGTGTACCGGGAATATCGGCAAGACTGGACATTCCCAAAAGGAAAGCTCGATGCGGGTGAATTCTCGCCTGCTGCGGCTGTCCGAGAAGTCCGTGAAGAAACTGGATTCGCAATTAAGCTCGGGCAACGTCTCCCATCTACACACTATGAAATACCAGACGGAACAAAAGTTGCACACTACTGGTCAGCGAAAGAGATCTCTGGGAAATTCATTCCAAACGATGAAGTATCGAAAATTGCGTGGGCGAAATACTCCGATGCCAAGTCACTTCTCACTCACGAGCGAGACCTTGAAGTCCTCAAAGCTGCGAATTCCGCGGTTGAGACTGTTCCTCTCATTCTCCTGAGACACACACAAGCGATGAAGCGCAGTGACTGGCAAATACGAGGAGATGCCCGTTCCAATATTGATGCTTATCGACCACTGACCTCGCTCGGGCGGTCTCAGGCTTCACTTCTTGTGCCAGCTTTGGCCGCATTCGGTATCGAGCACATTCATTCGTCTGACTCGTATCGCTGCCGGGATACAGTCGGACCGTTCGCCTCCGCGCGCAGCGCAAGTCTCGTTTTTGAACCAACCATGAGCGAAGAGCGACATACTAAAAAACCCAAGGTTGCTCGAACTCGAATGCGCAAAATAAATGCAATACGAAAACCACTCGTTTTGTGTACCCATCGTCCAGTCATGCACACCATCATGGAGTCGCTGTCCGAGATCTATAAGTCGCCATTTATCGATGCCGATAGTTTTGATCCAGCTCTCACACCTGGCTCCATGGTGATATTCCATCGCGATGCAACCGACCTCACTCAAGTAGTGAGCATCGAACGGCACATACGTTAGCCAACTATGCGTTGGCCCTTCCCAAGCGTGACCACACCTGAATCGCTGACCGTGTAGAGCTTTCGATCTAATTCAAGGTCGACACCAATTTGAGCACCGTCAGGGATCACAACATTCTTATCAAGAATTGTGCGGCGAATAACGGCGCCTCGGCCAATACGCACTCCTGGCATAAGCACTGAACCGTCAACATATGCGCCATCTTCAACCCGTACCGCATGCGATACAACAGACGAACGCACATGTGCACCAGAGATAATGGAACCTGCACCCACAATTGATTCGTGAGCGGTTCCACCTTGAACGAATTTCGCAGGAGCCAAGGGTGGCAATGTCGTCAGAATCGGCCACTCGTCATTGTAAAGATTAAAGATGGGGTGCACAGAAACTAAATCCATATGTGCATCGTGGTAAGAATCCAAAGTTCCTACGTCTCGCCAGTAACCTCGATCACGATCAGTTTCACCCGGAACGAGATTCTCAGCAAAGTCGTAGACCATCGCTTCACCACGAGCGGTAAGCATCGGAATGATGTTGGTTCCCATGTCGTGAATAGATGCAGGATCTGAAGCATCTTCAATCAGCGCGTTAACGAGAGCTTCACGAGAAAAGATATAATTTCCCATAGAGGCAAAGCATTCATGTGATGAGCCAGGAATTGTCGGAGGGTCGGCAGGTTTCTCCAAAAACCGTTCGATTTTGGTTCCGGTTGAATCTGTTTGAATAATTCCTAATCCAGAGGCTGAAGCCTTGGGCACGCGAATACCTGCAACCGTAACTTTGGCACCCGAAGCAATATGTTGCTGCAACATTTGTTCTGGGTCCATGCGGTAAACGTGATCAGCACCAAAGACAAATATGTAGTCCGGATTGGCATCGTAAACCAAGTTCAAACTTTGAAAAATGGCATCTGCCGAACCGGTGTACCAACGAGGGCCGAGGCGTTGCTGCGCTGGAACAGACGTGATGTAATCACCAAGCAAATTACCGACCTGCCACGTTGTTGTGATGTGCCGGTCAAGCGAATGGGATTTGTATTGAGTCAACACACATACCTGAACAAATCCAGCATTAACTAGATTCGAAAGTACAAAGTCGACCAGTCGGTAGGACCCACCAAATGGCACAGCCGGTTTTGCGCGATCCGCAGTCAAGGGCATAAGGCGCTTGCCTTCACCGCCTGCAAGGACGATTGCCAGTACCCCATTACGTCTGCGCACAACATAAGACTACTGACAGCACATAGGCTTACGATGTGCGAATCTCAATAGTCACTCGGGAATGGCCACCAGATATTTATGGTGGTGCTGGTGTCCACGTGGAGCATCTTGTTGCACAATTGCGTCTGACTGAAACTGTTGACGTGCACTGTTTTGGTGAACCCAAACCAGGAGCGACCACATACCCAGTCCCAGCTGAACTAACCCAAGCCAACGTAGCAATCCAAACTTTAGGCGTGAATCTTGAGATGATTCAGGATTTCGCGACCGCTGATGTCATTCATACCCATACTTGGTATGCAAACATGGCTGGACATATAGGTTCGTTGGTTCATGGAGTACCCCATGTACTCACGGCGCATTCTTTGGAACCGCGGCGACCCTGGAAAGCAGAGCAACTCGGTGGTGGCTACCGAGTCTCGTCGTGGGCCGAACGAACCGCATATCATTCAGCGCAGGCGGTTATTGCAGTGAGTAACGGTATGCGCCGTGACATTTTGGATTGCTACCCAGACATTGATGCTAATAAGGTACACACTGTCTACAACGGAATTGACACAACAGCGATTCATAAGGTCTCTGAAACTTCCGCACTCGACAAACATGGGATTGATCCACAACGGCCATACGTATTATTTGTCGGGCGAATTACGCAGCAAAAAGGAATTATGCATTTACTCCGAGCTGCACAACTACTTGCACCAGAAGTCGCCCTGGTGTTGTGTGCATCATCTCCTGACACTCCTGAACTTGGCCAGGATGTGGCTAATCAGATCGCTCAGTTGTCTGCAACTCGCACCGGGGTGCATTGGATTAAGGAGCAACTACCGCGCAACGAACTCATTCAGGTTTTGTCACACGCACGCGTTTTTGCATGTCCCTCAATTTACGAACCCCTAGGCATTGTGAATCTTGAGGCAATGGCCTGTGAAGTTCCCGTAGTAGCAAGTGACGTCGGCGGCATCCCAGAGGTAGTTGTGAATGGTGAAACCGGAGTATTAGTGCACTTTGATGACTCCAACACTGATGCGTTTGAGACGCAATTTGCGCACGCCCTTACTCTTGTCTTAAGCGATAACGAATTGGCTGATCGTATGGGTCAAGCGGGGCAGTCTCGGGCAGTGAAAGAATTTGGCTGGGATCGAATCGCTCAAGAAACGATCGCGATCTATCAGAGAGTTCTGCATGAGTCATAAGCTCCTCGTACGCCGGAAGAATCCGAAATTGGGTTACCTGCTTTACTTTATGGCGGCCGTCTTATGGTCCTTCAACGGCACAGTTGCCAAAGTGATTCTCAAGGAAGTTGGCGACCCGCTTCGAGTCTCACAATTTCGCGGTAGTGCAACAGCACTTGTGCTGGTGATCGTTGTGCTGTTAAGTCAACCTCGTAAATTTCGAATTAAGGCAAAAGAAGCCTTGTTGCTTGCGGGCTACGGTGTTATCGGTGTGGCTTGCTGCCAATGGTTTTATTTTGAGTCCATTTCTCGAATCCCGATAACAATCAGTTTGCTCATCGAATTCATGGCACCAATCTTTGTGGTGCTGTTCTCTCGATTTGTGTGGCATCACCCCGTTAAGCCAACTGTGTGGCTTGGACTGCTCTTAGCAATGACTGGGCTGGCATTAGTTCAACAAGTGTGGAAAGGCATGACACTGAATGGACTTGGCATTCTGTTTGCTGTGGGCTCTATGTCATGTCTGATTGTGATGTATTTGCTGGCAGATCGAGCTAGTCGTCACCGCGATCCAGTCTCGCTGTTGATGTGGGCATTTATTTTTTCCGCTACATTTTTTGCAATTGTTCGACCATGGTCGAGTTTTCCGTGGAGTTCACTGACCGTTATTGCGCAGCCGTTTGAAAACCAACCATATACTTTGCCAATTGGGTGGCTGTTTGGTTACATGGTCATTGGTGGAACGCTCGCTCCATACATCCTGGTTATCAACTCAATCAGGCACATTGGTGGTGCGGGCGCATCCATTATGGGTATCACCGAGCCACCAGTTGCTGCAGCCATTGCATGGGTGGTACTCGGGGAATCGTTAAACGTTACTCAGATGCTCGGCGGGCTCGTTATCTTGGTTGGGATCTTTGTGGCTGAAAATGCGCGGGAAAACAACCCCGAACAAGTGCTGGTCAATGCAGAAGTTTCAGGCGCTGTAAGTTAGCCGGTTCACCAGAGAGTGGCCGAATTATTTTGAAATCGTTAGCGCGGCGAGATCCGGCTTACAATTCCAAATGCCATAGCTATGCTTTGGCCCACGAGTACCGCGAAAATTACTGTGCCAATTCCGACAGTGCCACCGAGCAACCATCCGACAACAAGAACGGTCGCCTCAATCCCCGTGCGCACTCGTCCCACGCGTATTCCAGTGCGGAAGTGAATACCTGTCATCAACCCATCGCGTGGACCGGGACCGAGGTTGCTCGTAATGTAGAAGGCACTACCAAAACCAACGATGACAACACCTACAAGAACCTGAACTATTTGCAACACTTTGTTTGTCGGCTCTGGGAAAAGCGGAATCATGTTTTGCAAGGTAAATGCGATCACGAAAATGTTGCTCACTGTGCCAAGACCTGGCTTGCGTTTGAGCGGGATCCACAATGACAAAGCACCCAACGAGATAAAGAAAGTGGACCATCCAATTGAAAGTCCAGTTTGCTTAGAAATACCCTGAGCAAACACGGTCCACGGAGACACTCCAGCATTAGCCGCAACTAGCGCAGCTTCACCAGTACCAAAGAGCCAGAGTCCAAAAATCAACGCAGCATACGACTTGGGCGTTGCTTTCCAGTTAGATTCGCCTGCGCTCCACGGAGTAACAGGAACTGTGCGATGCGGTCGCAACCACTCAGATAAAGATGACACAGTGCAAATCAGACGATGTTGGCTTCAGGACGTAACTGACCACCGCTTGCAAAACGGCCAGCACTCATCGGCGAAATATCAACAAATGGTTTCTTGCCTAAATACAAATCGCGCAGAATTTCACCAATTGCTGGTCCTTGCAAGAATCCGTGTCCGCTAAATCCCGTTGCGTACAACATGCGCGAGACACCGTCCCATTCACCCAAGATTGCGTTGTGATCAGGAGCCACGTCGTAATAACCAGCCCAGCCTCGGCCAACACCAACATCAAGTAGACGTGGTGCGCGGTGGAAAGCCAGTTCCGCTAACTTTTCAGGGAACTGTGGGTCACGCGTTAAGTCCCAGCCATAATCGGTTGACTTATCTGAGAATCCCATCAGCAGACCTTTGCCTTCGCGATGCCAGTACAACGATGTTGCGTAATCAATCGTCATCGGCATATTGGCAGGGACGTCATCAAAATCTGAACCAAGCGCTTCAGTGATCAAGAGTTCGCGCTTAAGGGGACGAACCGGAAGATCAAGTCCGACCATCTCGCCGATAGTGGGTGACCATGCTCCTGCTGCGTTAACAACTGCACCTGTCATTACTGTTCCTGCGCTAGTTTGTACCGCTGTAATTTCCCCGCCCACAACAGTTATCCCCGTTGCTTCCACATTGGTCAACACTGTTGCACCATGACGACGAGCACCTGATGCGTAACCCATTACAACCGATTCGGGTGTGCAGTATCCATCATCAGGTGTGATGTGTGCAGCCAGCACATCATCGACATTAAGAATTGGATTCAGTGCATGTGCTTGTTCAGGTGTGAGCATTTCGGAGCGCACATCGAACCGGTGATGAATCTGCATGGAACGTTCAAACAATTCGACATCTTCTTGACGAGTGAGAGCAAACATGTATCCAGGACGATGCAAATCAATTTCTTGACCAGGACGATTATTGAAATCCGCCAGAAGATTTAACGATCGCGCGCCTATTGCGACGTTCAGTTCATCCGAAAAGTTTGCTCGCACTCCGCCAGCTGCTTTAGATGTTGAACCACTTGCAAGCTCGTTCTTTTCGATTAGCAAAACGCTGACCCCGGCCTCGGCCAGATGGAATGCTGTTGAAGCACCCATCACTCCGCCACCGATAACAACAACGTCTACGTGCTCAGGCAATGTCGCCATGGTGATCCCCTAAAGCGTGAAGTCTGGATTATGTGGTGTCTCGATGAGATCCATTTGGGCTTTTTGTAACTTGCCAGACCAATCCCAGTTGAGTGACTGCCAGCGAGTGAACTGGTCGAGCACCCAGATTCCGCTTTGACGAGATCCGTTACCGCTCTTGCCATTGCCACCGAAAGGCATGTGAGCCTCAGCACCAGATGTCGAATTGTTGACCGAAATCATGCCAGCAGAAACACCCTCACGGAATGTCCAGATTGACTTCGGGTCACTGCTGTAAATCGCAGAAGACAATCCATAACCATGTCCGTTGGACAATTCGATTGCTTCTTCAATGGTCTTGAACTTGCCAACAGAAACCAGTGGTCCGAAGGTCTCATTGTTGTAAAGATCTTCGCCAGCCTGAAGTCCAGTGACGATTGTGGGATGGGCGAAGTAACCGGCATCTGGGTCTCCAACGAATCCTTCACGAGGATTGCTCGCAGTAATCCGACCAACGCCAGTTGAACCCATCACGGTGTGATGATCTTTAATCATGTCCAAGTTCTTGATGTGATTCGTTAAATATTTTTCGCTCAGCATTGGGCCGAACAAAACATCCTTCATAGGATCTCCAACGCGCGCAGTCTCTACCGCATGCTTGTACATCGCGATGAATTCATCATGGACTGATTCATGAAGCCACAGCGAGCCAAGTGAAGTGCAGCGTTGACCAGCGGTTCCAAAACCTGCGAACAATGCGCCATCAAGCACAAGCTTGAGATCAGCATCTGGCATAACCACCATTGGGTTCTTGCCACCAAGTTCCAAGCATGCGCTTTGAATGTACTGCCCAGCTAGCGCGCCAATTTTGCGCCCAACTTCTGTTGAACCAGTGAAACCAACTTTATTTACCACTCCAGCTTCGAGACTCTTTTCAAGCCCCGCGAAAGTTGTTGGACCATCTGCCACAACAGTGATTAAGACGTCCTTAGGGACACCACCGGCATGAAAGATTTCAGTCATCGCTTGGGCGACTGCTGGTGTGAATTCAGATGGCTTCCACACAACTGAGTTACCTGTCAGAAGTGCAGGAACGAGATACCAGGAAGGAACAGCGGCAGGGAAATTTCCAGCCGTAATAATCAGCGCGGTACCAACTGGCTGACGGAATGTGAACAAATTCTTGTTCGGCATTTCGCTAGGAACAGTTTGTCCGTAAAGACGACGACCCTCACCGAGGAAGAAGTCGCACGTGTCAATAACTTCTTGCACTTCACCAAGGGCTTCGGCGTAAACCTTGCCCATTTCGCGCGTAACAAGTGCGGACAGAGTCTCTTTGTTCTTTTCAAAGAGTCGACCAACATTGGCAATGACGCGACCTCGTGCAGGTGCCGGCAATTTTGCCCATGCCTTCTGCGCTTCTTTGGCACGGGTAGCCGCAGCCAAGATGTCATCAGCTGATGCTGCTGGAACGGTTGCTACAACATCAGAGATGTTTGAAGGATTTGTAGAAACGAAGGTGGACACGTCGTTTGCCTCTTTCGTGCTCGCTAAAGTGTGTGTATGTCTCAGTATGCCTCGTCCGATACACCTACCGTTGCAGGGGTCATTCTTGATTTGCTGTGGGATGCCGGTGTGCGCATCACATTTGGAATCCCCGGGGTTCATAATCTGGCATTTTGGGATGCATTGAATGACAAACGCCCCACAATTGTTGGCGTTCGACATGAACAGAGCGCCGCTTATGCTGCAGATGGGCTAGCGCGAACCACCGGAAAACTCGCTGTTGCGTTAACCACCACAGGACCAGGTGCGGCAAATACTGTGGCGGCATTTGGAGAAGCTGCGATCAGCGGTTCCCCGATTTTTGTGATCTCATCAGAAGCGCCAATCTCAAAGCGCAGCGCTGAGGGCTCCCGTGGTTTGTTACACGAAATGGATGACCAAGCGGCCTTGTTCTCGCCACTTGCTAAGAAACTACACGGAGTCGCAATGGCCGTCAGTGTGACGGATGGCGTTACTGCTGTCGACGTCGCTGCGGAAATGATCCGCGACATTATGCGTGCACCCACAGGCGCGGCCTACCTTGGCATTCCTGCTGATGTGTTGTCTCAACCATTCACTGCAACTCGGCCAACCATTCAACTTGGTCAGCCAATTCTGGACATCGATACTGCGGCACTGACTCATGCATTGAGTACAAGTGAACGCATTGTGATTTGGGCCGGCGGTGGTGCGATAGAAGGTGAATCTGAAATCGCGGAATTGGCAGCACATTGGAATGCGCCAATCGTGACGTCGTTTGCCGGACGTGGCATTGCCTCACATTCTCCATTCGCCATAAAGGCTCCCATTCATGAGCCAGAAGTTGAAGCAGTGCTTGCTGCCGCTGACACGTTAGTTGTGTTCGGCAGTCAACTAGATGGCATGAATACAAAAAATTGGAACTTACCTTGGCCACAAACAATCGTTGTGATTGATGCAGATCCCACAGTTGTCATGCGCAATGTTGATCCAACTGCAGTACTCGTAGCAAACGACATTGCCAAGGTGGCTTCTGCTCTGATAAGCGATACCAAACCACACGATTCGTGGAGCGACGTTGCAACATTGAATGCGCAGGTTCGAGCACGTTTGATGGGCGACCCGAAATCCACGCAAGGAATTTCTTTGGTGCAAGCGGTTGAAGACAACTGGCCAGCCGACGGCGCCATTGTGTGCGACATGGCCGTTGCTGGGTATTGGACTGGTGTGTACGCGAACCAACCACGGCCGCGACGACTCGCATACCCAGTTGGTTGGGGCACGCTGGGGTTTGGGCTTCCTGCTGCAATTGGTCCTGCTGCTGCAGGCATTCGGACACTATCGATCTGTGGAGATGGCGGTGTGGCATTTGCACTCGGAGAGTTGGCAACAATCGTTCAAGAGCAACTGCCCTATACCTTGCTGATTGTTGATGACGGTGGTTACGGGATGTTGCGCTTCGATCAAATTGTTATGGGACACCCTGAACGCGGCGTTGATTTGTTCTCACCCGATTGGGCGATTTTGGCACAAGCATTTGGGTTGTCTTTCACGGAGACGACACTTGTTGACCTTGGTGAGGCATTAAGTCTTAAGCAACCTGGCATTGTCCTGTTGCGCGAAAAACTTCATCCTCCGAAAAGTACAAGTCCGCGCTGGAACGAATAACTATTTTTTCGCGTAGGCAACATTGCGATGCCGAATTGCGTGAACAAATACTCGACTGTGTTCCTCATCAATGGAAATGATGACGCGATATTGCCCACGCCGGACTGAACGCATGCGATCAAATGGCGCATTAAGTTGTTTGCTGGCGCGAATGGGTTGGTCACACAAAGTTGACTCGCAAAATTCGATTATGGCCACAGCTACTTTTTTAGGAAGCGAATCAAAGTGTCGTAATGCGGTGGAAGTCCACGCAACGTCATACCGCGACATCTATGTGGCGTTATTCGCCAGCTGTGCCCGCAGCTGATCGGGCGACAGCACGATTGCAGTTTCTTGCTCAAGTCGAGATCGGAAAATCTCCTCAACGAGCGAGGCATCCGACAATATTTCTAAAGTTTCAACCATGGCCTCGTACTCATCAATACTGATGACCACAGCAGCTGGTTTCCCATGGCGGGTGATCACAATGTGCGAGCTTTCTCGAGATACCTCGTCAACTACTTCAGAGAGTCGGCTTTTCACATCAGCAAGAGCCATGAATTCAGGTAAGGACATGGCACGAAATTAGCCTATTGGTCAGATTTATGACCAATATTTTCTATTGGAAATTCTTGCCTGTGAGCTGTTCATAGGCTGCAACATAGCGCTCACGAGTCTTTTCAATAACCTCGTCTGGCAGTGCAGGCGGTGCTTGGCCCGAGTTTTTATCCCAACCAGATTCTGGTGACAGCAACCAATCACGCACAAACTGCTTATCAAACGAGGGCTGAGCGTGACCGGGTTCCCATGAATGTGCTGGCCAAAACCGAGATGAATCAGGAGTCAACACCTCATCAGCAAGAACAACTTCACCACGATGTTCACCACGAATACCCAAACCAAATTCAAACTTTGTATCAGCCAAAATAATTCCCCGGGCCGCGGCAATCCGTGCTGCGGTTTCATATACTGCCATCGTGAGTCGACGAAGTTGTTGAGCCTCTTCTGCTCCGATTGAAGCTATTACTTCATCGAATGTGACGTTCTCATCATGATCTCCGAGTTTTGCTTTTGTCGCTGGCGTAAAAATTGGTTTCGGCAACTTTGAACCATCTTTGAGGCCTGGCGGTAATCCGACACCGCAGATTGATCCGTGTTCCCGATAATCAATGAGGCCCGAGCCCGAAAGATATCCGCGCGCAACACACTCAACGGGTAACATTTCGAGGCGCTCGCAGAATGTTGCTCGACCTGCCACTGACTGCGGAACATTTGTTGAAATGATGTGATTCGGCACAATGTCTTCTAAGCGACTAAACCACCACAAGGACATCGCAGTAAGTATGCGCCCCTTATCTGGAATCACAGATGGTAATACCCAATCAAACGCTGATATGCGGTCACTTGCTACAAACAGCAAACGCCCGTCGGCAGACTCATAAAGGTCGCGGACTTTGCCCGAATACACGTGGGTGTAGTCAGGAAGATCCCATTGGGAAGGTGTAACAATCACAGAATTGGCTCCGGACTATAAGTATCGGAGCCCGCGGTTCGAGCAACAATAGTAGAAATTAAAGAAGCCACACGGGCTACTTGATCACGAGCAGCACCAGTGAACTCAAGTGGTTCGGCCATCAAGCCCTGCAGTTGAGCCAAGGTCAATCCGAGTCTGCTATCAGCTGCAAGGCGTTCTAAAAGCACAGATCCGTCTGCCCCATGCGTGTCACGCATCTGTAAAGCAACAGCTATTGCATGCTCTTTAATTGCTTCATGAGCCACCTCGCGACCGACTCCTTGGCGCACTGCTGCCATCAATATTTTGGTTGTCGCAAGGAAAGGTAAGTACCGCTGCAGTTCGCGTTCAATCACAGCTGGAAAAGCGCCGAACTCTTCGAGAACTGTAAGCATCGTTTCAAAGAGACCATCAATTGCAAAGAATGCATCAGGCATCGCAACTCGTCGAACGACGGAACAAAATACGTCACCTTCGTTCCATTGATTGCCGGAAAGTTCACCCACCATGGATGAATAGCCTTTAAGGATCACAGCAAGACCATTGATGCGTTCGCACGAACGAGTATTCATCTTGTGCGGCATTGCGCTAGAACCCACTTGCCCGGCTTTGAATCCTTCGGTGACAAGTTCATGGCCAGCCATCAAGCGAATAGTCGTAGCCAAGTTGCCTGGTCCTGCAGACAACTGCACGAGTGATGTGACTGTGTCGTAATCCAACGAACGCGGATACACCTGACCCACACTTGTGAGCACGTTACTAAAGCCAAGATGTTGTGCAACCCGATTTTCAAGTACATCTAACTGTGAAGCATTGCCGCCTAATAAATCGAGCATGTCTTGCGCAGTTCCCACGGGACCCTTGATACCACGCAGTGGATACCGCGCCACTAATTCATCGAGCCGCTGGATCGCAATAGCAAGTTCCTGCGCAGCAGTTGCGAAGCGCTTGCCCAGTGTTGTTGTTTGAGCCGCCACATTATGACTGCGCCCAGTAAGCGCAGTATCGGAATAACGTACTGCAAGTTCGGCCATGACTCGCGCAGTAGCAACCGCTTTCATTCGAATGATTTCCAGTGACGCTCGAATTTGAAGCTGCTCAACATTTTCAGTCAGATCTCGGCTAGTCATACCTTTGTGGATGTGCTCGTGACCTGCCAATGCACAAAACTCTTCTATCCGCGCTTTGACATCATGGCGAGATACTTGCTCACGGCGCGCGATGCTTTCTAAATCAACTGTGTCAATCACAGATTCATACGCGGCAATAACTCCATCAGGAATCTCAACACCCAAATCTTTTTGGGCACGTAGGACAGCAACCCAAAGTTGGCGTTCTAATACGATTTTGTGTTCGGGTGACCAGGTCATTGTCATCGAGGTGGATGCGTATCGAGCTGCTAAAACGTTGGGGATGTGTGGCTTTGTCATGGAACCTGGACCTCTCCTAGTGCTGCCTTCAAAGCGATGTCTGTTCTGTGGTGCTCTCCTGCAAAGTGAATCTTCTGCACACCTTCATATGCGCGGCGTCGAGCATCGGTGAGGTCACTCCCAAGAGCAGTAACAGAGAGCACGCGTCCACCAGATACCGAAATCTCACCACCGTCATCAGTACGAGTACCTGCATGAAAGACATCTACAGTGTCAACGGTACTCAGTCCAGAAATAACTGCACCTGTAATTGGTGATTCCGGATAGCCCTGTGCCGCCATAACGACTGTTACTGCCGCAGAATCTTTCCACGCAAGTGCCGGATGTGAAGCTAATGTTCCCGTTGCACTCGCGAACAACAATGTACTCAGTGGCGAAGCCAGTCTGGCCAAGACCACTTGGGTCTCTGGATCACCAAACCGAGCATTAAATTCAATGACTCGAGTGCCGCTACTTGTCAGTGCTAAACCCGCGTACAACAGTCCAGTAAATGGAGTTCCGCGGCGCGCCATTTCATCAATCGTGGGTTGCAAAACATCATCAACAACTTGCACAACTAGATCTGCGGGTGCCCAAGGCAATGGTGAATACGCACCCATGCCGCCGGTGTTTGGTCCTTGATCATTATCGAATACGCGTTTGAAATCTTGCGCCGGTGATAAGGCAATAATTGTGGTGCCATCCGTCACGCCAAACAAACTCACTTCAGGACCATCAAGATATTCCTCGATTACAACGCGACCATCAAGTCGAGCATCAAGACACATCTGCGCATGTGCTCGTGCTTCATCACGATCCGATGTGACGACTACACCTTTACCTGCGGCAAGCCCATCGTCTTTAACAACATACGGCGCACCGAAATCATCCAGCGCACTATCCACGTGCGCAAGCGTCAGGCATAAGTGCGCGCGCGCAGTGGGAACACCCGCTGACTGCATAACGTCTTTGGCAAATGCCTTGCTGCCTTCGAGTTGAGCTGCTGCTGCAGACGGACCGAATGTGGCAATGCCAGCTACCCGTAATGCATCAGCTAGGCCAGCGACTAGTGGGCCTTCTGGCCCGATGACAACCAAATCAATGTCTAGGTTCGCAGCCAATTCAACGACACCTATTGTGTCGTTCGCCGCTATTGGATAAATCTCAACATCAAGTGCAATCCCAGCATTTCCGGGAGCACACACGACATGGACTCCATCATCGCGGCGTAATGCCCGAACTAGTGCGTGTTCTCGTGCACCACTACCGATGACGAGTATCTTCACTTTCTCATTTTAGACGAGAAGGGCCATAACACTAAAACCATCACTGCATTGACCTATTTCAGTGCGCACCGCAGCGTCACTCGCTCACCGGCATTGTGTCCGGCATTCGCTCACCGGCATTGTGTTAGAGCAACTTGAGCATTCGAGTGTTCCCCAAAGTATTGGGTTTGACTCGCTCAAGATCAAGGAACTCCGCAACACCTTCATCGCCTGATTGCAACAACTGCGCATAGGTAGAAGCATCAACAGGTGCCTCGCCAATTGGCTCAAACCCGTGTCGAGCAAAAAACTCAGTTTCAAAAGTCAGACAAAAGAGTCGACTCAAACCCAAGTCGCAGGCTCGTTGCATGAGCGCATCTAAGATTTTGCTGCCCAGACCTACGCCTTTGTGTTCGGGCAATACCGCAACAGTGCGAACTTCTCCGAGGTCTTCCCACATCACATGCAGCGCGCCACACCCAACTAGCAGTCCGTCGAGATCAGCAACCACAAACTCTTGGACATCTTCGAAAAGTGTCACAGTGTTCTTAGACAACAAACGACCACCCGGGGCATAAGTATCAATAAGTTCCCGAACAATACGAACATCTTTCGTAGTTGCGGGCCGGATAACAACACTCATTCAGGTTTCACCAGCGGGAACAAAATGGTTTCTCGAATATTTAATCCAGTCAACGTCATCAAAAGTCGATCAACGCCCATACCAACCCCGCCACTCGGTGGCATTCCATATTCAAGTGCGCGCAGGAAATCCTCATCAAGTTGCATCGCCTCGGCATCGCCCCCATCTTTGAGTTGCGACTGCGCTACAAGTCGTTCCCGTTGAATGATTGGGTCAATGAGTTCTGAGTACCCCGTGCCAGCTTCGTAACCGTCAATGTATAAGTCCCACTTTTCTACAACACCTGATTCACTTCGATGGTCACGCACAAGTGGCGAAGTATCAACTGGATAATCGATAACAAATGTTGGGCGAGTGAGATTTTCAACAACATAATGTTCGAGCAACTCTTCAACAAGCTTGCCGTGGATTGCTTTCGGGTCATAAGAAATCTCTGCCGCATCACATAATGCCCGCAATGTTTCAATTGGTGTGCGCGGAGTGATTTCTTGGCCCACAGCTTCACTGACGGCAGCAAATACCGAAATACGTTCCCACTGGCCGGATAAGTCGCGACGGCCGCCTTCAACCAACTCGAAGTCCAACGAGCCGTGAACTGCAAGTGCCGCATCTTGAATCAAGCTCTGCGTTAAATCAGCCATATCGTTGTAATCAGCGTAAGCCTGGTAGAACTCGAGCATCGCAAATTCGGGTGAATGCGAAGCATCTGCACCTTCGTTGCGAAAGTTACGGTTGATTTCATATACGCGTTCCATACCACCGACAACACAGCGCTTCAAAAATAGTTCAGGTGCAATGCGCAAAAACAATTCCATATCAAACGCATTCGACCGCGTCACAAATGGCCGGGCTGCCGCACCACCATGCATGGTTTGCAGCATTGGAGTTTCTACTTCTATGTAGTCGCGCTGCGCAAAACTATTACGCAAGCTGGCAATCACGGCTGGACGCAGGCGAGCAATTGTGCGCGCCGTATCTCGCACAATCAAATCGGCATAGCGCTGACGAACCCGGGTCTCTTCACTTAAAGGTTTGTGCAGATTCGGGAGCGGACGCAACGCCTTGGACGCCATTTGCCAGCGATCAGCAGTCACTGAAAGTTCACCACGTTTACTGGAAATGACTTCACCTTCAACAGCGACAATGTCACCGATGTCAACGAGGGCCTTCCACGATTCGAGTGCCTCTTCGCCAACGCGGTCTAACGACAACATCAACTGAAGCGTGTCACCGGCTCCTGCCTGAATCGCAGCGAAACACAATTTGCCAGTATTACGCATGAACATAATGCGTCCGGCAACACCAACAATGTCTCCCGTTTGGTCATCGGCAACTAGATGTGCGTACCGCTCGCGTACCGCAACGACCGTTGTGGTCACAGGGACTGTGACTGGATAAGCCTGATTACCGGAATTGAGGATGGCAATACGCTTATCGCGACGAATCTGCATTTGCTCAGGCAGATCGTCGACTTCCTCGATTTGCGTTTCATCACTCACGAACACAAGGTTATCGGGTTAGGCGTTGCGCTCGAACATTAGCCGAAGCCCAATCAGAGTTAAATCTGGCTCGTGATGTGTGATGGTGTCCGACTCTGGAACCACAATTCCAGCAAGCCCACCTGTGGCAATCACCGCCTTAACTGAGCCGCCAAGTTCATCGGTAATGCGGTCGACCAATCCATCAACCTGACCGGCAAAGCCAAAAATCGCACCTGATTGCAGAGCTTCTACGGTGTTCTTCCCAATGACATTGCGTGGCGTGACTAGTTCAACTTTGCGCAATTGGGCAGCGCGCGAGGCGAGTGCATCAATCGATATCTCAATCCCGGGGGCTAGGGCGCCTCCAAGAAATTCACCCTTTGCCGAGATGACATCCAAGTTAGTAGAGGTTCCGAAATCCACCACAATTGCTGGACCGCCAAAAAGTGTGAATGCTGCCAGTGAGTTAACAATTCGATCAGCGCCGACTTCTTTTGGATTGTCAGTCAGAACAGATACCCCGGTCTTAATACCAGGCTCGACTATGAGTCGCGGAATGTCGCGGTAATACCGATCTAACATCGTGCGCATTTCTCGCAACACAGCAGGCACAGTAGAACACAGCGCAATTCCCGTGACCTGCGGCGCATTGAACAACAACCCGCGAAAAGTTAATTCAATTTCATCTGCAGTCTCACGGGCATCTGTCTTAATCCGCCACGATTGAACAATGCGATCACCATCAAATAGTCCCAGCACAGTATTTGTATTCCCGACATCGATTGCTAACAGCATGGCTCTCCCTAAATTTCTACTGAAATATTGTCAATTAAACGCACGCCTTCAATAAGCACTGCAATCAATGCTCGAGCAGAACCACTCTGTGGCGCCGCCTCAAGATCGTTACTCGCGACGACCAGATAGTCCAACTCGACTTTTGGGTGCTTGGCGAATGTTGATGAGGCATTGCGCAACGCCGTTTCAATCGATGTACCGTCCGCCAGATCGTCTCGCAGTGACGTCAAGACTTCAGGAATAACAGATGCATCGTGACGACCTGCCGAACTAAGTTGCGCATTACGACTCGATAGTGCGACACCATCGCTGTCTCGAACCGTCGGAACCGCGACAATCTGCACAGGAACATTCAGCTCGCGCACCATACGGGCAATGAGAGCAACTTGCTGATAATCCTTCTCGCCAAAGAATGCAAACTGTGGTGTTGTGATGTTAAGAAGTTTTGAAACAACAGTGAGCACGCCCGTGAAGTGTCCCGGCCTACTCTCACCCTCTAACGTGTCGCCCAATGGTCCAGGATCAACGGATATGTGTCTGAACTCTGAATCGGGATACATCTGGTCGACTGTGGGTATAAATACTGCATTAACTCCCACAGAATCCAGAAGTGCCAGATCTGCAGCGAGTGGACGCGGGTAGTTCACTAAGTCCTGCGAATTTCCAAATTGTGTGGGATTGACAAAAATTGATGCCAAGACAAAACACTCAGACTTATTTTCCTGAGCGATGTACTCGCGGGCATACGTCATCAACTGTGCATGACCTAAATGCAGTGCGCCCATCGTGTAGCACGCAGCAACAGGCAAGGAATCGTTGGCCTCACGCCACTGACGTACCTGCTCAATTGTGTTGAGAATTTCCATCATTGATCACCGAGTACTTCAAGCATTGCCGCAACCGTTTCAGGCGAGACCCGACCGTTTTCCAGAGCGCGATCTGCAGTGAGGCGCGCCATTGCAAGATAACTTGGCAATGTGTCGGCACTGTAATCCGACAACGCCGCAATGTGTTCGCGCACTGTTCCAATATCGCCACGCATCACTGGTCCAGTAACAGCGCTGATTCCATGTCGAAGAGCGTTGTCCAGCGACGCGCCAAATAGCGGAGCAATCATGCGCTCAGGATCTTCAACACCTGCAACTGTTAAAAGTCTGATTGTTTCGTGCACCAGTGTCATCAAGCCATTGGAACCAAATGCAAGTGCTGCGTGATACAGCGCACGATGATTCTCAGGAACCCATACAGGTTCACCGCCAATTTCTACAACAAGTGCTTCTGCTACGTGACGCAGAATATCGGGTGCCGTCACACCAAATGGGCACCCAGAGAGCCGATTGAGATCCACACTTGTTCCAGTGAATGTCATCACAGGATGTAACGCCATAGGAAGCATGCCGAGTGACGTCAAGCTAGAGAGCACGTCCACTCCATAACGACCCGAAGTGTGAATCACAAATGTGCCTGGACTTAATGCCTTGGTTTGCGCTAACCCTGCAACAAGTTGCGGCAACACATCATCGGGAACTGTAAGAAAGACTGCGTCGCATGCAGCAACAGCATCCTCAACAGATTTAATGGGAACGCCAGGAAGTAGCGACTCGGCTCTTAACCGACTCACTTCGGACACGGCGGTGCACGCAACGACTTTGTGTCCGGCGCGGCGCAGGGCAGCACCAATCACCGAACCTGTGCGTCCGGTACCAACGATTGCCACGTCAAGACGTGGAGGATTTTCGGTCCAAGGCTGTTCGCTCTCGGCCATCGTGTTGACCACACAATCAGCCTAGTGGGAAATCGGGCCCTGTAACTAGTGCTCGATATCTGTGGCACGATGTTGCGCATGACAACGTACGCGCGCATAGGGCTCTCGCCACTTGATGCCACGCGTTGTGATGTGGTCCTTGATTTGCCGCATTTTTCCCCAGTCACCCACGGAATGCTACTCATCGACGCGCAATTCGATTCCGGTCCTGACTCTGAATCAGTTATCACCAAGGCCACTGCCGTGCTTGGATCAATGCATCGTGGTGCCGAAAAACTATATGAATCGCGGGACTATCGGCAGATACTCATGCTTGCCAGTCGGCACGAATGGCTCTCACCATTTAGCGGTGAAACTGGTGTTGCCCAATTACTCGAACGCGAGTTGGGAATTACTGTTCCGCTGACGGCTCGTTGGTTACGCACGTTATTGCTCGAGTTCAATCGAGTCACTTCTCACATGGCATTTCTGGCTGGGTTTCCATGGGACCCGCAACTGAGTTTTACTTTGGGGCAACTACGTGAGCCATGGGTCGAGCTTTTGCAGAGCTACACCGGAAGTCGCATGCACCCCATGATCACATGCATCGGTGGCCTCACTCATGCGCCCACCGATGAATGGCTCACCACACTTGATGCACTGTGCGCATCAACGCGCGCAGCGATGACAACTCTGCTGAATTCAGGCTTAGACACCATCCCAACCGGGTTAGGAATTCTTACACCACAAACCGTTACCGACTTTGCGTTAAGCGGGCCAGCTGCTCGCGCAAGCAATGTGCATCGTGACCTGCGCACAACGTCTACGCAACTGATGTACCACGAGATCGCTGACTTTGAACCATTAACACAAACCGGCGGCGATGTCGCTGCTCGACTTCGTCAACTGCGCGATGAATTGTTGCAAGCGATCCAAATCATTCAAGGTTGTATCTCGCACTGTCGGACCGGGTTGACTGACGACATAAACGTTTTGCTGCCTAAAGTCATTCGCGTTCCTGAAGGTCGGTACGAGCACAGCATTGAAACACCATTGGGCATTGCATCGTGGTACCTCGTAAGTCAAAATGACAAAATGCCGTACCGCCTTAAATTACGACCTGCAAGTTTGCATACCGTACTAGCGCTCTCTGAAGTTCTTGTGGGTGCAACGTTAGATCAAGCCAAACTCATTATTGCGAGTATGCCGTTTCTTTCTGGCGACGCAGATCGTTAACTAAAGTGCGCTAAGCATTGCGTTGGGTCAATGCCATTTCGGCAAGGTTAGCAATTCTGTGCATGAGCTCTTCAATCATTCGTTGTGAATGATCTAAGCGTTCTCGTAAATCTTTTATTTCGTCGCGCATGATGACTAACTCAAGTGCATTCGTTTGTGGATCTGGATTTGAGTACGTTGCCGTCAATTTAACATCTGAATTGGACTGGACTATCTCTTGTTCAATTTGTTCTGCAATTGTTGCCACAGATACGGGTTGCTCAATGACTGGAACGTCTTCGACTACGTGTGGAACTTCTTGCACGGCGACTGGGACATCCTGGATTACCTCTGGTGCAAGCTGAACCGCTACAGGAATTTCTGGCTCTACGATGTGAGTTTGCGCGATGACGACTGGCTTTGGCGGCACTTCGACCGGCACTTCGGGAACAACGTCAGCTGCGGGCGGCGCAACATTGTCCTGATTGCGCAATTCAGTGGTGCGAGGTGAGTATGCGATGTTCTCCTCGATGTACCCTGCTTCTTCAAAATCTTCATCATCTTCAATGCCAGCATCAATCAGTGATTCGAATAGATCTTCATACTGGAGAATATCTGTTGCGGCCGTTTTATTACTGTCAACTACAACGCTTTGCGCTTGTGCAATTGCAGAATCAACCACTTGGGAAACAACTGGCTCGCTAATGTGAGTTTCAGGTGATGCTTGCGCGGCTAGAGGCTCCGCTACTGGCATCGAGCTAGCCTCGGTTGATTCAACTGCTTGCGAATCAAACACTTCGATTTTCGTAACAAACTCATCAACTGCTGTCTCATACACATCTTGAGATTCAACATGTGTGGAGTGAGGCATGCTCGATGTCAGGTTTTCGCGCATCTTGGCAATGCGCATCCGAGCTTCTTCAAGTGCTAACGCCGGTGACAGGGAAGTCTCTGGATCGTCGACCACACTAAACCACATTGAGTCCGAAGCTCGGGCAACTTGATACGCCGGTGCAATTGGGTAGCCAAGTGATGGCTTAGCGGGTTGCATTACCACTCGAGGTGTCGAATCTGTCAGCACATCTACTGACGCATCATTACTAGCTTCTTCGCTAGGAATTACAGTGGCTCGCTTTTGCGCCTGATCAAGCGATTCTCCGGCTTTGATGATTGGCACCCAGCCTGTGTACTCACCACGCAAAATTTGATCAACATCAGGGGGCCGCGGCGCGACGGGTCGAATACTTTGAGTGTCTTCAATGGAAGCAAAATCAGCGCTGGGATCGAGTACATTGCTGACTTTGTCATCATCTGGCCATGACGGTGCTGTCAATGGGTCCCACGCGGGGTTTGACATTTGATCCGACACTGACAACACGCCCTTAATGTACGCACGATATTAACACTTTTCTATAGCCCAACGGAATGCCTCAAGTCGAATAGATCTGTATAAGTCATGGGATGCTTGAGGAATGACAGTCGTAACTACCGCATCGCAACTCGTCTGCGCGGGTATTGCAGGGGGTTTGGGCTACGGTCTCATTGAAGCTGCGATGTTCACAACCCGTAACGTAGGCGTTGCAGCAGATGGGATTGCCGACGAACCACTGCGGATTTTGCATCTTTCAGACTTACACATCACTCCCGGCCAAACTCGAAAAATTAACTGGGTTAAGTCACTGTCTGATCTGAAACCCGACCTTACGGTTGTTACGGGTGACTTTTTGGCACACACACTCGCAGTTCCTGCTGTTATCGAGGCTCTAGATACCTTGCTTGATGGTCCAGGTCTATTTGTATTTGGAAGCAACGACTACTACGCACCAGAACTAAAAAATCCATTTCGATATTTCAACCGACGCCGTCAGATCAATCCTCAGGGTGCACCATTACCTACTCACGAATTAATGCAAGAACTCGTTGACGCTGGGTGGGTAGACCTCAACAATAAGGAATCCCGGTTTGCACTTCATGGCACAACCGTTCATGCACGTGGCACAAACGATGCCCACATTGCACTCGATGACTACGCAAGCGTTTCTGGTCCATTCGACAAGAACGCATTTGCTCTCGGTGTTACGCACGCTCCATATTCGCGGGTGACGCAGGCTTTTGCACGAGACCACACAGGCTTACTGCTCGCTGGTCACACGCATGGCGGCCAGGTGTGTATTCCGTTTTATGGAGCGCTCGTCACAAACTGTGATCTTCCAACACGACAAGCAAAAGGATTAAGCACAGTCGAATCTGATGATTACCAGATGCCGCTTCATGTTTCCGCAGGTGTGGGAACTTCTCCAATTACTCCAGTTCGATTTGCCTGTCGCCCAGAAGCCACACTAATTACTGTGTCTGCGAACTAGCTGAATTCTTTCGCAACTACTTCTGCAATCTGTGCCGTGTTTAAGGCAGCACCTTTGCGCAAATTGTCACCACAGACAAAGAAATCAATTTCATTGGGATACTCACCAGATACTCGAATTCGTCCAACCACAGTCGGGTCGGTGTCTACAACATCAATGGGTGTTGGGAAGATTTGATTTTCTGGATCGTCCACAACCAACACGCCTTCGGCATTTTCAAGTAGCGCGCGTACCTCTTCAGCTGTCACTGCCCGATCCAGTACCGCATGCACTGCCAATGAGTGCGTTGTAACAACAGGTACTCGCACGCACGTCGCATGCACCTTAAGGTCTGGCATACCTAAAATTTTGCGGGACTCATTACGTACTTTGAGTTCTTCGCTGGTGTAGCCGTCTTCCTTAAGTGACCCTGCCCATGGAATAACATTCATTGCAAGTGGCGCAGGAAACGGCGCCAGTTGGCTTACAACATTGCGAACATCCTTAGAGGTACTTCCTAAATTCTTTCCCGCCACCTCTGACATCTGTTCGTGCAATGTATCTATGCCAGATTGCCCTGCGCCGGATGCTGCCTGGTACGAAGCAACGACAAGTTCCTTCACGCCAAAAGCGCGCTGCAACGCACCAACAACAACAATCATGGACAGCGTTGTGCAATTGGGATTACTGATAATCCCGCGTGGCCGGTTCTTCGTTTGTTCAGGATTAACTTCAGGAACCACTAACGGAACATCGGCGTCCATGCGGAAAGCACCGCTGTTGTCAACAACGACTGCACCTCGAGCCGCTGCAATAGGTGCCCACTGCGCAGAGATTTCATCAGGCACATCAAACATTGCTACATCGACACCATCAAATGATTCTGCTGTGAGCTCTTCGACGACAACATCTTCACCACGCACAGAAAGGACTCGTCCGGCCGAACGCGCGGATGCAAGCAACTTAATGTCACCCCATACATTTGGACGTGTCGACAAAATGTCGAGCATGACAGTTCCCACAGCGCCTGTGGCGCCGACTACTGCAAGTGTTGGTTTCTTTGACATGCCTAACGTCCTGTTCCGCCATAGACAACTGCTTCGCCGTCAGCGTCAAGACCGAATGCGGTATGAATTGCTTGCACAGCGGTTTTTGCTGAACTCGCTCTCGTCACAACTGAAATTCGGATTTCTGAAGTTGAAATCATTTCAACGTTCACTCCCGCATCAGCAATCGCTTTAAAGAAAGTTGCCGACACACCCGGATGTGAACGCATACCCGCACCGATAAGCGAAATTTTTGCAATGTCTTCGTCGGTATCTACGTCATCGAAACCTAAAGCATCCTGAATTTTGCGAAGCGCAAGTTCAGCTTTTGCAGCTTCAGCACGTGGCACCGTGAATGTGAGGTCAGTCTTTGACGATCCTCCGCCACTGACGTTCTGCACAATCATGTCCATATTAATTCCAGCATCAGCAACTGCCTGAAAAATGGCAGCCGCCATACCAGGACGATCAGGCACACCAACGATAGTAATTTTTGCGTCGCCTAAATCGTGTGCAACACCGGCGATGATTGGCTGTTCCATAATTGCTCCTCGCTGAGACAACTGTGCGATCCCGGACTGGTCCGCTAGATCTGCAATAACAAAAGTTCCTTCATTTTGCGAAAACGAAGAACGGACATGAATCGTGACATTAAAACGTTTTGCGTATTCAACGCAACGTAGGTGAAGTACTTTTGCACCAGCTGCAGCAAGCTCCATCATCTCGTCATACGTAATGAGCGGGACGTGTCTTGCTTGCGGACAGATGCGCGGATCTGCAGAAAATATTCCATCAACATCGGTGTAGATTTCGCAGACATCTGCTTTAAGGGCTGCGGCGATTGCAACGGCAGTTAAATCTGAACCACCGCGACCAAGTGTCGTGATGTCCTTAGTGTCGTGTGCGACACCTTGGAATCCAGCAACAATCGGAATAGCACCTTCAGCGAGTGCTTGCTGGATGCGATCAGGCGTGACATCAACGATGCGTGCTTTGCCGTGAGTTGAATCAGTAATCAAACCAGCTTGAGAACCGGTGTATGAACGGGCATCTTCACCTAAATCAGAGATGGCCATCGCTAACACTGCCATCGAGATTCGTTCACCTGCAGTCAACAGCATGTCGAGTTCGCGTCCAGGGGGATTTGGTGAGACTTCACGAGCTAGGTCCAATAACTCGTCCGTAGTGTCGCCCATCGCAGAGACCACAACAACAACTTGGTTTCCGGCTCGCTTTGTATCAACGATGCGTTTTGCCACACGCAAAATGCTGGCGGCATCAGATACTGATGACCCGCCAAATTTTGCAACAACCAAGCCCATAGCCCTTAATTCTAAAGGGAGTGTCACTATCAGGACATCTCGTCCAAATAATGGAACGTTTACGGGCTTACTTGGCGACGTCCTTCCAGGGCCCGACTCAAAGTGACTTCATCGGCGTATTCCAAATCGCCACCAACTGGCAGCCCACTTGCTAGGCGAGTCACTCGAATTCCCAATGTTGCGATGGTGCGCGTCAAATATGTTGCAGTTGCTTCGCCTTCAAGATTAGGGTCAGTTGCCAAAATGACTTCAGTAATTCCTTTGTCAGACAAGCGCATCACCAGCTCGCGTATCCGCAGATCATCAGGTCCAATTCCATCTATGGGGTTAATCGCACCACCGAGCACGTGATACCGCCCTCGGAATTCCCGGGTGCGTTCAACAGCTAGTACATCTTTGGGTTCTTCAACAACACATAACACGGTTTGATCGCGACGAGTATCGGTACAAATCCGACATTGTTCATTGGATGCCA
>JBAXRV010000024.1:0-23945 GCA_037131045.1 Actinomycetes bacterium
CGATTACTATTTCGTTCAATAACAGCATTGGCGCTAGACAAAATGTTCTGAGTCGACCGATAGTTCTGTTCCAGCACAACCGTTGCCGCATTGGAGTAATCGCGTTCAAACTCCACGATGTTGCGAATGTTGGCACCACGAAATGCATAAATACTTTGATCCGCATCGCCAACAACGCATAGTTCGGCAGGTTCAACACCATCTTTGCCGTTGCCAACAAGCTCACGAATCAGTACGTACTGTGCATGGTTAGTGTCCTGATACTCATCAACAAGTACGTGGCGAAACTTACGGTGGTAATACTCAGCAACATCCGGAAAGGCCTGGAGCAAAGCCACGGTGTGACCAATTAAGTCATCAAAGTCCACGGCGCTTGCCCGCATTAAGCGTCTTTGATACTCGGCATAGAGTTGCGCAACTGCCTGTTCCTGCGGGCTAACTGCCCGCGACGCTGCTGATTCATAATCAATGAGTTCGTTTTTCAAATTGCTGACTTGCCCAAGGAGAAATTTGGCGCTGAATTGCTTGGAATCGATTTCTAGGTCTTTTGCAATCATTGTGATGAGCCGGACACTGTCTTGCGTGTCATAAATTGTGAAAGACGGTTTCAAACCCAATCGAGTAGCTTCGGAACGCAAAATTCGCACACACGCAGAGTGAAAAGTTGACACCCACATCGCGCGAGCGCGTGGTCCCACAATCTCGGCCACACGTTCTTTCATTTCGCCTGCCGCTTTATTGGTAAACGTAATCGCCAAAATTTCGCCAGGGCTCACATTTCGTTCTGCCAGCAGATAGGCAATACGCCGAGTGAGAACACGAGTCTTGCCCGAACCTGCACCCGCCACAACCAAAAGTGGAGTGCCTGAATGGGTAACGGCCTGTTGCTGCGGTGGGTTGAGGTCAGCAAGCAAGTCGGATGGCACAACGTCATTCTAGGTGTGTAGTACGACTACCCGTAGAGTTAGGTCTCGTGACTGACTTACCTGTGATTCCTGAAGGCGTAACGCGAGTGCTCGTGGTGACTGCTCACCCTGATGACGTAGATTTTGGCTCGGCTGGAACCATTGCCACATTAACCGACGCTGGTGTCGAGGTGACATTTTGTATCTGCACAGATGGTGATGCTGGTGGATTCGATGACTCAACCGACCGCAGTTCGATTCCAGATATTCGCCGCAAGGAACAAATTGAAGCGGCACGGATTTGTGGCGTCACCGATGTGCGCTTCTTGGGCTATCGCGACGGATACTTAGAACCATCTCACGATGTGCAACGCGACATTGTTCGAGTCATGCGCCAGGTTCAGCCGCAACTAGTCATTACTCAATCACCAGAGCGCAATTGGGACCGGCTACCCGCGAGTCACCCTGACCACATGGCAGCCGGTGAAGCAACAACGCGAGCTCTCTATCCTGCGGTTCGCAATCCGTACGCATACGCTGAACTGCGCAATAACGAAAATCTAGAACCCTGGACAGTGTCGTGGTTGTGGCTCATGGCGTCCACAAATGCTAATCACTGGATCGATACAACCGATCATTTTCCACGTAAGATCGAGGCACTTCGCGCACATCACAGCCAGACATCACACATGGATGAATTAGAAAACATGATTCGTATGTGGGGAACTATGCAAGCAGAAGCTGGCGGCTTACCCGAAGGTCGGATTGCTGAAAGCTTCCGACAAATTAAACTTCCTGACTAAATAGCAGCACTCAGTTGTAGGGTCATCAATCGACCGGCACCAGGAATCAGATCAGTTACTCCCATTTTGCGTAGCGCTCCCCAAGTACCTGCTTGGTTACTTGTTACAACGGGTTTACCTTGGGTTCGCTCAATCTCGTCAATGGCATCAAGCACGTGATAGTCAGTACAACTAATAAAAATTGCGTCTGCCTGAGGCGTATCTGTGGCGAGCACTTGCGCCTGCGCATCACTTGGCGATAACCGCGCAATGTCTCGATCGAATTCAAGACCTAAGCCAGAAATAGAAAGCACATCAAAACCATTTGCTTGGAAATATGCTTTCTCAACGTCATTTACCGAATCCAGATATGGAGTAACGACTGTCAGGGCTGTCGCCTTCACGGCTGTCAGCGCTGCGATGACTGTTGTCGACGTTGTTGTTGCTGGAGTATTCGATACGGCTTCTATGCGAGCAATCAGTTCACGATCCCAACCCAACCCATGAATGAAACTTCCTGAGGTACATGCAAAAAGAATCACATCAACTTCAGCCCAGGCAAGTTTTTCTGCGGCTCGTTCCAGCTCATCATTCTCAGTCATTTCAGCAAGGGACTCGGGAGTGACTTCACCGCGTGGCAATGTGATAGGTGCGGCGTACACCGCAATACCTTCTGGAACCATGCGTGCAATCTCTGGCTGGACTGTGAGATCCGTGGCTAACGAAATTAAGCCGATGCGTCCTCGGGATCCATACATGTTATTTATTTACTCCCATTGCGATGACAACATTGACCAATGTCAACGCGCCTACTGCAATCCAATAGGTCCGAGCACCACCTTGTGCTCGCTTGCCTAGGACACAAGCAACAAGGATGGCTAATACGACAAGTAACTTCGTTCCTACAACCATCATATTGAGATCGTGTTCGCCTGAAAGTTTTCCAGATTGCCGAATGCCAACCATGAGGATTCCAGTTAATAGTTGAGTACTTGCACCGTGCAGCATTGTGACGGTGATACCTTTTGTCGCACTTCGCATTTGGCTAAAGAAACCGTGTGCAATTGCAGCAATACCAAGTAGGTGTATTAGAAACAGTAATTCGTAAACGATTTTCATAGCGGCATTCCATTCACTAGTTTCGTTATTCCCACTCGATAGTTCCAGGGGGTTTGCTAGTTACATCCAACACCACTCGGTTCACTTCTCGGACCTCATTGGTAATTCGAGTGGAGATTGTCGCTAGTAAGTCATAGGGCAAGCGGGTCCAGTCCGCGGTCATCGCATCTTCGCTCGACACCGGGCGAAGCACAATCGGATGACCATACGTTCGACCATCTCCTTGAACGCCAACACTGCGCACATCCGCTAAGAGAACGACCGGGAACTGCCAGATCGAACTATCCAGACCCGCTTTTGTCACTTCTTCACGCACGATCGCATCGGCAGCACGCAGAATTTCGAGGCGTTCAAAATCCACGGCCCCTACTATTCGAATTCCAAGACCTGGGCCAGGAAATGGGTGCCGCATCACCATGGCAGCAGGTAAGCCAAGTTCGCGACCCACTGCACGCACTTCGTCCTTGAATAATTCGCGAAGTGGTTCAACTAACTTAAATTTCAAATCATCAGGTAAGCCACCCACATTGTGGTGACTCTTAATTGTGGCCGCTCCAGTACCGCCGCCACTTTCAACCACATCGGGATACAGCGTTCCTTGCACTAAAAACTCGATGGACCCACCTGTTGTGCCCGCAGCAGTCATCAGGTCACGTTGAGCGTCTTCAAAGACTCGAATGAAGAGTCGGCCAATAGTTTTGCGCTTTTCTTCAGGATCCGTAATGCCAGCAAGTTCACGCAGGAAGCGTTCGCTCGCATCGACAACAACAAGTTTGATACCCGTGGCCGCGACATAATCGCGTTCAACCTGTTCGCGCTCACCTGAACGCAATAACCCATGATCGACGAACACGCATGTGAGTTTGTCACCAACAGCTCTATGAACAAGCGCAGCGGCCACTGCTGAATCAACTCCGCCTGACAATCCGCATATCACTTGAGCATCGCCAATTTGATTTTTAATGCGGGCTACTTGCTCATCTACGATTCCTGCTGGTGTCCAGTCAGGTGTGAGATGAGCGATATCGTAAAGGAAATGTTCTAAAACTTTTTGGCCAAATTCCGAATGCATGACTTCTGGATGAAATTGCACACCCGCGAGTTGCCGTTCGAGATTTTCAAAAGCTGCTACAGGAGCGCCAGCGGTGTGTGCTGTGACATGGAACCCGTCCGGTGCATTGTGGACTGAATCACCATGGCTCATCCAAACATTTTGAATACTCGGAAGTCCATCGAATAGACAGCCAGAATTGGTCACTGTGAGTTGAGTTGCGCCAAATTCTGACAATCCTGTCTTAGCTACCGTGCCACCGAGCACTGCTGCCATTGCCTGAAATCCGTAGCAAATTCCAAAAACTGGGATACCTGCATCAAAAAGTGCCGAATCAACTTGAGGTGCGTTTGGTTCGTACACACTCGAGGGACCGCCCGACAAAATAATGGCCAATGGATTGAGTGCCAACATGTGATGGACCGGCATTGTGCTGGGAACCACTTCGGAATAAATATGTGCTTCGCGAACCCGTCGAGCAATCAGTTGTGCATACTGGGCACCAAAATCAACCACAAGAACAGGGCGGGCAGCAGTCACGGCTTAAGCCTATTGGACAACCACATTTCTTCTGCTGACCGGTCGGCTGCAAACACACTCACAAAGCAATTGCCGAGGCACTGTTGTCAGACATCATCACTGTGCAATGAGAACCTGGCCTACCGAACTCGCTCGTCGAATCTAATAAAACAAAGCAGCCGTTACATGTTGTGGAACAACTGGTGACTGTGGCGCAATCGGCGCAATCGGAACGTATCCCGAATCTGGCCGCGAATCTGTTTGATTCTTATTGGGCCACATACTCATCGCCCGCTCTGCTTGCGCTGTAATCGTCAGCGATGGATTGACGCCCAGATTTGCCGAGATTGTTGAGCCATCCACGATATGCAAACCACGGTAGCCAAAAACCCGATGGTACGCGTCAACAACTCCATGTTCGGAATCTGCAGCAATTGTGGCGCCTCCAACGAAATGAGCAGTGAATGGGGCGTCAAAGACTTCGCCAAGGTTTCCCATCGGTTTACCTTCAATAACATTTGCTAATTCTTTGGCAACCTCATGTGCCACCGGAATCCACGATGGGTTTGACACACCTTCGCCAGGCTTGGTGCGTAGTCGCCAACTTCCAAACGAATCCTTTTCGCCAAAAACAGTCAGCGAGTTATCAACACTTTGCATGACTAACGCAATGACAGTGCGCTGCGACCAACCAGATACATACAGTGCCTTCAATGTCGCAAATGGCTTTCGGCACACCATTTTTAACCAAGTTTTCCAATTGCTCTGAGAATCTGAAAAATCGCAGAGCGCGGTCGACAGAAGTGCCATCGAATTTGAACCCACGCCGTATCGAACTGGTTGGATGTGAGTGTGCTGATCAGGGAAAAATGACGACGTTATAGCAACGCCAGTTGTGAAGTCTGGCGTAGGTGACTTTTTCGCTACCGCGCCAATTAGGGATTCACTATTTGTGCGCGACAGAAAACCTAAGCGCGCCGAAATGTTTGGTAATACTCCCTCATCTTTCATGCGGTGCAGGAGGCGTTGCGTTCCATACGTTCCTGCAGCAACAATTACGTGAGTGCTACTTAACATGCGATGACGCACACCTGCAGTGTCCCGAACTGAAACGAGCCAGGTATCACCCTTGTTTTCGATTCGTTTGACTGTCGACAGCGGTTCAATTGTGACACCTGCATGTTCGGCAAGTGCAAGATAATTCTTCACTAAAGTATTTTTTGCATTGTGGCGGCAACCTGTCATACATTCACCGCAATGCGTGCAACCAGAACGTGTTGGTCCAATTCCACCAAAATACGGGTCTGTTGATTCCTGACCGGGGCCTGTCCCAAAATGAACTGCCACTGGCGCACTTCGATAAGTATCGCCAACTCCCATGCGTGCTGCCACCGTGCGCATTGCCTCATCAGCAGGAGTTGTCAGTGGATTGTCAGTCACTCCGAGCATGTTGCGCGCAAGTTCATAAAAGGGTGTGAGTTCAGATTGCCAATCGGTGATTCCCACCCAGGGACCTTGTTCAAAAAACTCTGCAGGAGGCTCATACATTGTGTTGGCATAAACCAGTGATCCCCCGCCTACCCCAGCACCAGCTAGCACCATCACATCGGGCAAGGCATGAATGCGTTGAATTCCAAGGCAGCCCAACTGCGGAGCGAAAAGAAAATCCTTTATTCGCCACGAAGTCTTCGGGAAATCTTTATCTTCAAAACGTTTCCCAGCCTCAAGGACAAGTACTGAGTAACCCTTCTCAGCTAGTCGAAGCGCAGATACGCTTCCGCCAAATCCCGAGCCAACGATGATCACGTCATAGTCGGTCATGATTAGCGCAGCCTTAAGGCTTTAAGGAGTTTAAGTGCGTGTGTCATAACCCGCACCCACTGTGAATCACTTAATCCAAATTGTGGTCCCACTGTGACAAGGTACTGAACCGAAATAGTTTGCGGTTCAGTGAATCGTAAGATTCCTTCTGGACCGTGCCGTCGTCCCAACCCGCTGTCACCCATTCCACCCATTGGCGCCGATACCGAACCAAACGTGGCACCAAATCCTTCGTTGATGTTCACTGAGCCACTACGAATTTGCGTGGCAATGTGGCGACCTTGCGCAATGTCGCGAGTGATGACAGATGCCGATAGTCCATACGGGGAATTGTTAGCACTCGAAATCGCATCTTCAACTGTGTCGAATGGAGTAACAAACACCACGGGACCGAAAACTTCTTGTCGTGCAACATCACTCGTTGGTGAAACATCAACTAACACGGTTGGCTCAAACACCAGCGGCCCAACTTCCGGGCGGGAATGCCCACCGATTGCGATGTGCGCTCCTTGCTCAATTGCTCGGGCAACGGCAGCTTGTGTGCGTTCCCATTGCGCAGACGTCGTCATCGAACCGACATCATAACCCCAGCCCATTCGCGCCTCAATCCGAAGATTCGATACGCGTGCAATTAATCGGTCAACAAATTCTGAATAGATCTCTTTGGCTACATATATTCGCTCGGTCGATACACACAACTGCCCAGCTGAAGTAAAGCTCGCATGAACACAAATATCCATTGCTTTATCTAAGTCAGCATCCTTCAACACGAGCATTGGGTTTTTGCCACCGAGTTCAAGTGACGAGCCAACTAGTCGCGATGCAGCACGAGCACCCACTATTCGACCTGTGGCCGTGGATCCTGTGAAGCATACAAAGTCCACTTCATCAACCAATGCTGAACCATGTGTAACGCCATCACCAATAACAATTGTGGCAATGCCTTCGGGTAACCCAGCTTCAACGAGTAGATCAACTGCAATAATTGCCGACCACACAGTTTGTAGATCCGGCTTGATGACAACCGTGTTCCCGGCAAATACAGCAGCAAGTGCATCGGAGATTGCAAGCGTGAATGGATAGTTCCATGGTGTAATCAAGCCAACAACGCCCTTAGGCACTTGATGTACATGAGTGCTCGTGAGTAGAGGAAATAGGCCTGCACGTTTTTCTCGGGCGAGTACTTTCTTGCCATGCCGAGCCAAATACTCAGCGTTCATGGCAACATGGAAAATCTCTTCCATCGCCTGCCCACGGGCCTTACCCGTCTCGCGTTGAATCACGTCCAAAATCTCATCTTGTCGCGCAAGTACCAGATCGTGGTAGCGGGCAAATATTCGTTTCCGTTGTGTGTATGAAACCTGGACCCAATGTGCCTGGGCTACTCGAGCGGCGCGAACTGCTGCCGCAACATCGCCAACGCTCGACAACGGAACACTGGAAATAACTTCACCAACAAATGGACTCTTGGGAGTGTGCATCTGACCCGAAGTCGACACAATGTGACGCATACGTGCGTCTCCCGTTGCTTGGATTGTGTCAGTCACGTGTCCAGATTATTTGCAATTCGCCTTACGCACATGCCGAAGCACTGCTTTAGGGCGAAACCACAACTTCGCAGCGTTGGAATTCCTTGAGATCTTGGTATCCACATGTGGCCATCGCTCGGCGCAATGCGCCCAAGAAGTTCATCGTGCCATCAGCTGTATGGGAAGGGCCATGCAAAATTTCCGAGAGGCTTCCGACAGTTCCCAGTTCCACGAGTTCGCCTCGGGGCAAATCGCCATGCGTTGCCTCAATCCCCCAGTGTCGACCCTGTCCCGGAGCATCAGTTGCTCGAGCAAAAGCGGAACCTACAACGACAGCGTCGGCGCCAACTGCAATGGCTTTGGCAACGTCACCACTTCGACCCATGGAGCCATCAGCTATGACCGACACGTACCGGCCACCTGATTCGTCAAGGTAGTCACGGCGAGCTGCTGCCACATCAGCCACTGCACTAGCCATTGGTACTCGCACACCAAGCACATCGGCAGTTGTATGTGCTGCGCCGCCGCCAAAGCCGACAAGCACACCTGCGGCGCCAGTACGCATCAAGTGCAGCGCTGCTGTGTATGTTGCGCAACCGCCGACAATCACAGGCACGTCGAGTTCGTAAATGAACTCCTTAAGATTAAGCGCGCCGTCACCGTTAGAGACATGTTCGGCGCTCACAGTGGTACCGCGGATCACAAAGATGTCTACCCCAGCATCAACAACGGTCTTGGCAAACTCTGCGGTGCGTTGTGGACTAAGTGAACCTGCAACGGTAATTCCAGCGTTGCGCATCTGTTGAATTCGAACTTTTATTAATTCTGGATTAATTGGCTTGGCATATAAATGCTGTAGTCGTGCGATGCCACGATTGAGATCCAACTTGCTAATTTCCGCGAGCACACTTGTGGGATCTTCATAACGCGTCCAGAGTCCTTCAAGATTTAAAATTGCTAGACCGCCAGCATTGGAAAACGTTTCAGCAGTACTCGGAGACACAACAGAATCCATCGGCGCTGCAATGACTGGATGTTCAAACGTGTAAGCGTCGATTTTCCAATTAAGAGACACCAAATCGGCTTCACGAGTGCGTCGACTGGGTACTAAAGAAATGTCATCAAAAGAATAGGTAACTCGACCGCGCTTACTACGACCAATTTCCACGTCTGACATGTGTATCTCCTAGCGAACGTGGTAGTTCGGCGCTTCGGCCGTGAGTTGGACATCGTGCGGGTGACTTTCCTTCAGGCCAGCGGCTGTAATGCGAATTAATCTACCGTTGTTCTTAAGGTCAGCAATGGTGGCAGCGCCTGCATAACCCATTGACGCTCGCAGCCCGCCAACAAGCTGATGCGCCACTGCAGACAACGGACCGCGATAGGGCACTTGTCCTTCAATTCCCTCGGGCACAAGTTTGTCTTCACTGAGCACATCGTCCTGGAAGTAGCGGTCCTTAGAGTAAGAACGTGCTTCCCCGCGCGATTGCATTGCAGCAAGTGAACCCATGCCGCGGTATTGCTTGTACTGCTTACCGTTAACGAAAACCAGTTGACCGGGTGCTTCTTCGCAGCCCGCGAGTAACGAACCCACCATGACAGAATCAGCACCAGCAACAAGCGCTTTGGCGATGTCGCCGGAATACTGCAAACCGCCATCACCAATGACAGGAACTCCTGCAGGTGCAGCGGCAAGAGAGGCTTCATAGATTGCGGTGACTTGCGGTACACCGACACCAGCAACTACTCGCGTTGTACAAATCGAACCTGGACCCACGCCAACTTTGACTGCGTCTGCTCCAGCATCAATGAGTGCTTGAGCACCGGCGCGGGTAGCAACGTTGCCGCCAATAATTTGAACCGACGTTTCGCGCTTCAGAGTTGCCACCATATCGAGTACTGCGCGTTGATGCCCATGTGCGGTATCAACGATCAGAACGTCCACACCAGATTCAATAAGTAGCATCGAACGCTTGTGAGCGTCTTCGCCAACACCGACAGCAGCGCCGACCATCAACCGACCGCTTGAATCTTTGGTAGCAAGCGGGTAGCGGTCGCTCTTGACGTAATCCTTGACCGTGATCAGGCCCTGTAGTCGGCCTGATGAATCCACCAATGGAAGTTTTTCAATTTTGTTTACACGTAATAAATCCAGCGCATCATCGCCCGACATCCCAGGCGTTCCAGTTATTAAAGGCACCGCTGTCATGACTTCACTCACTGGGCGATTCATGTTGTCTTCAAATCGCATATCGCGATTAGTCACAATGCCAACTAAAACGTTGTTACCGTCGACCACCGGTACGCCACTAATTCGGTAACGTGCGCACAATCTATCTACATCACCCAAGGTGTCCATTGGGGAACACGTAACAGGGTTAGTGACCATGCCAGCTTCGCTGCGCTTAACAAGGTCAACTTGTGCAGCTTGATCATCCATTGACAAATTGCGGTGCAGAATTCCTAGCCCACCTTGGCGAGCCATCGAGATTGCCATGCGCGATTCAGTCACAGTGTCCATTGCCGAGGACAGGAGCGGAATACGCAACGTAATTTCACGAGTCAAATGGGTAGTGGTATCGACTTCACTAGGAACTACATCACTAGCGGCAGGGAGCAGGAGAACATCGTCGTACGTCAGGCCAAGCATTGCGAACTTCTCTGGAAGACCTTCAGTCACAACTGCCTCTCTCGCCTTATTCAATAACCCATAGGTTACCGCACTTGCGAATTGGTCAATTCTCGGGAGTGCTGGGACTTACGCCAAAACCGGCGCAGTCGAGTTGTTAAAAGTTAGGCGCGACCAGTAGCCGCAGCAAGTGCAATCAGAGTGCTTGCGAGGTCGCCTTTGGCAACGACACCTTCAGGAGTTTCCCCATTCCACCCAGGCCCACCTGCCATCAAAAGCGGAGCAGGGCGCTGGCGACCAAGCCCATCCCACACAGACATATCAGCAGTGCCCAGGCTCTGAGACCACACAACAACCGCGCAGGCACCCACACGATCAACAGCACTTGCTAATGAGTCACCCGGAGTTCGAGCTCCCAGTAACCGACTAGAGATTCCATGTTCGGCAAGGCCCGCTGCAATTGCATGCAACGGCAGAGTGTGAAGTTCGTGAGGTGCGGCTGCGAGCACGATTGGGCGAGCGTTCGTTGGGTTCTCGTTGTGGGAAACAATTTTTCGCAAACTCGACATGATTACTTCTGACAGCAAGTGCTCGACTTCGATGCCCCCGCCGGTTTCTTCCCATTTGCGCCCCAGCGCTGTCAATGTGGGTACAAGCACGCGTTCCCAGGTCCACGACACACCTTGTTTGGCGATGAGTCGATCAATGATGGCTCCGCACGCCTGTGCATCCAATAACTCAGCGGACTTGGTGATTGCGCGAATGGAACCTTTTTCGCCATCAATTCCAACGACGACACTGGATTCTTCGTGAACGGCACGAAGGCGAACTGGTTTCGCATTAGGGATCAAGGACGCTGCAGCTGGGTCACTGTCTCGCGCAATTCGGGCTGCCTCGCTGGATGCCACACCACTTGCAACGAGGGCTCGCATGTAATCCAACCGGGCAATATCAATTTGGCTGTAACGGCGGTGCTGACCCTGAATGTGTTCACTTGGCCCTAGGCCATAGCGCCGGTCCCAGGTGCGCAAGGTATCCGGGGCTACGCCCAAGCGTCGGGCAACAGAAGCGACTGTAAGCCCGAATTCATGAGGTGCTTGCGACATGCTTCAATAATCAAGCACACAGCGCATTTTCGCATCTTATGGGCACAATTGGCCCAAAATGTGACTAATTGGTCATAAATTGGGCGCGAAACCGCTTGACCAACCTATGAAACGGTTTAGAGTAGGGACAAGAACCCCTTTTGAGGATGTGTGTCATGGCCGATGTTTCACGACTACCTGGACCGAACGCGGATTTCTGGGACTGGCAAATGCAAGCTGTCTGCCGTGGCTTGGACTCTGCGTACTTTTACCATCCAGATGGCGAACGTGGCGCGGCCCGTGAAAAGCGCATCGCTACTGCAAAAGCAATTTGTGCCTCGTGCCCAGTAGTCAGTCAATGCCGCGATCAAGCCATCGAATCTCGTGAGGCATACGGCGTATGGGGCGGGCTAAGCGAAGACGAACGGCAGGCGATTTTTGTTCGCCTTGACCGTTCGCCTCGAATCGCTACTTAATTAGTGAGTGTGCCCTGCATGCTTGTGGCCATGGCCATCATCTGCAGGTTCAACTTCCTTCTTTTCCACAACTAACGCTTCAGTAGTTAATAGCATGCCCGCAATCGATGCTGCATTCTCAAGTGCTGAACGCGTCACCTTCACTGGATCAATAACGCCCTGAGCAATCAAGTCGCCATACTCGCCGGTTGCAGCATTCAGGCCTTGACCGACACCGAGTTCAGCAACTTTTGCAGTCACTACGTAACCTTCGAAGCCAGCGTTCTCCGCAATCCAACGAAGCGGTTCAACGATTCCCTTGCGCACAATACGAACGCCAGTTGCTGCATCGCCAGTCAGACCAAGATCGCCCTCGAGAACAGCTGCGGCATGCACAAGTGCTGAGCCACCGCCAGAAACAATGCCTTCGTCGATCGCAGCGCGCGTTGCAGAAACAGCATCTTCAATACGATGCTTCTTTTCTTTCAATTCAACTTCAGTGTGCGCGCCAACCTTGATCACGCACACGCCGCCGGAAAGTTTTGCAAGACGCTCAGAAAGTTTTTCCTTATCCCAGTCGGAATCAGAATTTTCAACTTCACGCTTAATTTGTGCCACACGATCGGTTACCGCAGCACTATCGCCGCCACCATCAACAATGATGGTGTTGTCTTTGCTGACAACAACGCGACGTGCACTACCGAGAACTTCGACTCCAACGAGATCAAGTTTCAAACCGATGTCTGCAGAAACTACCTGAGCACCCGTCAAAATTGCGATGTCCTGCAGGATGGCCTTGCGGCGATCCCCGAAAGCTGGGGCTTTCACGGCAACGGATGAGAAGTTGCCACGAATGCGGTTCACAACCAAGGTCGACAATGCTTCGCCATCAACGTCTTCGGCGATGATTAAAAGCGCACGCTTAGTCTGCGAAACCTTTTCGAGTAATGGAAGAATTTCTTGCAAGCTCGAGATTTTGCCTTGCGAAAGCAAGATGTATGGGTTTTCCAGCACTGCTTCCATGCGCTCGGCATCTGAAACGAAGTACGGAGAAATGTAGCCCTTATCGAACTGCATACCTTCGGTGAATTCAAGTTCCATCGCTGTGGTGCTTGACTCTTCAACCGAGATCACGCCGTCCTTGCCAACTTTGTCGAAAGCATCAGCAATGAGGTTTCCAATTCCAGTGTCTTGGCTTGAGATTGCTGCAACTTGAGCAATCTCTTCCTTGCCAGCAACTGGGCGAGCAAATTTAAGAAGTTCATCGTTGACTGCGCGTACTGCAGCATCGATTCCCTTTTTGATATCCATAGGTGCTCCACCTGCGGCAACTACCTTCAAACCCTCGCGAACTAGCGCTTGCGCGAGCACGGTTGCAGTAGTGGTGCCGTCGCCAGCAACATCATTGGTCTTGGTAGCAACTTCTTTTACAAGTTGCGCTCCGAGGTTTTCGAATGAATCTTCAAGTTCAATTTCTTTTGCGATAGTCACGCCATCGTTTGTGATGGTCGGTGCGCCCCACTGCTTGCTGATGACAACGTTGCGTCCACGTGGGCCAAGCGTCACCTTCACAGCATCGGCGAGTGCGTTTACTCCGCGCTCAAGCGCGCGACGAGCTTCTTCATCAAATTCAACAATTTTTGCCATTTCAAACTCCTATAGAGGCAGACAGGAAGCGCCCCTGATTACTCAAGGGCGCGTCCTACGTCTAGTTACTTCTCGACGATTGCCAAGATGTCGCGGGCGTTCAACAGTAGGTATTCCTGACCGTTGTACTTAACTTCGGTGCCACCGTACTTTGAGTAGATGACCACATCGCCAACTTTGACGTCTAGCGGAATCCGCTTTTCGCCATCGTCGTCAAAGCGACCTGGACCAACAGCAAGAACCTTGCCTTCTTGTGGCTTCTCTTTGGCGGAGTCTGGAATGACCAGTCCGGATGCAGTGGTCTGCTCGGCTTCCAAAGACTGTACGAGGATGCGATCCTCAAGTGGCTTAATGTTGACCGACACTGTCTGTCTCCTGTTTATTGCTCGAAGGTTTCGAATCGTTAGCACACGGAGTGCCCGAGTGCTAATACAAATGTAAGAGGGAATTGGCACTCGGTCAATTTGAGTGCCAGCAGGCTAGTGCGCCGCTCTACCCAGGAACTCCAGTACTGAAAGGCTTTCGGTCGGTCCGAACCACGAAAACTGGTCATCGACATCGCCGCGAGCGAACACGGCTTGCAGATCTCGGCGAGTCACAGGCCCCGGTAGGACCTGGCCTGGGACCTGACCCAGCACCTCGGATGCCACATCTGCGACCAGAACAACTCGGTGTCCAGCACCGGATTGGCCGGCTTCGTAGAGGATATCGTCTTCGAGTACGTCCAGGTCTGAGTCAGACTGCAGTTGTTCCCAGTCGGGAGTCACGGCAAATCCAAGGTCACACTGAATTGATCCAGTTTCAAAAAACTGCTCGAAGGCTAGCTCCGTTACTGGCAACCACACTCTCACGCCAACTAACGTACCTTGACTGTCTTAGTCGAAAGCACTGACCAAAAACCACCGGAGTTTTTCGCACTCACGGCGACTGTGTACGAATGTCTGTGAGCTAACCCCTTCATTTTGTATTTGAGTGCGGTGGTTGTCACTACTCGTGGTGTTGAGTTAGGCGTGACATCAGTGACTTGAATCTTGTACTGAACTATGTCGGCGCCACCATCGAGTGCCGGAGTTTTCCATGAGGCTGACACAGATCCTGACCCAACAGCTACTTTGTAGTTTTGTACCGTTGTCGGAGCCACCACATTGACCGTGACATAAAACGGGCGTGATGCCACCATGTTCGGTCCATCGAGACGGAACCAACCTGAACGCTTCGGGAAGAAGCACATACTGACTGTTCCATCTGAACCCGTTTGCGCAGAGACAGTTGGCGTACTGCATGTGGGACGCACATAAGGATGCATCGCCCGACGCATAAGTACAGGTTGCCCATCCGTTGTGACAACAGGCGGCACTGTTTCACCAGTCACCGCATCTTGAATTTCAATAGGTTGACCACCTGGCGTGGCTGCTGGATCAAGCAACGCAGCATCAACAACTACAGGTTGCCCAAAATCTACACCTGGATCTCCAACGGTCGCGTCGGCATACGGAGCCGGCTCAACAAACTGCATGCGCGATGGGTCGATAGTGATTTGCAATAGGTCCCCAACATTAGACACATCAAAGGTTTCATCTCGGCTCAAAGTTGGGCCATCAACGAATGAAACTGTTCCAGAGATTGTTGCCGTACTGGAATCGATCCAGCCACTTATCTGTGCAATGCCATTGAAGTCGGTTACTGCTTGCGGTGTTGCACCATTTGCAGCCGTGTACGTTGCCGTTGTTACAGCATCCGATGACGTCTGACTATCGATAAATCCTGCAGTGACTTTTACCGTTGCATCAGGAATCGGAATGATATCCGGTGTTCCAGGTGACGACCCGTCGCCAACACCAACGAATCCGACAGCGATTTGTTTTGTAGTCAGGTCGGGCTTTGCTGGCAATTGAATAGTCATCGATACGCCGCTGACATCAACAACAGAACTTGCCGACACGCTGTAGGTAGCGTCGAGCACGCCGGTAATTAAAATTGTTGCTTTTCCACTTGGCATTGAAGTCAAAGTTGCTGCACCTGCGGAGTTCGTCGTTTTTGCTGATGACGACTTATGAATTCCGTCATCTGCAACCCAAGTAACCTTCAGTCCGGCTTGCGGACGTCCAGCATCATTAAGAACTGTGACCTTTTGGACTTTCGAACCGCTAGTCAAAAACTCTGTTTCCAACCATTCTGAACATCCAACTTCATTGCGCACACAGACCCGCACTTGATATGACGCATTTGCACTCAAGTTAGGCAGTGACTCAGACTTGATGTCGACTGCTGTTGTTCCCGTTGAACCTGAGCCCGGGACCAAACACTGAACACTGGATGCGTCCGAGCAATCAACGGAATCATTCTCTGAAAACCACAGCATCGGATTTAGCCGACTAGCGGCTGGATCCAGCGTTATATTGTCGGCTGGATACTGTCTTCCAATCTCATCAAAAGCTCCGTCATAAAGCGGCACGCCACTAGCAGGGTTGCTGCCCGGGGTGACGATTGTCGTTGCCGTGATGTCTTTGGGCACAGCGATAACACCACGACTGTGAGCCGTGTTGCCGCCAACTACTGCTACTGGATCAGCATTATTGAGGTCTTTTACCCAACATGAGGATGTTGCTGCAGAGCATGAAGTCTTTCGATATTCAATTGTGTAACTTGTTACCGGTGGGTCATTTGGTCCCGCAACAACTGCGCCCCATTCGGCAACATAGTCATTGCTGCCGAGATCTTCCATAACAATCGCTTCTGGGCTTGGCGGCACATCTTTGATGTACACCGTTTGGATTTGTCCCATGACAGGATCGCCTTGCGATTCTGCAGCAGTGCCAGCGAATTCATAGGTCGCGCCACGGGTGAGGTTGTCTTCAACGCACGTCTCGTCAATCTTGCACGTTGACGTGATCCAAGCAGTGTCACCGACAATTCGATACTGCAAAGCAAAATTCAAGTTGTCGAAATGAGTGAACGCCTTCACCGTGTCCGAATAGTCACTCGCTGAGGCAATTGTGAATTGGGTAGTGACTTGCTTATCTGCTGTCCAGGCCGGCACTTCAACTTGGACACTTGGCAGCAAGTAGGAGGATGTCAGCGATAAAGGTTCACTTGAACCACTCGGATTGACCGCCACGATTGTTGTATCAAAAGGAGCAGTCAATCCATCAAGCACGCTTTGCGAAATCACTAATCCATACGATGACCCGCTTGCAAGGCAAGGGTCATACACCGTTTGATCAAGTTGCAACGTACCCGGCATTGCGCAGGACACGGTATGACCATTAACAGTGATTTCATAGTGCACATCTTGCCCAATAGCTGACGGGGTCCATGTGAATAACAGGCCAGAAGGCGTTGGCAATGCTGAAACCGACAAGTCTGTTGGAGCCGAGGGAATCGCGGGAGTCTGGATTACTTGCGGAACATACCGCCAGCCATTTGCGTCAGATCCGTAACGCAGAAAATACGTGGTTCCCGGTTCCAACCCTCTCATTGTTGTCAGCTGCACTGGCGGTCCAACAACTGAAGCGTTTACCCTGCAGCCACTCAGCAGAGACAACAAGGGATCAGGGAATGCTGGTGGCTCAGACACTGGCCATCTTGTCGTTCCAGCTTCTGCATTAGAAATGCACACAAGCCAATGTGGTCCAGTTGTGTGGTGAGCATTAAAGCTGGCCTTCATTATTATCCGTGGTCTTTTGGTCCGGAAAATACGCGGAATATCTGCGCACTTGACCGGAACATCATGAGTGATTATGACTGAATCACCGGTATAGGCCACTGGCTTGCTATTGGAAACCGTCACAACAACAACAAACCCTGCGGGTATGTTCTGATCGGGATTTGCAGGCCGAGACTGAACAAGTGTTCCCGCAGTAACGTCCTGCGAGTTCGGTACGACATAAAGGGGCGATGTTCGATCCACGTTTCCATCTTGATCCTGAGCAATAAGTAGGATCGGCCGTTTTGGCATCGACAACGAATCAGCTAACGCGACCGCATCTTCCAATAACATGCCAGAAAAATTTGGTGCTAAACCTTTTTTAAGAACGCCACCACGCACAGTGGCAGGCGGTGCAACCAATGTCACACTGTCAACGTCGGCGTTTAATTTAATCCAGCCTGGAGTACAACCCACCCAACTACTCATCGGGTCAATGGGGTCTGAGGACTCTATGTATGGCGATGCGGTGTCACATGAGTCAGCGCATAAAGACTCCCAAGAAGAATTGTCATCACGAACTCCAGTCAATGAGTAGTTGAATTCATTGCTGGCATCGGTCACACTAAAACCTGTTGTGCGAATTGAACCTGCACGGTGCAACGACTTCACCATGAAAGACGTCTTGCGAAGATTGGGAGTCGGCACGACGCGCGTTTTCACCTGAGCATGCACGGGGGCATTAACCATTGACACTAATAATGCAGAACTACAAATGATGGCGAAAATTGGGCGTTTCACAACTACTCCTTGAACTGATAAATCAAGTTCTTAAGTCACTGACAAGTAGTTCCCACTGTAGTGAACTGCGCTTACTTCAAGGCAGAAACTGAGTTAAATCTCCAAAACAGGTCAAAATCCTGTCTGTGTCTTACTCGTTAAAGCCACTACTCGCGGAAATGATCAGGCTCAATGAAGACGTATTCGGCATTGGGCACAGCCTTACGCAAGATTGCCTCGGCCTGGTCAATACCTTGAACAATTTCGAGCGATGTTCGATCCGGGGAAATTGCAATCTTCACTGCCACAAGCAAAGCTTCAGGCCCAACATGCAAGGTACGTAAATGAATAATGCGCTCAACCAACGGAGCACTCTCAAGTGCTTTACGAACTGCTTGTTCTTCTTCCGGTAAAGCAGACTCACCGATCAGCATGCTTGCCATTTCACGCACCAACACAATCGCAATCACAATGAGAAGCAACCCAATTGCAATAGCGCCGAGCCCATCCCAACGACCGTCGTGAGTAACATGCGCCAGGATAACGCCAACAAGCGCCAGCACTAAGCCGATGAGTGCGCCAAAGTCTTCCAACAGAATGACCGGCAACTCTGGCTCCCGCGCATCACGGATGAATTGACCCATGGTGCGATGACCACGTGCTTTGTTTGCTTCAATAATCGCAGTGCGAAATGAAAATGCTTCCAACACAATGGCAACCACGAGAACACCGATTGCAATGACTACATGATCTACAGGATGTGGGTTATGTACCTTGTGCCAGCCTTCATAAAGACTGTAGGAACCACCGACTATGAACAACACAATCGCCACGACAAAGCCATACACGTAACGTAAACGTCCATAACCAAACTGAAATTTGTCATCAGCTTTGCGCTGTGACTTTTTGCTACCAACAAGCAACAGGACTTGGTTGAGCGAATCAGCGGTTGAATGGATGGCCTCAGACAACATCGATGTGGATCCGGTAATGACGAATGCAACAAATTTGCTTATTGCGATTCCGAGATTTGCTATCAGCGCCGCTAAGACCGCGCGCATTCCACCTTCAGTACTCATAGTGAAATTCTCGCACGAATCGTAATTACTTCAACCCGGCCTTGAGTTGCGAAATCGGGCCGATTGGCGTTGGATCAATTCCCATTGCGATCGCGGCATACACACTGGCCCAGTCCGTAATAACAGCCAGTGTCGCCAATCGTGTTAACCGATGACGGCCACGGGCATGAAGTTCTGTCATCGCGATGCCACGATCAGCAACTATTTCCTTGATGACTTGGACTCGTTTAGTGACTGCTTCATGCTCGGCATCATCACGCATCAAAACCAGATGGAGCAATCGTTGCGACGGTGAATCAAAAGGATCGCGGAAGATGTCTTCACTGCGAGCATTCGAAGCGAGTAGTCCGTCGAACGTCACAATCTGATTGTGTCCAACTTCGGGCAGACCACCATGAATAGCAGGAAGCTTCGCATTCTCAGCAAGTTGCGCCATAAATCGTCCAGTTGCAGCACGTCCAATAGCCCCGGTTCCCCACAGCATGGGAACTGCCTCTGCCAATGCCAGTCCTAAAGTTTTTGCTTGATTCTCACTACACAAAACTGCTGGCCCAGACTCAACACTGACCTCATCCATTAGGTCTGCGCACTCAGCAAAGTCATCATTCGTGACCTCGGCAATCCCAAGTGCATTTGCCAACAGAAGCAACGGCGTGGCGATCGTCCATAACGATGCTCGTGGCATCCGGCCGTGCGCATCGATAGCCAGATGCACGCCACCTGCTTGAGTACTGATGTCATGAATTGGACTACCGGCCGTGCCAACTGTGACCAGACGCGCTCCGCGACGTCCGGCTTCATCAGCAACGGACAGTGTTTCCTCTGTTGCACCTGAACATGACACGGCGATGACTAAGTCAATTGGTGAGACCCATCCAGGTAAATGATGCGTTCGTTCAACCACGATGGGAATAGATGAGAAAGGTCCAGCTACTGCAGCAAGCACCTCACCTGAAACACCAGAGCCGCCCATACCCGCGACTATTACTGCTCGAGGTTTGCCGTCTTGGGCAATGGCCGAAAGCGCGTCGCGATCAATACGTGATACTGCTTCGCGCATCTGGGCACCAGAGCTTGCGACAGCTGCCAGCATGTTGCTTGGATCGATGCGCTCGACGATGCTCATATCATCGAGTACGGATTCGTCAATCATGAATACTCCGAAATCATTCGCAAAACATTGTCTCGAGTGCGTTGCATATCTTCGACAGTATTACCTTCTGCATTAAGTCGCAGTAAAGGCTCGGTATTACTTGGACGCAAGTTAAACCACCAGGTATCTCCCGATACCGTTAGGCCATCTAGCTCATCAATCGCAAACCCGGGCATAGATTCAGAAACTTCTTTAACTTTGGCGATGACTGCTTTGGGATCACTGACAGTCGTATTGATTTCCCCGCTGGATATATATCGACAGTACGGCGCTAATACGTCACTGAGTTTTGTCCCAGCTGCAGTTTCACCTAGCGCTGCTAGCGCATGCATAGCAGCCAGCATTCCCGAATCGGCTTTCCAGAAATCGCGAAAATAGAAATGTCCAGAATGTTCCCCGCCAAATATTGCACCCGTCTCGGCCATCGTTGCTTTAATGAACGAGTGTCCAACTCGAGTGCGAACGGGAATTCCACCTTGCTCCAAAATAATTTCCGGCACTGCACGCGAAGTAATCAGGTTATGAATAATCGATGAGCCTGGAACTTTTGCAAGTTCCCGGGTTGCAATAAGTGCAGTCAACGTTGACGGGTCAACGATGCCCCCCTTTTCATCAACAACGAAACAACGATCAGCATCGCCATCAAAGGCCAAGCCAATGTCAGCGCCTACTTCGGTTACCCGTTTTTGTAAATCGCGTAAGTTTTCAGGATCAATCGGATTTGCTTCGTGGTTTGGAAAAGTGCCATCGAGTTCGAAATACATTTCATCGATCTCGAATGGCAATGGTTCTAAAATTTGTCCACCAAGTACTGCAGGTACGGTAAATCCACCCATTCCATTGCCAGTGTCAATGACAACTTTTAGTCGGCGACTTTTCTCAAGTGGAACTAGCTCTCGAAGGAACAATGCGTAATCGGCGAGCATGTCGACCTTCGTAGATCTGCCGTGAGGACCGTCGTAGTTCGGTATTGATTGCTTCTCGAGCATTGTTCGAATCGCTGCTAGCCCCGAGTCTTGTCCTACCGGTGCCGCGCCAGCCCGACACAACTTGATGCCGTTGTATTCCGCCGGATTATGACTTGCAGTGAACATGGCCCCAGGAACATCCAAACGTCCTGACGCAAAATAGAGGCCATCTGTTGAACACAATCCGATATTCACGACATCCACACCGGCGCCAGTAACACCATCAACAAAGGCAGCAACCAAATCTGGACCCGTTGGTCTCATGTCATGACCTACAACAATGCGCCCAGCTCCACCATCGATGCTGCGGATTCCCAGAACCTCAACGAAACTGGCTCCAGCCTCACGAGCTAGGTCGGGACCCCATTGATCCGGCACCACACCACGGATGTCGTATGCCTTGATCAGGGCTGATAAATCACGCATAGGAGTAAGTCTATTGACCTGCGGATAAGGCTTTTGATGACTCAAAAGCGCCAATGAGCGCTTTACTCTTGCGACGAATCTGGGTCGCGCAAGACCCGAAGATGCCCGCGCCGATTGACTTCAACCATGGCGTCAACCGGATCAATGCGCCCCACCTCGCGCACTGCATTCGCCAACGCTTCAAGGTCATCCACCGTGGGCTTAAGAGCCTCAGGGTCTGGAGCTAGCCGCACGACGTCCCAGCCGCGAGGGGCTGTGAGTCGCACACTGTGGTCGTCACACAAGTCATAACAGTGTGGTTCAGCAAAGGTTGCAAGCGGACCAAGCACCGCTGTGGAATCGGCATAGACATAGGTCAGCGTCGCCACGGCTTTTTTCCCACATGACGGTTTTGAACATCGGCGTGCTCCCACATTGGCAAAGATAGCCGACCTAGTCTGGACTCATGCCGTATGACTCACCCCCACACATAAATCGTGACAGGCATGGTCGCGGGCTGCGGGGACCAACCTTGCCGCATAACGCTCCGAGTTATGAAACGTCGGCACAGTTATTTACTCGTTTGGTTCGAGAAGCAATCGAAGATCTTGACGAACGTTTCCCAACCTCGATGAAGCACATCACGTTTCTCACAGAGGAAGTGCCGAGTTTACGAGACCTCACATTGCATGACGGTGTCGTTGCACTAGGGCGTGTAGCAGCAGGTAATCCTCACGAGTGTGTGTTGTATCGCCGACCTATTGAATGGCGAAGCCCAACTGACATGGCGTTATCGCGCACAATCAGAGACGTGCTTGCAGAAAATGTTGGTTTGTTATTGGGTATGCGCCCTGAGAACGTGGATCCCGACTATTACGGGCCACGGCTGCGTTAACTTGCTTGCGAGCGCTTCAGGCGACGTCGTTCACGTTCAGAAAGCCCGCCCCAAATACCAAAGCGCTCATCATTAGATAACGCGTATTCAAGACATTCCATTTTGACGTCGCATGAGCCACAGACACGCTTTGCTTCGCGAGTGGATCCGCCTTTTTCTGGGAAAAATGCTTCTGGATCTGTTTGGGCACACAACGCTTGTTCGTGCCAGCCGAGTACATCGATTTCTTTGAAAGGTAAGGGAGCAAAGTCGCTCACGAGCTACCTCCTGGTTGGGCCCATTATGTGGATAACCGGGCTATTAAGTACCTGTTCTAAATTACACCGATGAAATTCGATGTAGTCAAGTCGGTTGGGGCAAAAACCGCACATTTTTCGGGAATTTCCAGCAAACCGGTCCATTTCATGCCGTAAAAGGTACATTTCGCTCATTTCTCACCAGTTCCTCCAGTAACACAGATAAATAGAGTCGCCACGTTCACTAAACTGCCAAGCATGACACCAGATGCTCAGGAATCACGCAGGTTCGGCGCCGGCGCTGCCGGTGACCTCACTTCGACAAGTAAGGCCAAGCCGCCAACCCGTAGCGAACGCTTGCACTACCTGTTCGACAACTCGCTGTTCAAGCGCCCCGGATCGTTTTTGTGGTGGCTCATCCTGGCCTCCGCTCTTGCAACTGGGATTACAAGTTTTCTCTGGGTTTCTATTCAACCTGTCGAGGGTCGCTCAGAGTTCCAAGGATTCTTCGACCAATTTTTTAGTGCATTCAATACAATTTTCTTTGGCAACGGCCCATCAATGGCGACCTGGACAGACCGAGCCTTCTCACTTGCTTGTTGGGTAATTAGCACTGGACTGATGGCGACCATTATTGCTGTCATTAGTAATTTGATTAGCGTTCGAATGGACGAACTGAAGAAAGGTAAGAGCCGAGTTCTTGAAACCAATCACACGTTAATTCTTGGCTGGTCAAGTCGAATTTTCCCGATACTCCAGCAACTATCCATTGCAAACTCAAATGCGAACAATCCCGTTGTCGTTATTTTCGCTGACATGGACCGTGAGCACATGGATGCAGAAATTGCTAGTCGCGTCGGTGACATGGGTAAGACTCGAGTCATCACAAGAACTGGTGACACTTCAAACCCACGCGACCTAGAACGAGCTGCAGTTTCATCTGCTCGTTCCATCATCATTTTGGACGATGACGATTCGGGTGATGCAGCAATTGTGTCGAGTGTCTTAGCAATTCGCGCCTGTGCACCAGACTCACGCGTTTCCATCGTGGCTGAAATAGATGAACTCGACCACGCCGATGCCTTGTCACACGCGACAGATGGCCAACTCAAAGCAGTGCAATCTCAGGATGTCATCGCACGCGTGACCGCGCAAGCAAGCCGTCAGCCAGGGCTGGCTGCAGTTGTGCTCGATCTTCTTGATTTTGAAGGCGATGAAATCTATTTCACAGATGCTGCTGA
>JBAXRV010000025.1:0-23824 GCA_037131045.1 Actinomycetes bacterium
GAAGGTCAGCACCAGGATGCCGGCGCGAAAATGGTTCATGCTGCTCCTAACACGTCATCTTCGATCATCAGCAAGTCTGTTGCTCGAGGTGGCGGTCGCACGTCGTACCGCGGTCTGATTCAGGTTCTCGAAGGTTGCTATGGATCTAAGAGCACAGTGAAGTGCGATGCGCTCTTGGTCGATGACATCTCGCGTTCTGATACCTACCCATATGTTGATGTGCGTGAAGATGATGTGTCCTTAGGTCACGAAGCTTCAGTATCCAAGGTTTCGGAAGATCAACTCTTCTACCTCATGTCCCGTGGACTGGGCGAAGATGAAGCGATGGCCATGATTGTTCGTGGATTCGTTGAGCCAATTGCTCGCGAACTTCCTATGGAATATGCGCTTGAACTTAACCGACTCATTGAACTTCAGATGGAAGGCGCGGTCGGCTAGTGACTGCTGTAAAAGAATATGAAATTGCTCTAGTACCAGCAACGGATCATGCTCCATCGCTGCATTCATTGGTAGCTAGTGACTTTGCAGTTCCCACTGGTCGTGAAGAAGAGTGGCGCTTCACTCCCATGAAGCGCATTGCTGGACTTCATACTGATGATGCACCCAGTGGAACAACCTGGTCTGTGACGGCAACATCCGTTGATGGCATGACATTCACAGCGAATGCGGCCAAGACTGATGCGCGTAAAGGATTCACTGATCGCGTGGCGGCACGAGCTTGGGAAAATATTGATTCCGTAGCTCGTCTTGAAGTGGCAGCAAATGTCGAGGCTACTGAAGCAATGGTTGTAACTTTTGCTGGTCTGGGTGGCACCTACTACGGCCAGCTTGATATTCATGCGAAGAATCATTCACGCTCTATCGTCATTGTGGATCACACGGGCACTGGCACGTTAGCGGCAAACATCGACATCACAGTTGATGCAGGCGCTCATGTAACAGTTGTCTCGGTTCAGGACTGGTCTGATGGATCTATTCATTTAGGACACCATCGTGTGACCTTGGGACAAGATGCTTCGGTTAAGCACGTTGTAGTCACTATGGGTGGCGACGTTGTGCGTTTGCTTCCAAATGTCGATTACACCGCGCCTGGCGGAAGTGCAGATTTCGTTGGTTTGTATTTTGCTGGCGCTCATCAGCATGCCGAACACCGGTTATTCGTAGATCACAGTGTGAGTAACTGTCGAAGCAATGTGATTTATAAGGGCGCACTCAACGGCGAAGAGGCACACACAGTGTGGGTCGGCGACGTTTTAATCCGTGCCAAAGCTATAGGAACAGATACCTACGAAATCAATCGCAACCTTGTGCTTAGTGGTGGCGGTCGGGCCGACTCAGTTCCCAATTTGGAAATCGAAACCGGTGAGATTGTCGGTGCGGGTCACGCAAGTACAACGGGTCGTTTTGATGACGAGCAGTTGTTCTACTTAATGTCTCGTGGAATTTCAGCCGAAGAAGCTCGACGGTTGGTGCTTCGTGGTTTCTTTGACGATGTTCTTTTGCAGATTGGTGTGCCACAAATTGACGATCGCGTACGTGCAACGATCGAAGAGAAGTTGGTCGGTCATGCCTAGTGTGTGTCGCTTGTCTGAACTTATGGACCGAGCGCCTCGCAAGTTCGATGTCGACGGTGAAGACGTGCTTGTTGTACGGATTGACGAAGACATTTTCGCAGTCAGCGATGTGTGTTCACACAGCGAAGTGTCGCTGAGTGAAGGCGACATTGTTGGCAGCACCATTGAATGCTGGTTACACGGTTCAGCGTTCAATCTCAAGACCGGTGTTCCTTTGGGTCCACCAGCAACTCAACCCATAGAAACGTTTGACGTCACACTCAGTGACGGAGCGGATCCCGAAGTGTTCGTCAGCGTTAGGAGCTAACAATGTCAGTATTAGAAATTAAGGGACTCCAAGTTCAGGTATCAACTGACGATGGACCAAAAGATATTTTGCGTGGTGTGGACTTGGTTGTGAAGTCCGGTGAGACCCATGCGCTTATGGGCCCAAACGGCTCAGGTAAGTCAACTTTGGCTTATGCCATCGCTGGTCACCCGAAGTACAACATCACTGGCGGAACCGTCACTCTTGATGGCGTCGATGTCCTTGCTATGACTGTTGATGAACGTGCCCGCGCGGGACTCTTCCTTGCGATGCAGTACCCAGTCGAAGTTCCAGGTGTATCGGTGTCGAACTTCCTACGTACCTCTGCAACGGCAATCCGTGGCGAAGCCCCAAATCTTCGTACCTGGATTAAGGAAATGAAGGAAGCAATGGCCGCTCTGCAGATTGATCCTGCGTTCGCTGAACGTTCGGTCAACGAAGGATTCTCCGGTGGTGAGCGTAAGCGCACCGAGATTCTTCAGCTTGAAGTGCTGAAACCAAAGATTGCAATTTTGGATGAAACCGACTCAGGTCTTGACGTTGACGCGCTGCGCGTGGTCTCTGAGGGAATCAATCGAGTACGGGCAACTGGCGAAACTGGTGTTCTACTCATCACGCACTTCACTCGAATCTTGAACTACGTCAAGCCTGACTATGTTCACGTGTTCTTCGAAGGTCGCATCGTGCGCGAAGGTGGGCCAGAGCTTGCTGCAGAAATTGAAGCGAACGGTTACGCAGAATACGTTGTGGCTTAGTTCGTGACACTTCTTGATGTTGCTCGAATCGCGGCTGACTTTCCCATATTGGGTCGGACAGTGCGCGATGGGCAGCGTCTTGTCTACCTCGACAGTGGTGCGACGTCGCAAAAGCCACGGCAGGTGCTTGATGCCGAACGAGAGTTTTACGAAAAGCACAACGCTGCCGTGCATCGAGGTGCCCATCAACTGGCGGAAGAAGCAACCGACGCATTTGAATCAGCCCGGGCAACGATTGCACATTTTGTTGGTGCCAATCCAGAGGACATCGTCTTCACAAAGAATGCCACTGAAGCGATCAACATCGTTTCGTACGCATTTCTCAATGCAACGCTCAAGTATGCACGAGGCGTTGATTTACCAGAAGGCGCCGAGCGTTTTGTTCTGACCGAAGGCGATGAAATTGTCGTCACTGAAATGGAACATCATGCGAACTTGTTGCCATGGCAAGAACTATGTTCCAAAACGGGTGCAATTCTTAAATGGATTGGGTTAACCGATTCGGGGCGTTTGAACTACTCCGAACTTGCCACTGTCATCACAGAGCGAACCAAAATAGTTGCGGTAACTCATCAATCAAATTTGTTGGGCACAGTGAACGATGTTGCTCAGATTGCGACTGCTGCGCGTCGTGTCGGAGCTCTTGTTCTGCTTGATGCGTGTCAAAGCGTGCCACACATGCCTATCGATGTGTCCTCACTAGATGTGGATTTTGTGGCATGGAGTGGTCACAAAATGCTGGGCCCATTAGGAATTGGATGTTTGTGGGGCCGCGCTGAAGTGTTGGCTGCAATGCCGCCATTCATTACAGGTGGGTCAATGATCGAAACGGTGCACATGGACCATTCCACGTTTGCTGCGCCTCCTAAGCGATTTGAGGCCGGTGTTCCTATGGCTGCGCAGGCAGTAGGACTCGCAGCAGCAGTTGACTACCTGAATGCCATTGGCATGGATAAAGTGCAAGCTCACGAACATGAGTTGACGAAATATGCGCTTTCCGAAATCGCAACGATTCCAGGTGTTCGGGTAATCGGCCCACTGGATACGAACGAACGTGGATCAGCAGTGTCGTTTGTTGTTGAAGACATTCACCCACATGATGTTGGTCAAATCTTGGACGAGCATGGCGTTGAAGTGCGAGTGGGTCATCACTGTGCTTGGCCAGTTTGTCGTCGTTACAACGTTCCGGCCACCACTCGAGCAACGTTCTACTTGTACAACGGGCTCGACGATGTGGACGCCTTAATCTCAGGTATCCGATCTGCCCAAAAGTTCTTTGGAGTCTCGGCATGAAATTAGAGAACATGTATCAGGAAATTATTCTTGACCATTACCGTCATCCGCACGGAAAAGGATTGCGGGACAACGTGGATGCACAAGTGCATCACGTGAATCCAACGTGTGGCGACGAAATTACATTGCAAGTGACCATTGATCCAGATGACCCGTCAAAGTTGATTGTCTCCTACGACAACCAGGGTTGTTCAATTAGTCAAGCTTCAGCTTCAATTCTGTTCGACCAACTGAATAATCAATCGATTGCCGTCGGACTGACTGCAGTTGATCACATGGTTGCGATGATGCAGCGCTCCGAAGAGCCCAATGAAGATGTTTTGGGTGACGGAATTGCGTTGGTCGGAGTGGCACAATATCCAGCACGCGTAAAGTGTGCACTACTGTCATGGATGGCGTGGAAAGACGCTGCAATCCAGGCGCAAGGAGAGGAAAGTCATGCTTAAAGAAGACGATGTTTTGGAGTTAATGCGCGATGTGGTTGACCCCGAACTTGGAATTAACGTGGTTGATCTTGGTCTTGTGTATGGAGTCACTGTTGATGATGCCAACATTGCGACGATTGATATGACACTGACTTCAGCGGCGTGCCCACTGACTGATGTGATTGAAGATCAAACCCGTGCAGCTCTTGATGGTCACGTTTCAGATTTCAAGCTCAATTGGGTATGGATGCCGCCATGGGGTCCTGACAAGATTACTGATGACGGCCGCGAAATGTTGCGGGCGCTGGGATTCAACGTTTAGTCGCATAATTCTGCAGGATTATGCGTGCAGATTTCCAACGGTAGAATAGAGATATTCCATCCGTTAATACTTAAGGGCGTTTACACCTCGTGATTCAAGCAACTGAACTTGAGTTACGTGCTGGCGCAGATGTGCTGCTTTCCGGTGCGACATTTCGCATAGATTCGGGAGACCGCGTCGGACTTGTCGGCCGCAATGGCGCAGGCAAAACAACGATGACCAAAGTATTAGCAGGGCTCAACCAACCCGCATCGGGACAAGTAGCGTCCTCAGGCACGGTTGGCTATTTGCCGCAGGACCCACGCACTGGCGACCTCGATGTGATTGCCCTGGACCGAATCCTGAGTGCCCGCGGGCTGGATGAAGCGCTACGCCGTCTACGACAAGCCGAAGTTGACATGGCTAGTGACGACGAAACTGTGCGCGACCGAGGCATGCGCAAATATTCTTCAGCTGATGCCGCTTTCCAATCTGCTGGAGGCTACGCAGCAGAAAGTGAAGCCGCATCGTTAGCAAGCAGCGTGGGACTCCCAGTGAACGTTTTGGCACAACAGTTAGGGACTTTGTCTGGTGGACAACGTCGTCGGGTTGAGCTGGCTCGCATTCTGTTCAGTGGTGCTGACACGTTACTTCTAGATGAACCAACAAACCACCTTGATGCCGATTCAATTGCGTGGTTGCGAACGTTTCTGGTCAGTCACCAAGGCGGCCTCGTTGTCATTAGTCACGATGTGGAGTTGCTGGAAGCAACAGTCAATCGGGTGTTTCATTTGGATGCCAATCGACAGGCTTTAGACATTTACAACATTGGCTGGAAAGAATATTTGTCATCCCGCGAGTCGGATGAACGCCGTCGCAAACGGGAACGCGCTAATGCCGAGAAGCAGGCCGCAGTTCTAAAATTGCAAGCTGACAAAATGCGAGCAAAGGCGTCAAAGGCCAAAGCAGCACAAGGAATGCTTAAGCGCGCTGATCGCTTACTGTCGGGTCTCGAAGGTGAGCGAACTGCTGATCGCGTTGCAAAGTTGCGATTCCCAACACCATCGGCATGCGGCAAGACGCCTTTGATGGCAACGGGCTTAAGTCGCTCCTATGGGTCACAGGAGATTTTCACTGACGTGGACTTGGCGATAGATCGCGGTTCAAAAGTTGTTGTGTTGGGGCTCAATGGTGCGGGCAAGACGACGTTGCTGCGCATCCTGGGTGGAGTCGATAAGCCTGACACAGGTGAAGTCATTCCTGGGCATGGTCTAAAAATTGGGTACTACGCCCAGGAACATGAAACGCTTGAAGAGAATCGTTCCGTGTTGGACAACATGCAGCGAGCGGCTGGAGATCTCAACGACACTCAGGTGCGAAGTGTTCTTGGATCATTTCTGTTTTCGGGTGACGCGGTAGCCAAGTTGGCTGGAGTTCTTTCGGGTGGCGAGAAAACTCGACTGAGCCTGGCGATGCTTGTGGTTTCCTCGGCTAATGTCCTGTTACTTGATGAGCCCACAAATAACTTGGATCCTGCAAGTCGCGCTGAAATTCTTGACGCGCTGAGTACCTTTGAAGGAGCCGTAGTTCTAGTCACGCACGATGAAGGCGCTGTTGAGGCCCTGAATCCAGAGCGGGTGTTGTTATTGCCCGATGGTGTGGAAGATTTGTGGAGCCAGGATTACCTTGATTTAATCTCGCTTGCTTAAGCGTGATGGGAGTACGACATGAGTATGCATAACGGAAGCCCTTGGGCTGCTTACCGCGGTTTCACGTCTGACTCGTCTGTGAAAGAAAAGAAACTTTCTGAGGGAACACTGCGTCGGGTATTTAGTTACGCTGCAGGATTCAAAGGCGTGATTTTTGCCTATCTTTTGATTCTCGTTGTCGATGCAGCATTAGTTGTGACCCAACCGCTTTTGTTCAAGCGAATTGTTGACACTGAAATCCCCCAGAAGAATTCCACTATGGTCACGCTCATGGCAGTGGCCATCGCTGTGATTGCGATTGTTGATGCTGGCCTTGGAGTGATAAGCCGGCGCATGCAATCACAAATTGGCGAAGGACTCATTTATAACTTGCGCACTCAGGTCTTTGATCATGTGCAGCAGCAATCGATAGCTTTCTTCACCCGCGCTCAGACCGGTGCACTAATCTCGCGGCTAAATAGCGACGTTATGGGAGCGCAACGGGCATTTACCTCCACACTGGGTGGAGTAGTGAGCAATGCCATCAGTTTGGTGATGGTGGCTGGAACCATGTTGGCTCTGTCATGGCAGATTACTGTGGCCGCATTGTGCCTATTACCGGTCTTCATGTTGCCTGCTCGTTGGATGGGGCGGCGACTGCAACAGCTAACGCGGCAACAAGCCGAAAACAACGCCAGCATGAGTACCCAAATGTCCGAACGATTTAATGTGTCCGGTGCTTTGTTGATGAAACTCTTCGGAACTCCTGAAGTCGAAACAAAAACTTTCGCTAATAAAGCCGAAAGAGTTCGCGACGTAGGCGTAAGTATTGCCATGGCCAATAGTGTCTTCTTCACCGCAATGGTTGTAGTTGGGTCGTTAGCTACTGCACTGGTCTATGGCATTGGTGGCAACTCAGTCATTGCTAAAACAATGACGCTTGGAACGCTGTTAGCACTCGTTGCGCTGTTAGGACGGTTGTACGGCCCAATTACCGCGCTTGCGAATGTCCGTGTTGACATCATGACGTCGTTGGTGTCGTTTGAACGGGTGTTCGAAGTTCTTGATCTGGAACCTATGGTCATTGATGCCCCTGATGCATTTGTTTTGCCACGAGGGGCAGTAAACGTGACATTTGATCACGTCGATTTTCGCTATCCAAGTCCGCACGAAGTATCGCTGGCCAGTCTTGAAGTAGTTGCCCGTTCCGACATGCGGGTGAGCGAGGACTTAATTCTCAAGGACGTGAGTTTTACGGCACAGGCTGGTTCGCTGGTAGCCCTTGTTGGACCATCGGGCGCCGGAAAAACGACAATCACGTCTTTAGTTTCGCGTCTGTTTGACCCGACTCAGGGAACTATCACTATCGGAGGACACGATGTTCGAACTGTCACGCAAAAGTCACTTCACGAAGTTGTTGGCGTAGTTACCCAAGACTCACATATGTATCACGACACTATTCGCGCCAATTTGCAGTATGCCCATCAATCTGCAACAGAAGCAGACATGTGGGCAGCGTGTGAAGATGCACAAATTGCACAGATGATTGCAGATTTACCTGAAGGTCTTGACACTGTCGTTGGCGACAGAGGCTATCGACTTTCGGGTGGCGAGAAGCAGCGACTAGCGATTGCGCGACTTTTACTGAAGGCTCCAGACATTGTGGTGTTAGACGAAGCTACGGCACACCTCGATAGTGAAAGTGAAGCTGCAGTGCAGATTGCATTAGCTAAGGCGTTGCAAGGGCGAACATCGATTGTCATTGCTCACAGATTGTCAACTATTCGCCAAGCAGATCAAATTCTCGTGATAGATGATGGGCAAGTTGTGCAGCGGGGTACGCATCAAGAGTTGCTTGAAAGTGGTGGGCTTTATGCCGATCTGTACCATCGACAGTTTTCGGAATCAGACATCTAGTTGGGACTGACGAAGCGCGACTTCGTTGCGTACCAAAATGATCCATCCAATTACCGTCATTATCGCGAAGAAAATCCACTGCAAGGCATACGACCGGTGAGGTCCTTCAGTGACTTCAGGGGCGGGAATTAGTTTCAATCCAGTTGACGACTCGGGACGACTTGCAATGATTTCGCCGTAGCCATTTGTAATTACAGCAGGATCAGGTGTAGTGAATTGCGGATCAATGGCATCGATTTGCCCTCGTGGCATGTCGCTTGGATGCTTAAAGGTTTGAGACGAAATAATTCGTATACGCACAACAGCCTCAACTTGACCAACAGGTGGGGCGACAACGTCTGGCGAATCAATTGCGGAATTTGCGGCCGCAATCCAACCACGATTGATTAACAATGTTCCTTGGTTGCTCACAAAAGGCGTGACCACCCAAAACCCCACTTCAGAATCGAAACTCTTTTTACGCACAAGAACTTGATGTGTTGTGTCCCATGTTCCAGTGAGATTAACACTGCGCCACAATTGGGCCGGATCTAACGAGGTGGGAGAGGTTCCATAAACATCAGACAACTGTGCTGGTTGCGATGCTTCATTCTTCATGATGACCGAGTTATACATCTGACGCTGATGCAGTCGGCGCCATTGCCAATCCGAAAGTGACTTAAAGGCTGGTAACAAAAGCAGACACATCAGTGTCAACGCGAGCCATTTGGGCGTCACCAGAAATCGATACACAGTTACAGGTTAGTGTCAGTCCCGCGATTCAGAGCAGGCCGCTGTGGCGCTTCAACATAATCCGGAGCATCGAGATTTTTGCGCTCTCGTCCGGCATTTGCAATGACGACAGAAAAATAGGGAAGTAGCACAGCGCCAATCATGAGGGTCCAACGTAGCGTGCCGTGAGCAAAAATTGCACCGATGAAACACAGGGTGCGAATGGACATGCTAATCAAGTATCGGCGCTGTCGACCTTGCTGGTCTTTGGATATTCCGACCTTGGCCTCTGTGATTGTGTAGACCTCGGGCTCACTTGGCATACCCCTAGAGTACGGTGTTACTACCTATCTAGCATCTGGGAGAAATCATGGCGGATCGCACTTATCGGATTACCGAAATCGTTGGCACGTCGCCCGACGGTGTAGATCAAGCTATTCGAAATGGAATTAAGCGGGCGGCTGAAACGTTGCGCCACCTTGACTGGTTTGAGGTCACACAAATTCGCGGCAACATTATGGAAGGCGACGTGGCTCATTTTCAAGTGGGTATGAAGGTCGGATTCCGTTTAGAAGACTCTTAAATCGCATCTGATCGCGTCGATAGGTTGAAGCCATCGACTGTGACTGGACAGACCCGAGAGCGCGAGAACCAATCTGCCCATTCGCGCGGCAGACAATCAATTGCAGTTCCGGCATCCGTGATTCGAGACAGCATGCCAACTGGTGACTCATTAAATCTGAAGTTATTCGCGCAGCCAACGATTTCGCCATTGCGCACCACATAAACACCGTCCCGGGTGAGCCCAGTCAGCAGGAGTGATTGGGGATCTACTTCTCGGATGTACCACAGACATGTGATGAGCAGCCCATCACTCATGCGAGCTGCTAGGTCGTCGAGTGATCCTGAACCATGCGCGTCGGATACTTCGATGTTGTCTGTAATCGGAGTGAAAGGCAGATTCGCTTCATGCGCTGCGTACCGACTACTCGCTAGGGCATTGAGCACGCCACTGCTGAGAATCTCACTACGAGTGATCGGCAAGCCCGTATCAAATGAGCTCGACATTGATGAAGCGCCAAGGTTTATGACCGCGTCACTTGTTTCCAGGCCACGAAGGGTCGGATCAGTAGCGACAGTGAGCTCGCGTTGAGTAAGACGTTCACCGATGCGGGTTCCACCGAGTGGATTACTAAAGACACTGCGCCCTTCGTTAGCTTCTCGGGCCGATGCAGTCCACAATAGATAAATCATCAGATCAGCAAAAGCAGAAGGAGACAGTGTCACAGTATGTTGGCCAGGCTCAACATCGATTCGATTTGCTTGGTGCGCGATTCCAGCGCGCACCCTCGAGCTGTGCGGCGCGACAACAATATCGCCTAAGGTCTTGGCACTCTGCCCGCTCCATGCCGACTTTGTGCGATCAGGACTCTTTGCACACAGTTCAAATCGTGCTGTCGGTTGCTCGTATCGCAGTCGAGTTCCAGCGGACGTTGCGACATATGTGGTGTCGTGAGAATATTCCGCGTATCCGAAGTACTGCGATGATGTGTCTGAAAAAACTTCCGAAAGTTGCTGCGCAATATCACCAAGACCGTCATCGACTGCCTGCGTTGCTGGTGCTGCAAAATTTGAATGCTGGGCGCCTGCTACTAAATCCATAGCATCTTGCGAAGCACCTGCAGCCCGAGCGCTTGCTCGAGCAGCAGCAACGAGTCCCTGGATGTCCTCGCGATTGCGCACCTGACCGCTGACAATTCCGCTGGCGACACCGTCATTAACAGGAACGAATGCAGCTAGGGACAGCGTGTTGTCAATCGTGTCACCGTTAGTAGTCAGTGACGAATTAGCCCAACGAAGATTGCGCACAGCGTTGACTTCACCAACTGCAACACCTCCGTCAGCTCCGAGGAGTTCTAGCGCAACTTCAACTGCTTGATCCATTGAAAGATTGCTCATGCGCTTGCCTCCTTTCGGCCATTCAAGACATTGATGTTACGGAATACCGCCGATGGGCAACCATGGCTGACCGGAGCAACTTGACCTGGTTGACCTTTGCCACAGTTCAGTGCGCCACCAAGTAAGTAGGTACTTGGACCGCCAATGGCAACCATTGAGCCCCAAAAGTCTGGAGTCTTTGACTGGTACACAACATCTTTGAGCTGCCCAACAATTTCGCCATTCTTAATTTCAAAAAAGCGTTGACCGGTGAATTGGAAGTTAAACCGTTGCATATCGATGGACCACGATTTGTCGCCGACTATGTAGATTCCGCGATCTACTCCAGAAATCAGATCTTGTGTGGACAAATCTTCTGTTCCTGGTTGCAGGGACACATTTGGCATACGTTGAATTGGAACGTGAAGCGCAGAGTCGGCAAATGCGCAACCATTAGAACGATCGAGACCTACATGTGAGGCAATGTTTCGATCAACTTGATATCCAGTCAAGATGCCGTCTGTGATGAGGTTCCACTGCTGCGCTGCAACACCTTCGTCATCCCAGGCCACAGTCGAGAGTCCGTGTTCGGCTATTCGGTCTCCAGTGACGTTCATAATCGGACTGCCGTATTTGAAGTTGCCAAGCTTGTCCAGTGTGGCAAACGAAGTGCCTGCGTAGTTTGCTTCGTAGCCAAGGGCTCGATCAAGTTCGGTGGCATGTCCAATAGATTCATGAATCGTGAGCCACAAGTTTGTGGGATCAATAACCAAGTCCCACGTACCCGCTTCAACGGAAGGTGACTTTACTTTTTGATCAAGCAGATCAGGAATCTGAGCTAGCTCTGTGTCCCAGTCCCAACCGTGACCTTGTAAGTATTCAAAACCGCGACCAGCTGGTGGGGCACAGGTGCGCATGTCGTCAAAGCCACCTTCACCGATATGGCTGGCTGTGAGTTGAGCACTGGTCCGGAACCGTTGTTGCGAAAGTCGGTTGCCATTGAGGTCAGCAAAGAATGTTGCATCTCGCCCCATCGCAGCATGAGCATCAACATGGTGAACAGCTGATGACTTGCTCACTTTTTCATTCCACGCCATGAGCAGTTCGATGACTTCATCATCAGAAACAGCCATTGGATCAATCACCACTGGCATGGTCCAGGAAGCAGTTCCGTATGCGGGTTCATCTGCCAGCGATACGACATCTGTTGATACTGCGGCACTGACGGCAGCCATGGCCAGCGCACGTCGTGCAGCATCTCTGGCTCCAGCAGGTGTCAATTCGTGAGTTGCGGCAAATCCCCAAGCGCCTTGTGAAACAACGCGCACGCTAAATCCGGTGGTGCTATCTGTTCCAACATTTTCGACATTGCCGTCGCGCACTGAGACGATTCGATTGTCATGTGTTGCGATGCGCACATGCGCAATTGTCGCCGCGCCTTCAGCGGCAACCTCGAGAGCAGCGTCTGCAAGGGAGTTGGCTAATTCATTGGGATTTGCGGGCACAGGCATGACTCAACACTAGTCAGTTACGCTACCCTTGCACCTATGACTCGAGTTGTTTTGGTAACAGGTGGCAATCGTGGGATTGGCTTAGCCGTAGCGCGTACTCTGGCTGCTGCTGGGGACACTGTGGCTGTCACAAGTCGCTCTGGTGAACCTATTGCTGGGCTGCACGTTTTTCAATGCGATGTGAGTGATACCACCAGTGTTGATGCAGCATTTGACGCCATTGAAGCCCAGCTTGGCCCAGTAGAAGTAGCAATCGCTAACGCCGGGATCACTCGAGATGGTCTCATTATGCGAATGTCAGACGAAGACATCAACGATGTGCTGAACACTAATTTGGTGGGAGCAATTCGCGTTGCCCGCAGAGCTGCGCGCAGCATGATGAAGGCGCGTTCGGGCCGTCTTATTTTTATATCAAGTGTCGTTGGACTTATGGGATCAGCCGGTCAAGTCAACTATGCAGCGTCCAAGGCTGGACTCATTGGAGCTGCGCGATCACTTGCTCGTGAGCTAGGGCCTCGAGGGGTTACCGCGAATGTGGTGGCACCGGGATTCGTTGACACTGACATGACTGCAGAATTAAGCCAAGAGCGACGCGACGGCATCGTGGCCAACGTGCCACTTGGCCGATATGCTTCCGCGCAAGAAATCGCGGACGTTGTTTTGTTCCTTGCCTCGCCTCAAGCGGGTTACATCACGGGTGCTGTCATTCCCGTTGATGGTGGCCTTGGTATGGGACACTAGGACGATTATGGGCATCCTCGATGGTAAAAATATTTTGGTCACTGGAGTCTTAACGGACTCCTCGATTGCGTTTCACGTTGCTCGCCTTGCACAAGAGCAAGGTGCCAATATTGTGCTGACGTCATTTGGTCGGACAACGAGCATCACCAAGCGCATCGCAGGTCGGTTGCCGCAAGAAGTCCCAATTGTGCAACTTGACGTCACGAGCAAAGAAGATCTTGACAATTTAGCGGGTGAAGTCGCAAAGCACGTGCCTTACCTCGACGGAGTGCTGCATTCCATCGCGTATGCACCCGAGGCTGCACTGGGTGGGAACTTTCTCAATACTGAGTGGGACGACGTGAAAGTTGCTCTTGAAATTTCAGCGTTCTCATTGAAGTCACTGGGCATGGCGTGTCTTCCACTGATGCAAGAGCGTGGTGGCCAACTCCTTGGATTAGATTTTGATGCGACAGTCACATGGCCGTTCTATGACTGGATGGGTGTCTCAAAGGCAGCGCTCGAGTCCACTTGTCGCTACCTTGCCCGCGATCTTGGTCCAAAGAAAGTACGTGTCAATCTCATTGCAGCCGGACCGCTGTACACGACCGCTGCTAAGGGAATTCCGGGCTTTGATCAGTTCGGTCCCATGTGGGAGCGACGGGCTCCAATTGGTTGGGACACATCGGATCCTGTTCCTACAGCTAAAGCGTGTGTTGCAATGTTTTCTGATTGGTTCCCAGCCACAACGGGAGAAATTATTCACGTAGATGGTGGCGTGCATTCACAGGGTGGCCCCTGATTCGTAAGTGTTATTACGAAGTAATTAATCCATCTACCACATCAGAGTGATCAATTTGATCTCTCGGTATTCCCATCACGTAAAGAACTGTATCTAGATATGGCGTATTGACTGATGCATGAGCAGCATCGCGGACAAATGGTTTGGCATTAAAAGCAATACCTAAAGCAGCAGCATTGAGCATGTCTAAATCGTTTGCGCCATCACCGATAGCGATAGTGCGTGACATAGGTATGCCAAACAATTGGGCGAATTCTCTGAGTGCAATGGCCTTGGCAACTCGGTCAATAATCGGACCTTCGAGTTCACCTGTGATCACTTCATCAATAATCTCGAGTTTGTTTGCTTTCATGTTGGTCACACCGAGTGACGTGGCAAGAGGTTCTACGACTTCAATAAATCCACCACTGACCAATGCCACATGGAAACCCAGACGGTGCAAGGTGCGTACTAACGTTTGGGCACCTGGAGTCAACGTGATTTCGCTCAAGACACCAGAGAGGATAGTTGCGGGCAACCCAGCCAGCATCTTCACACGGGCTCGCAATGATTGCTCAAAATCCAACTCGCCATTCATCGCACGATGAGTGATGTTTGCAACCTCAGACTCGACACCCGCATGCTTAGCGAGTAGTTCGATAACTTCTTCTTGTATCAAAGTGGAGTCCACATCCATAACGACAAGATGCACGCCTCTGCGATCCAGGCCTGAATCTTGAACTGCGATGTCAATTTCGTTGGCGCGTGCAACTTGTGATAGTTGATCGCGCAATTGTGCTTTAGTGACACCTCCAACTTCGAATTCGACAGCAGTTACTGGAAAGTGAGCCACTTGCCGAATGCGGTCGATGTTTCCGCCAGCAGCTGCGATGGTAGAAGTGATAGCGGAGACGGAACCTGGTTCTAGCGGACGTCCCATGACTGTGACGATGAGTCGCTCGCGCCAGTGGTCAAGCTCGGTGTCGGGAATGTGCCGAGCCACCAGGCTCATGTTTCGGGAGTGGGCATACAGGGACGTCACGCGTTGAGCCTCTGCATATATCGCTTCACGATGTGGTTGGGAAGTATGAATCACCACACCCAACACCAAATGGCCTTGTAAGACAATTTGTTCAAGCTGGCGAATCGTCACAGGTAGTTCGCTCAGAGTTGCTGTGAGACCAGCAGTGACTCCAGTTTGATCATCACCGCTCACTGTGAGAACCAAAACCTCTTCCATACCAAGTAAGACTACGGGTAATGAATTGCCACGGCCCGTAAAAGATCGTTGGCTGACCGTTCCAGTTCCCGTAAAACTGAAATACGGGCAATATCTCGGCTACGAGAATTGACTACCTGTGAATGATTGATTGCAAAAGCACACACCCGAGCAATTTTGAATGCCAAGTGCGCCGTTTCAATGTCACGTCCTGATGGTGATGGGGGCAAGTGCAGAAATGCTGCGGTGGCAGTTGCATTATCTGCCGAATCACGATTTCCCATGACAGACATGGAATTGAGTTGCTCTGTGGATTCCGAGAGTTGCATGAGGAATGTTTGGCGAGCATGTTGTCTATCGAGCACAGGAATCGCGTGATCTATGTCGTGAAATCGGGCTGCTGATGACGGGAGGAATTCAATGACACCTCGTGTACCAAAGCCAACGAAACCCTCGGGGTGAGCTGCTTGCTGCAGAAGAGTCGTCGGCACTCCGTGAGGCTGCCCGGGAAGAGGGAGTGCAGGCAAGGCAAGGGATCGATCCTGACTCACTGTGTCCAGGAAGGTGCGCCACGAGATGTTTACTGCTTCATGGGAAATGGTGTGGAATCCGGTGATTGATTCCGCAGCATTTGCGCAGTCCGATGTGGTGACTAGCCCTGCGCGCCAACTGTTTAGCCACGCACAAAGTGCGATGCTCTGTGGCAACTCGGATTTCACTTAGATAGATTACACATGTGACTCCTGCGATTGCACTTTCCGATGTCACAGTCGTTCGCGGGCAACGTGAAATCCTCTCGCATGTCTCTTGGAATATAGATGAAGGCCAGCGTTGGGTGGTTATGGGTCCCAATGGTGCAGGCAAAACGACGCTTATGCAGATCTGTTCGGGCTACATGCACCCCACATCCGGAAGCGCAATTGTGCTCGGTGAAAAACTTGGTGCTACAAATGTGCGAGATCTTCGCCCACGAATCGGCATTTCGAGTTCAGCCACTGCCGGACTTCTACCACCTCAGGAAACCGTTTCCGATGCAGTTGTGACCGCTGCGTATGGAGTTTCGGGTCGTTGGCGCGAGCGGTACGAAGCAATTGATCACGAGCGCGCACATACGCTCATCGAGTCATGGGGATTAGCTGACTTGAAAGATCGGCGGATAGGTACGTTGTCGGAAGGTGAACGGAAACGAACCCACATTGCTCGCTCGCTCATGGCAGATCCCGAAATCCTCATTTTGGATGAACCGGCCGCCGGTCTTGATGTTGCAGGCCGTGAAGAATTAGTCAATCGACTCAGTGCGTTGGCAGCAGATGATCGCTCGCCAGTTCTTATCTTGGTGACTCACCATGTCGAAGAGATACCTCCACACTTCACACACGCATTGTTAGTGAGCAACGGCCAGGTCAGTGCGCAGGGACTAGTGCATGACATGATTGCCTCCGAACCGATGTCGAAAGCATTCAACACGCCACTTATTGTGGAGCATTTTGACCAGCGTTGGTATGCGCGTGGCTGGGAGCCAAGCCGCGGTAAGCGCGCCCTGTAGTTGCTAACATCTCGGTATGAGTGACCTCACAGACGTTGTACCGACTTGGCTTAGTTCATTTGAACTTGAGCAAGCACGCGAACGGTTACCCATGGTCTACGTGGATGCCATTCCGGTGCGAGTGAATGAACAAGGCCGAGTGACGCTCATTGGATTACTCTTGCGCGGCAGACCTGATGGTTCCATCAGTAGGGCCGTAGTCTCTGGACGCGTGCTTTATGGTGAACGTATTCGTGACGCGCTGATACGTCACATAGAAAAAGACTTAGGACCAGTAGCGTTGCCACAAATCCCACCGAGTCCGGCTCCGTTCACAGTGGCTGAATATTTCCCGGACGAAACGGTGTCAGGCTTTCACGATCCTCGACAGCATGCGGTGTCGTTGGTCTATGTCGTCCCAGTTAAGGGCGATTGTCGACCAAGCCAGGATGCTCTCGATCTTGTGTGGGTCACACCTGAGGAAGCAATTTCGCAGGATGTGCGTGCCGAGATGACAGGTGGACAAGACCTGCTTGTGCGATTGGCACTGGCTCATGTTGGACAGTTGCCTTAACAGTGGCTTCATCAGATGGCGATGGGTGGGTTGATTGCACCTGCGGTGCTCGGCATTGGGGCAAACACGGCGCGGCAGGAATTCTCATTGTTGATGCCAGTCAAGAATCGGTCCTCATGCAACTTCGAGCAGAGTGGACGCACGGTGGACGCACCTGGGGCATACCTGGGGGAGCTCGCGATTCGCACGAAACAGTCGTTGAAGCGGCGCTTCGAGAATTACACGAAGAGTTGGGCATTCTTTCGGATTTTGTGGAAGTCATTCATCATGATGTATGGACTGATCATGGTCCGTGGACATATCACACAGTGATTGCACTAGCGAACCAAGAGTTAGACATCGTTGCCAATGAGGAATCAGTTGAGGCGCGGTGGGTGTTGCTGGACTCGGTCGTTGATTTGGATCTGCATCCAGCACTAGCCCTTGTGTGGCCGGAGATTCGAATGCAAGTAAGCGCAGCTATTGCGCAGCGCGCCGCAACATAAATCTGTGAATATTGTGTCCAAGTTGCTCACCACGCACTTGATATTTTGTTGGCGCAAATTCACGATGTGGCTCACTGATAACAAACCGTTTGTCCGTAGACACAACATCACGTACATGTTGCGCATACGAGTCATCATCCGTCACAACAGTAATCAGGCCCTCAGCAGATAGCACCTGATCTGCCACATTGAGGAAAGCGGCCTGGATTAATCGTCGTTTGTGGTGCCGAGCTTTTGGCCAAGGATCGGGAAAAAATACGTGCAACTCGTCAACACAACCCGGTGCGAGAACATCAGCAAGTAACACCCAACCATCACCGAGATGGACTCGAACATTGATCAGTTCGTGCTCGATGACTTTTTGGGCGATGGCACAAATTCCTGGGGTGTGCACGTCGATGGCAAGCACTCCGTAACCATCATTGGCTAGGGCAACGGTGTGATGTCCCATGCCAGCTCCAAAATCTACGACTGTTCGCCGGCCTTGAAAAATCTGGTGCAAGTCCACAGGATGCGCAAGATTTATGACATCAAGTCCAGGAATCACAGTCTCAATGAGGTCAGTTCTAGCCTGACTCATACGCCCATGTCGTGCACGAAAGGTGCGTATGGGTGGGTAGATTGGTGACTGCACCCATCAAGGGTACAAGCCCCGGTACAAGGAGAAACACAAGTGAAGTTTCAAGGCGTTTACGTTCCCATCATCACCCCGTTCGACGGGGCAGGAAATATTGACAAAAAAGCACTTGCTGATTTCACCGACGTGATGATCGCAAATGGTGTCGATGGCATTGTTGCTGTCGGAACAACCGGCGAAGCCTATGCACTAACGATGGATGAGCGTCATGCTGTCATCTCCACTGTCATCAAGCAAGCAGCGGGCCGAGTTCCAGTGCTTGCCGGTGTTGGCGGCCTGTCGACGAATGAAGCAGTGGGACAAGCAGCACTTGCCAAGCGTCTTGATTGCGATGGCCTCATGCTCGCTGCTCCTGCGTATGTTTTGCCGACACCTCACGAATTAGCAGTGCATGTGAAATCTGTTGTAGCTTCTGTGAATCTTCCAACTGTTCTTTATGATTACCCAGGTCGTACAGGTGTTCAATTCGGTGTCGAAGCACTCGATGAAATTGTGGGATCTGACAATGTATTTGGAATTAAGGAAGCCTCTGGTGACTTGTCCCGCATCGCAACAATGACTGCACGTTACGGAGATAAGTTGCAGCTCATTTGTGGAGCAGATGCAGATAGCCAAGAGTTTATGGATAGTGGCGCAACCTGTTGGATCGGCGGAATGGCAAATGCACTTCCTAAGGCCCATTCTGGAATTATGAATCCCGACACTCGTGCACAAGCACATGCTGCAGTGTCAGGCATCCTGAACTACATCGAAGCTGGACGCTACATTGCAAAGACCAAGGCACTCATCACTATTCTTGGTTTCCCAGTTCCACATGTACGTGGCCCGCTGATCGAAGCAACACCGGAAGAGATTGCAACGCTTGAAAGTCTTGTTGCCGATGCTGGTGAATGGGCACCGAGTTTGGTGTAGTACGTACAACATTTCGTAAGAGGCTCCGAGTTTATTCTCGGGGCCTCTTCGTATGTCGGCTTGATGTTGCGCTCTACCCTTAACACATGGACCTGTGGAGCCTTGTTCCCTTGATGTGGCAAACCGAGCTCATTGGGGTAAAGCAGCACATCGATGCCATCAATGCACAATTGGAAGTGGTGTCGACCAAGCATTCTGTGTTACCGGCGCAGCACCAAATTTTTCGGGCGCTATCGTGTGCGCCACGGGATGTGCGGGTCATCATTATTGGGCAAGATCCCTATCCACGTCACGAACATGCATGTGGGCTGAGTTTCTCGGTGCCGCCTGGCACGACGCCGCTCCCCCCGACATTGCGCAACATACTGTTGGAGTTATCAACTGACATTGGTTCTCATCATGTGTCAGATGGTGACTTAGGCGCATGGAGTGAGCAAGGTGTGCTGCTGCTTAACCGAGTGCTCACTGTTACCGAAGGTTTGTCGAACTCTCATCGCAACTTTGGCTGGATGACAGTGACTGAGGAAATTGTAGACACTGTGGTAAAACATAATCCAGATGTTCCAGCGATACTGTGGGGTAAGCAGGCTCAAGAATTACAGATGACATTTCAGCATGCCGTTGTCAGTGCACATCCCAGTCCGCTAAGTGCCTACCGTGGTTTTTTCGGCTCTCGCCCCTTTAGTGAAATCAACCGCATATTGGAGCAACAAGGACATACTCCGATAAGTTGGTAAATAACAACAGATGAAATAGTTGAGTGGATGTGACCAGATGAAGACGGCAATTGCAGGTCTGGTCGTCTTCGTGTCGCTGCAACTCACTTCTCCAGCACAGCGACATACACCTGCAATACAAGCACCGACCTTGGCATCGGAATCTCCGGCATTGTTAGCTGCGCAACATCTGACGGCAAAGGGTAGGGCGCCAAAGACTGGATATAAACGATCACAGTTCGGTCCAGCCTGGCGTGATGTTGACCATAATGGCTGCGATACCCGAAACGATGTGTTGCGCCGTGACTTTATTCGGGTAGTCATTAAGGCACGCACACACGGCTGCAAAGTTATTGGAGGCAGTTGGATAGATCCATACTCGGGTCAATCTGTTGAATTCAGTAGTGCGCCATCACAACTCGACGCAGATCACGTGGTGTCACTGTCAGATGCGTGGCAAACCGGGGCGCAGTATTGGAGCAAAACGCAACGCGAGGCGTTAGCCAATGATCCGTTAAACATCGTCATCACTACCGCTTCGCTTAATCGACAAAAAAGTGACAGCGATGCCGCATCGTGGCTCCCACCCCGAGTGGCATTTAGGTGTGACTTTGTTGCAAGGCAAGTGGCCGTCAAGCAGAAATATGGTTTGTGGGTCACGTCCGCCGAAAAGACTGCCATCATCGCAATCTTGTCGGGACCTGCATGCCTGCACACAACTTTGCCTGATGGAAATCAACGCCCCGTCTAGGGCATAGTTGACCTATGTCAATTCAACCTCGAGTGTTGATGGTCGAGTTAGTGATGTCCGCCGACCGACTGATCGAATCAGCACGAACTGCCACAACAGTGCCAGGCCAGTGGCCACCGACGATTGTGTTGGGCCACTTGTGCGATAACGACAGGTTAAATTGGTCGCTGCGAATTGATGCCATGGTTACGGCACGACGCACGCAACGCCCTGCACCGCACTTCGAGTGGTACGAACCCGAAGGGGACCTGACGCAGACTCGGTATCAGAACCACAGCCTGGATGATGTGGCGGCCGCTTTGATGGCTTCCCGGATGAGCCTTGTCACGCAGTTGCGTCAGCTGGAACCCCAAGATTGGCAAGCAACCGCCGTACATGACATTTTTGGTGACATTGAGCTAACGGAATTGATTATTCGGCTCTTAGCGCACGACGAGGAACACCGCGCTTCTTTGGTTTTAGATGCATCACTCGGGGGTAACCTGTAACCATGAACACAACAACAATCGTGGTCGGCGCACTTGTGCTGCTTGTCCTTTTTGTCATCACCCAATACAACCGACTCGTGCGCCTTAACGTGCGCGTAGACGAGTCATTTTCGCAAATTGAAGTGCAGCTGCAGCGTCGAGCTGATTTGATCCCCAATTTGGTGGAAACCGTTAAGGGATACGCTGCTCACGAGAGTGCAACTTTTGAAAAGGTTGTTGCAGCGCGTGCTGCTGCCACCTCGGCTAAAGGTGTTGCGGATGTCGCCGCCGCCGATGGCCAGTTGACACAAGCATTACGTGGCTTGCTCGCAGTTTCTGAGGCTTACCCAGACCTCAAGGCCAGCGCAAACTTTATTGCTCTGCAGGAAGAGTTGTCGTCAACTGAGAACAAGGTTGGTTTTGCGCGTCAGTACTACAACGACAATGTGCGTTCTTTGAATGAAGCGATCAAGACCTTCCCTGGAAACTCGTTTGCAGGTATTGCCAAGGTTGTCGCGCGCGATTTCTATGTGGTTGACAATCCGGGTAAGCGCGACGTCCCCAACGTTTCGTTTAGTTAAGGCTCACGAATCGTGAGTAGTGATTTTCGAGCGCAGCAATCGAGTAACCGCATCAAGACATTTGTGCTGCTCGGAATCATGGGCAGCGTTGTGGCTGTTGTTATTTATGCAGCCGGTGTCTACATGGGTAACGTCACAACAGGCATTGTCCCGATTGCAATTTTGATTGCTGTGGGTTCGGTTTGGGGTTCGTACTATGCCTCAGACAAAATTGTGTTAACAATGACTGGCGCTAAGTTAGTTGATCATGATTCTGCGCCACAGTTATTCAACATGGTTCAGGAAATCACGATGGCTGCTGGCTTGCCAATGCCCAAGGTTGCCATTGTTGAGGACTCGGCTCCCAATGCCTTTGCCACGGGTCGCGATCCGCAGCATGCTGTCATTGCGTTCACGACTGGAATTCTTAGCGCGATGGACCGCGAGGAGCTTCAGGGTGTCACTGCCCACGAGCTAGCTCACGTTGCTAATCGCGATACCTTGGTTTCTGCTGTGGCCGCTACGACGGCTGGTGCGATTGCCTTGCTCAGTGACTTCATCCTAAGAATTACTTGGTTCACAGGCGGACGTCGGGACAATGACAACGGGGGAAACCCCATTGCCGCAGTGGCAGCAATTGTGGCCCTGATATTGGCACCGATCGCAGCAGTGTTGCTTAAAGCGGCTGTGTCACGAAATCGTGAGGCGCTAGCTGACGCTACTGCAGTTCAATTCACTCGGAATCCTGCAGGCTTGCGTCGTGCATTAGAGACTTTGCAAAAAGATTCGACAGTGGTTCACCAAAAATCGAACGCAGTTGCGCACATTTGGATTGAGTCACCTCTGGATACGTCGACCACATCGCGATTGTTTTCAACACACCCTCCGCTTTCCTGGCGTATTGAAACGCTTCGAAAAATGGAGTCCGGCGCAAACTAGTCCACTTGTGGAAAATAGTTATGCACAAAAAGCTAGTGACGAATCAGAAGTTCGTGTTCGGGTCTACACATCAAAGTTGAGTCCAACTCGGAACAGTCGGGGCAGAGCAAAATGAGTTTGCGACAACGTAGATTTGCACAATTGTAAAACTTGCTCGTTGGTGCCTGACAATGATCACATTGACCGAGCACTTTTGGATGGTCGCCAAATTCTTGATTCATCCGCTTATCGAATATGTAAAGCGAACCCTCCCAGAGTGCGTCGTTACCAAATTCTTCGGCATAGCGCACGATGCCACCTTTAATTTGATACACCTCTTGAAATCCTCGGTTTTTCATCACGGAGGAAAGCACTTCACATCGAATGCCACCAGTGCAATATGTGACTATTGGTTTGTCTTTGAGGTGATCGTATTTGCCGCTTTCGAATTCGGCCACAAAATCACGAGTCGTTGATACATCGGGCACGATTGCATTCTTAAAACGACCAATTTTTGCCTCAAATGCATTCCGTCCATCAAAGAACACCACTTCGTCACCACGTGCTGCAACAAGCTCATTAACTTGCTCAGGGCGTAGGTGAACGCCGCCGCCGACAACACCATTTTCATCAACCTTCAGTTCACCTGGTGCACCAAACGACACAATCTCGTCACGGGCTTTAACGCTTAATCGTGGAAAGTCGTCCGCACTGCCTTGTGACCATTTGAAGTCGATTGTGCGAAAGCCGGGGAACTGTCGGGTTTTTGCAATGTAGGTTTTCAGGGAATCGACAGGTCCACCTAGGGTTCCATTGATCCCATGCTCGGAAATGATGATGCGACCCTTGAGTTCAAGAAGCTCACATAAGTCGCGTTGCCACAGGCGAAGTGAATTTGGGTCAGCAATCGGTGCAAAGCCGTAGTAGAGGATTACCTTTTCGCGTTCCACAGTGCAATGTTAGCGTGGCTCATAGCCGTGCGATTCAATCGACTATTCAGTCATAATGTGTGGAAAGAATGGAGTTGCGCATGGAACAGATGGAATTAAAGTTGCGTTCTGTTGACATCGCAACCGAACTTGCGGAATCTCCCACTGAGTTTGAAGACTGGGGTCCTCGTGACAAATCTGCCATGCCGG
>JBAXRV010000026.1:0-23378 GCA_037131045.1 Actinomycetes bacterium
ATTTTTAACCGTATCGAGACCTTGGAGGACCACGTGGACTGGCGCCACCAGGCAGCGTGTCGTGAGGAAGATCCGGAACTATTCTTCCCAATCGGTAACACCGGACCGGCCCTGCTACAAATCGAGGAAGCGAAGGCTGTCTGCCGTCGCTGTCCCGTGATTGAGCCATGTCTGAAATGGGCCTTGGAAACGGGTCAAGATTCTGGTGTGTGGGGCGGAACCAGCGAAGACGAGCGACGCGCCATTAAACGACGCGCACAGCGAGCACGGGCGCGCGGTTTAGAACCAGCACCTCACGTGTTCGACTCAGACTTACCGCTGTAATCTGCGCCGGTTTAAAATCGCACGACCACTCTGGTGCCACGTGATGTGGCTGACGGACTAACGTGCTCGAAGGCGATCATTCCTTGTAGTTCCTCGGTCACCAATGTGGACACAATCGCCAAGCCAAGCCCACGTGTGAGATCCACAGGCAGATCAATACCTGGGCCATTATCTGTAACAACGACAGTAAAGCTCTCGCCTTGCTGCTCAACGAAAATATCTACAACAACTGCGTTGTGACCAGAAGCGCCATGTTCAACAGCATTAGCAACAATTTCCGCCAGGACCAAGGCAAGTGTCGTCGCTCGATCACTGGAAAGAACTCCAAAAGTTCCGGTAAAGGTAATCTGCACCGCAGGGTTAAGTGAGGTTTCGATAGTAAGAGCCACCACTCGATGAGCGACGTCATCAAAATCCACTGTGGCACCAGGAGTATGGGCCAATAAGTCATGCACCACAGCAATTGTCGCCACTCGCCTGCCAGCTTCTGCAATGGCATTACGTGACGATTCATCAGGTAGGCGGCGACCTTGTAACCGAAGTAGCGAGGCAACAGTTTGCAAATTATTTTTCACCCGATGATGCACTTCGCGAATTGCTGCATCCTTGCCCACTAGGGCCTGATCGCGGCGACGAATATCGGTGACATCGCGAATCAACATGAGCGTATGCGGTGCATCTTGGGAACGCATAAGTGGAATCGAGCGAATTGTTGCACAGGACTGTTGCCCCTGTACTTCTGAGGTTGCCTGAATGCGACCTCGTACCACCAAGCTCAATGTGTCATTAATGGGTTCCCCGTGACGATTAAGGCTCGACACAATATCTGCTAACACTTGATTTTCAATATCAACGGAAACACCCAGGCGGCGAAAAGCTGAGCGAGCATTGGGGCTAGCAAACGTGATGCGCCCCTGCGAGTCCAAGAGCATTAAGCCATCACCAACTCGGGGGGCACCACCACGGCCGCCAGTACCTTGATCACTATTGGTGTACCGCGGGAAATCTCCCGATGCAACCATTGTGAAGAGATCGGCAGCACACAATGCGTAGGCCTCTTCTAGTCGACCAGCAGTAGGTTGCCCGGAATAGCGGCCAAGCAATGCAATAACTTCACCGTCTCGACGAATGGGGACTGCTTGAGTTAATTCATGTTTTGGCGTTGACGCCCCTACGCACATTTCGCCCGTCGCCATGGCACGATCTAACTCGGTGTGACGTCCTCGGGCAGCAAAATGACCAATTAAATCTTCAGGGATGTGGGTACGCGCAGTGGTCGGACGAATCTGCGCTGCGGCAATGAATCCCAAGGCGTTGCGTGTTGGAAGCCACAGTAATAGATCCGCGAATGCCAAGTCGGCAATTAAGGTCCATTCCGTCAGAAGTAACTGCAAGTAATCAATGTCTGTAGGAGTTAAGTCCGTGTGCGCAGCCGCGATATCTGGCATCTGCACACTAGTAACCGACACGCTTCTTAGGCTAGCGTAAGGACTATGCCTGAGATTCGCGCTGACATGGTCGCCAACGTAATGGAAGTTTATGTTTCCGAGGGCGACACGATTGCTGTTGGTGACACAGTTGTGTTGCTCGAATCAATGAAGATGGAAATCCCAGTTATCGCGGAAAACGCGGGCACTGTGACCCGCGTTGCCGTATCAATTGGAGACGTTGTTCAAGAAGGCGATTTAATTATCGAAATCTAGGCGTTTGGACGACGGCCGTGATTCGCCTTGTTCTTCTTGCGATCACGCTTCTTGCGGCCACGCTTACTCATGAGATTTCTCCTTGTATTTCAAAAACGTTGAGACTCCAAGGATACGGCCTATTCGGGTCCTTCACTAACACGGGTAATCTCCACCTGAATCTGGGTAATTTGCAGTGAAATCTTGGTCCAGGTGTCCTCTGGGGCCTTGTCATCACAGCATGCCCGAGCAACGAGTGACTTCATCAGACTCAACACCTGGAGTTCCTCACAGCAAGGAGGGCACTGATCAAGATGTTGCGCAAGAATCGCACTGTCGATGGCAGATTCTTCCAAGTCAATGAGGGCATGAAGCGACTGCGCCATCTGGCTACACAGCATGTCGTGGTCTTTCATGACCGTGCACCTTTCACAAAGCCATTTTCAATGGCGTAATCCTCAAGTAGATCGCGCAGCATTTTGCGACCACGGTGAAGGCGAGACATTACCGTGCCTACAGGCGTGTCCATAATGTCGGCAATTTCCTTGTAACTAAATCCATCAACATCGGCCAGATAAACCGCTTGGCTAAATTCCAGTGGGATCGATTTCAGAGCCTGAGAAATCGCATCGTTGGGTAACAGATCAAGAGCTTCTGCTTCGGCAGAACGCAAGCCACCTGATGTATGTCGCGCAGCTCGAGCCATCTGCCAATCTTCAATGGTGTCGGTGGGATCTATCGTCAGTCCACGCTGGTTCTTGCGATACATGTTGATGTAGGTATTCGTCAGGATTCGAAAGAGCCAGGCTTTAAGATTCGTGCCATCTTCATACTGGTCAAAGGCTCGATATGCCTTGATGTAGGTTTCTTGCACTAAATCTTCGGCATCAGCTGGATTCTTGGTCATCCGAAGTGCGCCGGAATATATCTGATCTATGTGCGCCATGGCATCACGCTCAAATCGAGTTGTGCGTTCTGCGGCGGTTTCCTTCACAGTTACTAAGGCTAACGGTCTTTCGAGAACAGGCATGATGACTACAACCACATGACCTGGCAGATTATTCCCTCAGCGCAAATGCTCAATGGGAGTGATTAATTCCGCATTGTTATTACGAACGTTGCCCACTGCCGCATCAACTGTCCAACATGCAATCTCACATGCCGAGGTACTTGCTTGCCTGACCTGATCCAATGGAGCCGGTCCATCCGCCAACCACAACTGTCGAACATCACGACTAATCAGCAACGGCATTCTCTCGTGCACCTGAGATATGTGCGCTTGGGCTTGCGTTGTGATGATGCTCGTTGACCATACGGCTAGACCATCAGGAGCACTCCAGCGTTCGTAGATTCCAGCAAAACCGATAATGCTCTGATCAGTTGCCGAGAAGTAGTGCGGAACTTTTTGGGACCCCGTTGTTTGCCACTCGTACCAGCCATCTGCTGGAATGATGCAACGCCTTTTGTGAATAGCAGATCGGAAAGCTGGTTTCTCAGTAATCGTTTCTACCCGAGCATTAATCATTCGACTACCCATTGCAGGATCCTTGGCCCAGCTCGGAATCAGTCCCCACGTCATTGTGCCCATCGTGACCACATCATCGCGATTGAGTATCACCGGAATCGCATGGGTGGGCGCGGTATTGAAATTCGGTCGCACCGAATCAAGTTCAGGCAGGATGACGGCCACGTCGAATTGCGCAGCAATCGCCTGGGGATCGCTCTTCAAGGCGTAACGTCCACACATAAAACCTCAGTCTGCCAGCCGTTAGGCTGGAGTCCGTGAATGAACTCTGGTTGGCACCGCAGCACGGCACTGCCCTCGACGCGCAGGTAGCCATACCTGGGTCAAAATCATTGACTAATCGGTGGTTAGTTCTAGCCGCATTGGCTAGCGGCCCATCGCACATTCACAAGCCACTCAAAGCTCGCGACACCCTACTGATGGCTGATGCCTTAACCAGTTTGGGCACAGCCATCGAGGACACCGACACAGGATGGCTCGTGACACCTGGCCCGTTATTTGGTCCTGCACAGGTGGACTGTGGTCTAGCTGGAACTGTGATGCGATTTGTTCCACCAGTGGCTGCTCTAGCAAATGGCGATATTAGGTTCGATGGAGATCCACACGCCAGAGTTCGTCCGATGCAAAACATAATTTCATCATTGCGCGGCCTCAATGTTGTCGTGCACGATGATGGACGCGGAACACTACCGTTCACTGTTCAAGGCACCGGTCATGTCACGGGCGCAGATATTGAACTCGACGCGTCAGCATCGTCACAATTTGTTTCAGCACTACTGCTTGCTGGGTCGCGTTACGACGGAGGTCTCACGATTCGACATCGTGGTGGCCTACTGCCATCTTTACCGCATATTGATATGTCAATCGAAGTGTTGGCGCAGGTTGGTATCCGCGTAGACGTCGATATCTCCGATTCGCACAACGCCACGTGGGTTGTTCATCCAGGAATCCCCCAACCATTTAGTGTGACTGTTGAACCAGACCTGTCTAATGCGGCTGCTTTCTTAGCTGCGGCATTAGTTTGCGGCGGCAGCGTGACAATTCCAGATTGGCCAGAACACACCACACAAGCCGGAGATCATCTGCGTTGGATTCTGCGTGACATGGGTGCAACCATCACACAGGCGCCACATTCACTCACTGCCACAGGAACGGGCACCATCCACGGAATCGATGCAGATCTGCATAACGTTGGAGAATTAACTCCCGTTATTGCCGCGTTAGCAGCGTTAGCGGACTCGCCAAGTCATCTGCATGGAATCGCTCACCTGCGCGGACATGAAACTGATCGACTTCACGCGTTAGCAACTCAAATTAATAAACTTGGCGGCCAGGTGTCGCAAACTGATGATGGCCTCATCATTACCCCACAACCACTCCACGGTGGAACGTTTGAAACCTACGATGATCACCGTATGGCGATGGCCGCAGTGGTCATTGGACTACGCGTTGCGGATGTGAAAATCGAAAATATTCACACAACGGCAAAAACCCTGCCACAATTTGCCGACATGTGGCTAGCTCTGGTGACTAATGAATAGATACGACGAAGATTCCATCGGAGTACGCCCTAATCGGGCAAATTCGCGTCGTCGTAGTAAAGACCGCCCTGACTTTTCAGAGGCACCTGTGGGGCAAGTCGTCACAGTGGATCGAGGACGCATCACATGCGTGTATCCACTTGGCGTGCCACACGAAGAACAAACCACAGTGATCGCCGTGAAAGCGCGCGAACTAGGACGCAAGGGCGCAGTTGTTGGCGATCGGGTTCGACTCGTCGGTGACTTAACTGGAGCAGTAGATTCTTTGGCCAGACTCGTTGAGATTTTGGATCGCGATACTGTTCTGATGCGCACCGCTGATGACAGTGATCCGGTGGAACGTGTGATCGTCGCTAATGCTGACCAGATGGCCATTGTTGTAGCTGCCGCTAATCCAGAACCGCGTATCGGACTGATCGACCGCGCACTTGTAGCGGCATTCGAAGCGGGACTCGATGCGCTGCTGATTATTACCAAAGTCGACGTCGCTAATGCACAATCCATTATCGACAATTACTCCACAATGGACCTTAAGTTCATTGCAGTTAACCAAAAAACAGGTGACGGTATCGATGACGTCAAGACTGCGTTGAAAGATCGAATTACCGTTTTTGTCGGGCACTCTGGTGTGGGTAAGTCAACTCTTGTGAACTCACTTGTGCCGAATGCCCATCGAGTCACTGGAGATGTCAACGATGTGACCGGGCGCGGAAAACATACCTCAACATCAGCAATCGCATTAGCGCTTCCCCATGACACTGGTTGGGTTATCGATACGCCAGGCATTCGCTCCTTTGGACTTGCGCACGTAAATCCCAGCGACATTATCGAATCATTTCCCGAACTTGTGGCTGGTGCTGATGAATGCCCACGAGCCTGCACACATGTCAATGATGCGGGACAGGCTCCACCTGATTGTGCCCTCGATGACTGGGCAGCAGCAGGTAATGCGGGAGAATCTGGACCCGCCCGACTTGAATCACTAAGACGACTACTCGTTGCATTGCAGACGCCTTCAAGCTAAGCGCTTTACTCAGGTACTACGGTTAATGATATGAATCCAGATTTAGAGTTCGCATTAGCGATGGCAACATCTGCTGACCAGATGACGATGTCGCACTACCGAGCCTTGGATTTAGTTATTGAAACCAAGCCAGACCGTACCCCAGTCACGCAGGCTGATAAAGGAACAGAGCAACTACTGCGTGACTTGATTGCTCGTGAGCGACCAGACGATGGAATCGTTGGTGAAGAATATCAAGCAATTAATCCAGACGCACCCCGCCAGTGGGTGCTCGATCCCATTGATGGCACGCGCAACTATGTGCGCGGCGTCCCAGTATGGGCAACACTGATTGCTCTGCTGGTTGATGGCACACCCACTGTGGGAGTTGTGTCAGCACCCGCGTTACGACGCAAATGGTGGGCTGCAGTTGGCGAAGGTGCATTCACTCAAGATGTTGACGACTCGGTGCGCGGGATACAGGTGTCAAAGATTGCGCACATGAAGGATGCATCATTCTCATTTTCTGATCCTGTCGGCTGGGAAGCCTACGGTCGTGGCGACGGTCTTGCTGCAATTCAGTCGCGAGTGGATCGCATTCGCGCCTATGGCGATTTCTGGTCACACATGATGGTGGCTGAAGGCGTCGTCGATATTGCTGCCGAACCAGAATTAAGTCCGTGGGATCAAGCGGCTTTAGTGCCCGTGATTATTGAAGCTGGCGGAATGGTGACCGGACTCGACGGCAACCCACTGTTTGAATCCGGTAGCTCCTTGACGACAAACTCTTTGCTACATGCCCAAGTACTTGAGGTCATCGCGCAAAACTAACGCCGACTGATTCGCATCGGCAGCCCAGTGGCTGGACGCAACGTCACTGAAGCATCAATAGCAACCTCACCAGTGATAGCCGGTTCAAAGCGCCACTTCGAACTGAGGTCTTGAAGAATCATGTTTGCCTCAAGGCGTGCCATGTCGCGACCGATACATTGCCGAGGGCCAGCGCCAAATGGAATATAACCAAGCTGTGGCGCACTGCCAGAAAATCGATCTGGAATAAAACTCGCGGGATCCTGCCAGATATCTGTATTTCGATGAACCAACCAAGGGCTCACAATAACCATGGACTGCGCAGGAATGAGAAAGTCGTCAATGATGACATCCTCAAGCACGCGCCTGGTAATCACCCACGCTGGAGGGTACAGCCGCAACGTTTCATCAAACACTAAAGCAGCACGGGCACTATCGCGAGCCAACAATTCTTGTTCGTGTTGATTATTACTGAGTAAATGCCAAGCCCAGGTCAATCCACTTGCAACCGTTTCATGACCGGCAACAATAAACGTGGCGACCTCATCACGAATCTGCTGTGGTGATAACGGTGTCTCAACGTCAGGATCAAGAAGTACGTCGAGCATGTCGCGTATCGCGTCACCTGGTTGTAATAGGTCTCGTTGTCGCGCCACAACAATTGCCGAAACTGCAGATTCCAACCTGCGAATGGCTCGGTTCATTCCAATATTATTTGGCGTGGGTATTGATAATGGAATCGGCAACGGATTACGAGCCCGCGCAATGACGCCATGAAGCGCTGTCACAGTAGCTTGAGTGATTTGTGCTGCATCGGCCGTTAAATCAACGCCAAATAGTGTGGCGCCCGTAATTTCTAAGGCAAGCTCCATCATTGCTTGATCGACATCAATAAGTACTGGGCCAGTTGACGTACAGTCAAGCCATTCACTATTCAGGCGCTCCAATGCCGAGGTCACACGATCTCGAGTCAGTGCCACCATCTCGTGATGGAATGCTGGTTGCAGCATTCGCCGTCTGGGACGCCACGCTTGCGTATCCGCAGTCAGTAGTCCTTGACCAGTGACAAGCGACAGTGTCGAATATTGGACCGTGCGCTTGCCCATCGACTTATTGTGATTCACAAGGATATCTCGAGCACCTTGTGCCGATGACACCAAATATGTGGCTGGCCGAGGAATCGGAAACTGCAGCACATCTCCATGGTCGTGCCACACAGTGTTCAGATACGTTAACGGGTCTCGTTGGATGCTTCGAATATTTTTCAGCATTGCGAAGCCCTCAGGTCCAGGTGCGGTGACGGGCGTGTTCCATCCGTAACGCGTCGGGAAATCGCCGGCCGGCTGCCACGTCATGACTAACCCAAGTCTCGAACAGAGTCCACAATCATGTCCCAGAACCGATCAACATTCAGGTCCATGGCTACGTGCACATTTGGTTCGTGAACTGTCACACCATGCATATCGACAACGGTTGCACCTCGAGTGTGCTCACCCTGTAATTCAATGGCCACGGGTAAAAATTGCGTGGTGATAATGTCCGGATCAATTACGCAAGCAACTGCGATGGGATCATGAAGCGGTGGGTCTGGCATGCCAAAAACGTCACGATAGGTGTGAGCAAAGAACTCAAGGAGATCAACACATGTTGTGGCCAATGTTGAACCCAGCGCATTAATTCGCGCCAGAATTTCAGGAGTGGCTAGTGCCGTGTGTGTGATGTTCAAGCCACTCATCACAATCGGCAACCCCGAAGTCAACACCACATCAGCAGCTTCAGGATCTGCCCAGATATTGAACTCCGCATACGGCGTCCAATTGCCACGCGTCACACTGCCACCCATGAAGGAGATCTTTCCAATCTTGGAATGCAACTCAGGATGGGCTAGAAGAAAAGCCGCAATATTTGTCATAGGTCCTGTTGGAATTAAGGTCACAGGGCGATCGCAGTTTTGCACTAAAGATGCAATCAATTCGACGGCAGTTAAGTCGCTGACGTCATACGCAGGTTCGGGTAAGGCAGCACCATCGAGTGCACTAGCACCGTGAATCGTTGGAGCCGCACTTGCTTTTCCAATGAGCGGATCGTTGGCACCGCGGGCGATCGGAGGATTAATTCCAGCCAGGGTACAAATGCGTTGTGCGTTGTAGGTCACCTTGTCTAAGGAACCATTGCCCGACACAGTGGTAATTCCCAAGAGTTCTAATGCGGGATGAGCAGCGGCTAACAGAATTGCCATGGCGTCATCGTGGCCAGGGTCGCAGTCCAAAATAACTGGAATTGGTTGAGTCACGTCTCTATTGTGCTAGATGCCCAATCCAATGCCACCACGGCTACCAACTGTGAGCCCTCGGGTACTGCGACCAAGCGCCACGATAATGTCGTTTCATCGAGAATGAGTGAGCCAAGACCTGTGGTCTGGCGCTCCCGATATTCGCCATTATTAGTAACGCACACTTCAATCACGGGCACGCCAGATGAAATCACTTCTTGGGCAACCTCGATGTTAATTTTTGTAGCTCGACCATGTTTAATCGCATTACTTACGGCCTCTTTCACTATCTCTGAAATACAAAAAGCCGATGTGGCATCATGATCGAGACGTGTCAAGGTTTCTGGCGCTACAGCTACCTCGATATCACACATGCCTTCCCACATATCGGCCAGCTCTGCACAATCTTGCATAAGATTCGTCGGTGTTTCTTCGCTCTCGGCGATAACAGTTGCAAGGTGTCGAATGTCATCACGTAATTGTGCTATTTCGGATTGAGAAAGACTGCCGATGCGCTCAAGTCGCATACTGGTCGAAGTTAAGGTGGCTTGGACTTTCCCGTGCAATTTTCTAGCAGTCCGCTGCTGCAGATGCCATAGATTTTTCTGGAATATACTTAACTCATGTGACGCCAATTCATTGGTCATGTGAAAACGTTCGTCATAATCCAGCGTTTGGTGATCAAGGGCCATGAGAAATGCGATGCCACCTGAAACTAGCAGCACCCCTAACGTCCCGGCAGTTTTAAGGGAATACACAGCATTCTTCTCAAGGTGAAAAACCTGTGCTACCAAAATTACGGGTGAGAATGCCAGCGTACTTATTCCCATTACGGCAGGAATGGCAAAACGTAGTTGCATCGTGAATCGAGAACTAATGAGTCTCTGAGCAATCGTAAAAAAACAAAACAAAAGGAACGCCATTGCCAAACCAACGGGAAGGGCCTTAATTCCTACAGTCAGAAAATATGCGGGTGCAGCAAGGAGAGTAATAAATTGTGTTGTCGGAAGTGGGTTGATCAGTCCGTTCAGATTCACAGGTAGCCGAAAATTTAGGGACGCATCTACACTTGCCGGTGGCCTGGGAAGCTGAGCATCGATTGCTGATGACTTGTATAGCGCCATACTGAGCGGTCGAATCCGTTCGTTATTGATTCGGATAATCTCTTGTGCAAGTGCTTGGACCTGCTCGACATCGTGAGAGCCTAACTGCGTTAAAGCCGCGGCAATGTCTTTCAGGTGTGGTTCAACCTGCGAAGTGACCAGAGTGCTGAGCTCCTGATGTTTTGATTGGATCAGATCCTCGGCCCCTTCCCGCAAAAACTGCAACTGAGCTCGTTGCTCAAGAAGTTCGCGTCGTGCCTGAGTTCGCTCGCGCCAGATTGATAAGCCGGTACTCGCTGAACCGAGGAGCACCAACCCCGTCATGCTTCCGCCGAATATTCGGTAAGCGATTTCCAGTCCACGGGACAGGCCGAGATACTCTTCAAACCAACCTGTGAATAATCCGCGCGTCATACCCACAATGACAAATGCAACAATTGTCAAAAGTGGCTTGGAGGTACGTGCAGTGTCGGGCCACAAGCCAAAAGCCCATGGCAAGGCGGCCAGAACACCCACGCAATGACTTGCTATTCCAACCACAATCCAAAGCAGGATCGATCCACCAAATCTCGAATGGTCATAACCCAGTGTTGTAAAAATAGAAAACGGAAACGTAATTGCGACAATGGGCCACGAAAACGCTTGCTCGCCTCCAACACGTCGCACAAGTTCTCTGACTGAATAGCGCTGCGCGAATTCGTTACTCATGACTTAATGGAATGCCAGCCGATGTCACATAAGCAAGTGCTGCTGTGGTGCGCGAGTTTGTTGATGACGCGCTATCAATTCCTACCGCCTGAAAGGTTCGACCAATCAAGTGTTCCACTGCGCGAATGGACGTGCCACGGCGTTCCGCTATTTCAGCATTAGAGTAACCCATCGCTATCGCGCGAAGCACTCCTATTTGGGAACGTGACAATCCAGCCAGCGGACGATCGGGATCGAGATCATCGCGCATAACATGTTTGGCATGTTCCCCTGCAGCAGTTTCAACTACAGCAAGTAAAGCACCGCGCTTAGCAATGGAATCCTTACGCACGTAACTCACGCCCTTGGGAATAGAACGGGAATTCTCACCGAGAAAACGTGGATCAGGTAAATGTGTGAGCAAAACAATTGCTACATGAGGAAGTTGCTCTCGGATATATTCTGCTAAATCGATTCCGTTAGGTCCAGAACCAAGTTCAATGTCGACTAGCGCCACGTCTGGATCAAAGGTAAGTGCAGTGTTCTTGCCCTCTGCTGCTGAACTGGCAACCTGCACTTCACAGTTCTCGCTGGTGAGCAAATCAGCAATCAAGGATTGCAAGAGCGGGTCGTCTTCCACTATCAACACCCGCCGCGAATTCATTACCCAAACCTATAGGCGAATGGGCGTTTGCTCAATGCGAACCTTGCCCAACCAGGGTTCGAATCGCACGCAAGGCTACCGACAATGTCGCTAAGTCCACTTGCTCACTCAAGGCAATTTCGCCCAGAGTGGCGCGGGTACGGGCAACTCCTTCGGCGAACTGGTCTTCCCAGGCGCTCACTCGAGCATCTACAGGATCTGCGTGAGGCGTTGAATTGACAACACGGGCAGTCAGCCCAGCTAGTGCGGCGTAAAGGTCACTGCGCAGAGCCGAACGAGCATTCGATGCCCAGCGATCATCCCGCGGCAGGTGTGTGATGTGGGCTAGCAGGCGATCCACTTCAAATCGTTCGCTCATACTGAAATACAACGATGTGACCAGTTTGACTTCAGTTTCGGCCTTGATGGCAATGTCAATAATGTCGAGCAGTGAAAATTCATCAAGCAAGCCGGCAATCCGTGCAGCAAGTTCGGCAGGCGCACCGAGAGTGACCAGTCGTGCCGCATGATTATCAAATCGTTCCCGCTCAGCGCCACGCAACATATCTGGAATGAGCGCTGCTGTAGTCGACACACTTGTCTGGAAACGGGCAATTTCTTGGGCTACATCAAGTCGTCCACCCCGCGTCTGCAAGAACCAACGGGTAGCGCGGTCTAACAGGCGGCGGGATTCAAGGTACAACTCGGTTTGGCACTGTGTGGACACGTGTCCATCGAGTTGCTCAATGTTGCGCCATAGGCCAGGGAAATTAAACACTTCACGAGCTACCCAATAGGCCCGAATGACCTCACTTGTTCCAGCGCCCGTTTCTTCCATCGCTCGCCACGCAAATGAGATTCCACCGTGATTCACCATGTCATTGGCAAGTACAGTTGCAATAATTTGTCGGCGAAGCGGGTGCGTAGGCATCAGATCTGCATACTGTTCGCGAAGTGGAGTAGGGAAATACTGCGCTAGTAACGCTTGCGCCCACTCCTCGTCGAACAAAGTGTCAGTTGCCCGCACACTCTTGACATCAATCTTCACGTACGCCATCAATACGGCCAGTTCTGGTGAAGTAAGGCCCGCTCCTGCGCTGTGAAGGGCGTCAATAGCAACATCGGACGGCAAATACTCAATATTTCTATTAAGCAGGCCTTGAGCTTCCAAGCCGTGCATCAAACGTTGATGCACGCGCAACATGGCATCTGCATGTGATCGAGACTGCTCCAAAATAACATTCTGTTCATAGTTGTCACGCAGTACCTGAAGACCCACTTCATCAGTCATCGAAGCGAGCAACACATTTCGGGCATCCGCATCAAGTGCACCTGAGATAACAGCCTGATCTAACATGATTTTGATGTTCACTTCATGATCTGAAGTGTCTACACCTGCGGAATTATCAATCGCGTCAGTATTGAGCTTCACACCGTTGCGGGCAGCCTCAATTCGGCCCAGTTGAGTAAAGCCAAGATTTCCACCTTCGCCAATCACTTTGGCACGCAGTTGATTTCCATCAATGCGCAAACCATCGTTTGCCTTATCGCCTACTTGGGCATTGGTCTCGGACTGGGACTTAACATACGTTCCAATGCCGCCGTTCCATAACAGATCAACATTTGCGCGCAAAATATGAGAAATAAGTTCGGACGCAGTCATGGACTCGGCGTCACTGTGAATATCTAGCGCCTTACGCACCTGGTCGGTTACTGGTATTGACTTCAAGGTCCGGGCATAAATACCGCCACCGGAACTGATGAGTTTGGAAGAATAGTCTTCCCACGAGGAACGTGGCAGGTCAAAAAGTCGCTTGCGTTCTGCAAAAGACTTGGCAACATCTGGATTGGGATCAAGGAAAATATGTCGGTGATCAAAAGCCGCCAATACTTTGGTGTGTTGCGAGAGCAACATGCCGTTTCCAAAAACATCGCCGCTCATGTCGCCCACTCCGACAGCGGTGAAATCCTGAGACTGACAATCAATACCTAGTTCGAGGAAATGCCTCTTGACAGACTCCCATGCACCACGCGCCGTAATGCCCATGGCTTTGTGGTCATATCCAATTGAGCCACCTGAAGCAAACGCGTCACCCATCCAAAATCCACGGTCCAACGAAATGCGATTTGCAATGTCAGAAAACGTCGCAGTGCCTTTATCGGCAGCCACAACCAAATACGGATCATCCGAGTCGTGTCGCACAACGTTTAGTGGCGCAACAACATCGCCCTTGACCAAGTTGTCCGTGATATCCAGTAATGCTTCGATGAACATCTGGTAGCACGCAATTCCCTCTGCGAGCCAAGCGTCACGATCGGAGGGATCTGGACCGCGTTTCACAACAAAACCGCCCTTGGCTCCTGATGGGACAATGACAGTATTTTTCACCATCTGTGCCTTAACAAGCCCCAGGACTTCAGTGCGGAAATCTTCTAACCGATCAGACCAACGCAATCCACCTCGAGCAACTGTGGCAAACCGCAAGTGAATACCTTCAACGCGCGGTGAAAATACCCAAATCTCAAACATCGGAAGAGGTAACGGCAAATCAGGAACTCGGCGCGGGTCAAGCTTGAAAGCCATAACCGCTTGGGGCTTACCATCCGCTCCATGCTGATACACGTTGGTACGAAGCGTTGCCCGCACTAGAGCCATACTCGCTCGCATAATCCGATCGTGATCCAAACTGGCTACGGCATCGAGTGCATCATGAATTTGTCCGACAAGTTCGACTTCAGCTGATTCCCGATCGTCGGCAAATGCTGGATCGAAGCGAGCTTGGAAAAGCGACAACACTAACTGGACAATGCCCACGTTCGTGCGCATGACTTGCTGCAAATACCCCTGGCTAAATGGAGTTCCGGATTGCCTCAAGTAGGCGGAATATGCGCGAATGATTGCAACATTGCGAGCATTCAAACCGCCATGAACTACAAGTGCGTTGAAGCCATCAGATTCGATTTCACCAGCCCATGCCGCAAGAAACGTCTCACAAAAACGTTGCGGTAAGGATTCAGGTTGTGGCGTAGCAGACTCATCGAAGCCAATCCCAAAGTCATATACCCAAGCAGTTTGCGCACCCGCTCGACGGATGTCATAGGCCCGCTCGTCAATCACTTCGATACCCATGTCATGAAGCATGGGAAGTACGGAAGAAAGTGTTATTGGCATTCCGATTCGATAAATCGTAAACCGACGTGTACCCACGGATCCGTCATGTGAAATGTTTAACGCAACTGAAATCTCTCCGGCTGGTCGGCTTTCAAGTGCTTCTAAAGCGTGTACATGTGCAACAGCATCTTTTGCTGAGGTGTCTTCTTTGAACGATTCCGGAAACGCCGATTTCCAAGTTCGAATGAGTCGAACCATTTCTTCTTCACCTTGAGTAGCAAGGAGCTCATCGGCGAAATCGTCTTCCCAAAATCGAGTGGCATGTGCCATTGCAATCTCAAGAGCTTCAATATCTACTGTAGGCGTGTGCTTGCCCATGGGCATACGTACTTCAAAGTGCAAGCGAGCTAATACGGAGTCCGTCAGACGCGCCGTGTAGTCAACATTGGCCGCGCCATAGGTATCGAGGAGTACTTGCTCCATTTTTACGCGCACATCGGTGTTATACCTATCGCGTGGGAAGTACACCAAAACACTGGCATAGCGCTTTAGGACTTCATCACGAACAAAGATCCGCACTTGACGACGTTCCTGTAATTGCAAAACGCCACGAGCCGTTTCTTCAAGTTCTTGCGCTGTAGCTTGAAAAATTTGATCCCGTGGGTAGGTTTCGAGAAATTGTACGAGATCTTTTCCACTGTGTGATTCTGAACCAAGCGCAAATGCATCTACAACAGATTGCGCCTTGGTCGAAACCATGGGGATATCAAAAACTGATTGCGTGTACGCACTCGAGCTATACAGACCGATAAAGCGGTACTCGCCGATGACTTTTCCTGAGGCATTTGTTTTTGCCAGTGACACATGATCGGTGTACGCGGAACGATGAACCAAAGAACGAGTGTCACTCTTAGTAACGAGCAGGAGCGAATCTGACCGCAATTCACTCGAGGTTTCAGAATTATCAGTTCGCAAGATACCAAGTCCCGTGCCTGGAACACTTTCGAGTTGTCCATTTGATGTGTGGGCATACTCAGCGAATCCAGTAAATGTGAAATGGTCATCTGTTAACCAAGTGATAAAGGCACTGGCTTCTTCACGTTGCGATTGTTCAAAGGCAAATGATTCAGCATTAAGAAGTAACTGGGCCGTCTCTCGAGCGGTATCGCGCATTCGAGACCAATCTTGGACCGCGGCCCGAACATCGGCCAGAACAATTCCAAGTTGCGCTTCTATTTCACGCAAATCTGCTTCGTCAGTTTCGCGATCGACTTCAAAACACATCCATGATTCTGTGGAATACCCACTCGGAACTGTCGTGTCGTTGGTCACTTCGTCAATGAGCACATCCAACAAATTTCCAGCCGGGTCGCGTTTCACCATATAAATTGGATGAATAACCAGATGAATGGAATGGTTCGCACGTGACAACGCGGCAGTGACCGAATCAACAAGAAACGGCATGTCATCCGTAACAACTTGAACGACAGTGTGCGGCGAATACCAGCCATCACGACCTAACACCGGAGCCATTGCTTGCACCCGAGCGGTGCCCTGTGGTCGAACTTGAGCAAGTGAAACGTGGTGGGTAATCATTTCGCTTAAATCACGAACTTCACGACCAACTAAGTCTTCGGCAGCAACAAGCTCGAAGTAGCGATGTGCTGCATTGGCAGCATTCGTGGGTGCGGATGTGACTACCTGGGCAACAAGTCCTTGTAAAGCTTCCTCAAGACGTCGCGATCTGCGCAGCGCTTCAGTCATGAAAAATGCCTCCAAATAACGCGCACTTCGTTGTGGGCGTACAGTGTCAGCCTACCGATTGCCCGTCAGTAGGCAAAGATAGACAGGTGGCCACCGATTTTTCTAGCACAATGCGATTCCCTGCCAACCTTGCGACGGTGTGGGCCATGCTGCGCTCTGAGAGTTACCTACAGGCTAAATGCGCCGACTCGAGCGATCCCACATATTCGGTGATTGACCAACCGCAAGGGTGCACCATCACTGTGCAACGCACCCTCACCGAGGACCTTCCTGCTATCGCCAAGAATCTGGTCGGAGATCACGTCACACTCCTTGAGGTACAAAGCTGGGCAACCGACATAAATGGAATAACGGGCGATTTCACAATCTGCGTGCCGAATGCGCCAATTACGGTCACGGCAGTCGCACAACTCAGAGCAGAAGAAGATTCCTGTGTCATGAACATCACAGGCACAATTTCGGTCGCAGTCCCACTATTTTCAGGCATCGCTGAATCGTTTATGCGAGAACAGATGACCGAAGTGCTGGCAAGAGAACATGCGATTGGTATGACCTGGCTGGCAGAGCATTCGTGAATCTGGACATTGCATGGTTGACCTCGCCGCTCGGACAAAACCTCATCGCGCAAGCACGTAGCGTTACAGCAACTCCAACGGACATTGAGCGCCTACGCCGCGCGCATCCCGATGTGGATGTCACGCTGATTGGAAGCGCGATACATCAAGCATGGCTAGCACAACGGGCAGAGTCACGCTGGAAAACCACAACCGACTTTCTTCTTACAACTGATGGGTTAGCGCAAGCATCACGGCCCGCCGTCGCTCACTTCCACGCTGACTGGATCACGCAACACATTAAGCCCGGGGCGCATGTTACCGACCTGACGTGTGGGCTTGGATTCGATGCTTTGGCATTTGCCCGAGCGGGGCACACAGTTACTGCGATCGAACGTGATCCCGAGATTGCAGACCTGGCACGATACAACCTGCGCAATCACGACGTACGTGTGATTACTGCAGATGCTTTGACATACGAGATTGCGCCAGACACTGATGTGATATTTATTGACCCAGCGCGGCGCGACGTTGCTGCGGCAAAAACGTCAACAGGAAATACGATTCGATCATTTGATCCACAGTCGTGGTCACCGCCATGGTCATTTGTGCAAACGCTGGCACAGTCTCATCGAGTGCTAGCCAAACTTGCGCCGGGAATTGATGATGTAACAATCAGCGACTGGGATGCCAGCTTTATCAGTAATGATGGTGACTTGCTTGAAGCGATGCTGTCCTCACACGGCACGTCGCAGCGCGCGGCAGTGCTTCTCAGTTCTGGTGACACGCGCATTGTTTCGGGTAACGACGTCGCATCATCGCAAGCCATTGGTGACTTTCTGGTTGTTCCGGATCCTGCACTCACTCGAGCGCGTGCACTGGGTTGGCTCTGCGAACAAGTTGTCGGTGGCTTAGTGAATGAACACATTGGCTGGATCACCACATCCAACGCACAAAAGATCGCTGAGATGCCTCAAGAACAAATAAAGTTAGGCGCTTTCTTTCGCATCATTGAGTCGGTTGGATTTTCGCCCAAAACCATCAAGCGCAACGTTGCTGGCCATACACCAGGCTCCGTCACAATCATGACGCGCGGAGTCAAACTCGACGTCGAAGCACTACGTAAACAACTAAGCTCAACTTTCACCCGAGGTGGACCAGAGTTGGTGATTGCAATTTACCGCGATGACAATGGCACCCGCGCTCTGTTGTGCCGTCGGTTACCGTAACGCAGTTAGTTGATTATCGATAGCGTGAATTGCTACCGGGCCAAGCCCGCAGCAACCACCGATAAGACTGGTGCCTAGTGCTTCCCACTGCTTGATTGCGGAAGTGTCCAGAGTGTCATTGCCTTCGCCCATCCACGCGTGATTATCGCCATCCCAGATACGACCCGCATTGGGATACACCACAAATGGTTTGGATGATTTCTCGCGCAGTAGCGTAAAGAGTCCGGTGATGTACTCCGGCTTTGTGCAGTTTGCACCAATCGCGACAACGTTTGCATGATCGCGCGTGACAACAGCAAGGTCAGACATGAGTTGGCCTGCGCAAGTGTGAGTTCCATCAGCACAACTCATCGTGATCCATGCTGGAATATTGGGATAGTCAACAAGCACTTCTAGCAATGCATTCACTTCGGCAATGTCTGGAATAGTTTCACATGCGAATAGATCTGGTTGTGCTTGCGCGAGTACCGCAATGCGCTCCCGATGAAAACTCACGAGCTCGGAATGGCTCACACCGTAATTTCCGTGGTACTCCTGTCCGCCCCCAAGTACTGCGCCATAAGGACCAACACTGGCTGCCACCCACACGTGATGCTGTGCTTCCTGGGCAACGCGACGAGCAAGGACCACGGACTTGGCAATCAGTTCGTCGGCTTGCATCTGGCTTAACCCGGTTGTCATGAAGCCACGCCGGCTTGCTTGATATGACGCGGTGATGATGACCCGGGCGCCAGCTGCAACATAGTCACGATGTACCTGTGCAATAGATTCTGGGTCATCGCGCAGTAATCGCGCCGACCATAAGTCATCTGATAAGTCATGGCCGCGTTTTTCCAGTTCACCTGATAAGCCGCCATCGATGGGCCACGGTCCTTGTGCTAGCCATTCTTCAAATGCGCTCATGCCACTACCTGCGTTATATCCATTGACGATTGCGTCCCAAAATCTAAGCGGCTCTCGGTGCGACCACGGCGAACCAATTCGCTGCCCAGCGCAGCGACCATGGCTCCGTTGTCGGTGCATAGCGCAGCGCTTGGAATGCGCAAGGCAATGTTGTGCTCGTCGCAGCGTTCCCGTGCCACAGTACGAAGCCGGCTGTTTGCTGCCACTCCGCCGCCAATCACCAGTGTTCCCACTTCATGTGTCAGACAGGCATCAATTGCTTTACGGAGCAGCACATCAACAACGGCTTCTTGGAAAGATGCGGCAACATCGTTGACCATCACAGTGTTACCGGCACGCTGTTCTCGCTCCACCCATCGGGCTACTGCTGTTTTGAGTCCAGAAAATGACACATCAAATCGATGATGCTGCAGATCTTTAGGGCTTGTTAATCCCCGCGGAAAATCGATGGCGTGCGGATTGCCATCTAGGGCTGCGCGATCAATGTACGGACCACCTGGGAACGGTAACCCTAAAACGCGTGCAATCTTGTCGAATGCTTCACCGGCCGCATCATCCATAGTTTGCCCAAGTAGTTCGACGTCACTGGTCACATCAGTTACCCGCAATAACGACGAGTGACCACCCGAGACCAACAACGCAATACTTGGCTGCGTTAATAGCCCATGCTCAAGTTGATCAACACACACATGTGCGGCCAAATGATTAACGCCATAAATCGGTTTATTCAACGCAACAGCCAGAGACTTTGCAGCTGCCACTCCGACTAGTAGCGCGCCTGCTAGGCCAGGACCCGACGTCACAGCAATCGCGTCAACGTCATCAAGGCGCACGCCTGCTGTGGCACACGCTCGTTCGATTGTGGGAACCATCGCCTCCAGATGCGCGCGACTTGCAACTTCCGGAACCACGCCACCAAAGCGAGCATGTTCGTCAACACTTGATGCAACTGCGTCAGCAAGCAGCGTTGTTCCCCGCACGATCCCGATTCCGGTTTCATCGCATGAGGTTTCGATTCCGAGTATTAAGGGTTCACTCATGGAGCAAGTCGCTTTCTCATTACAAAAGCGTGCACATCAGTGGCGTAATAGTCCCGCCGCTGATCAATGCGCTCATATCCATGGTTGTTGTACATCGCAATTGCCGATTCATTATCGCTACGAACATCAAGAAAGATCTGTGTGATGCCGCGTTTTTCTGCTGTGCTTTCCAGCCACTCCAACATGGTTCGCCCAATACCTTGGCCTTGGTGTTCGGGACTCACAGCAATCGTGTTCACATCACCTTCATTACCAACGAATCGCAGTGATACGTAGCCCACAATGTGATTATCCTGAACTGCAACCATGACTTCTCGACTGTCAGGAACCTGGGACAGTTCGCTCCAAAAAAGTTCTGCCGTCCACGAATCTTCTGGAAAGAGTTGTGCCTCAAGTAAAACTACTTCTTCAATGTCAAGCCACGTCATGGGCCGCAAAATACTCTGAGCTTTCATCATGCCGGAGTCACTAACTTGCGCGGCGCAGGTTCAACAGCATCAGGCTTGCGTAAGTACATCGGAACGACATCACGAATGTGCCCCGTGCCGCTCACAAAGACTTCGGCCAAGGCGGCTGCGCGTAGGGAAACATTTTCTCCCGCAATCACATCTGGATACAGACTGACACCTGGTCCAACAAAGGTGCCTCCTGAGAAAAGTGCCTGAAGTTCTGCTGGTGTATTCACTTGAGGCTCGGCAGTTGATGTAACGCCATAATGAGCCCAATACAGTTCTTTGCGTCGAGCATCAGTCACCACAACGCACTCAGATACCTCACCATGGGCCAGCACATCGAAGGCGATGGCGTCTAACGAACACAGTCCATGCACTCTGATTCCACGAGCATGCGCGAAAACTAAACCAGTTGTGATGCCGACTCGAAGACCGGTGTACGGACCGGGCCCCACACCAACCACCACATCCGTGATGTCAGAAATCGCAGTACCCGATTCATGCACCATGTCCAGAATGTATTGCGCGGTCATCTCGCCTTGAATAGCGTGCTCTAGTCGATTAATTTGCGCGAGTACAGCTAAGCCATCATGCACTGCAACTGAAACGCCAACAGAGGTATCTATTGCCAGAATTGTCATCCCAGCACCGCACTCACATGATCCCAACCAGCACCATGAAATGAAACCTCGATTGTGCGTTGGCCGCTTGCGGGATCGTCGTCGCTGCCAAAATCAGTGCGGGATATTTCTAATTCCATCCAACGATCCGAAATCGCGTCGATAAAAGGTCGTCCCCATTCGATGACCAAAACCTGCGACGGCTGATCATCGAGGTCCATGTCGAGCAGATCAGTTGCGTTGTCCAAACGATAAGCATCTACGTGCACTAGCCCGATCTCGCGGGTACCTGGTTTATGGACCCGTGAGACAACAAATGTTGGACTCGTGATGGCACCGAGTACTCCGAGTCCTAATCCAATTCCTTGCACAAGTGTGGTTTTGCCGGCACCCAGTGGGCCATCAAGAACAACGATGTCTGCACCAGCTAAGCACTGACCGAGTTGCACGCCAAAGAGTTGCATGGCCTCTGAGTCATTCACCTGAAATTGCATAACAGCAGTTAGAACGGTGAGTTCACAAATTCGCGTACGACTCGAGGACCAATGCGAGTGATGATTTCATAGCCAATTGTTCCGGCTGCCTGTCCCCACTCTTCAACGGCAGGTTCGCCACGAGCTGGGTCTCCGAACAAAACCACTTCATCGCCCAACACAACAGGTAAATCGCCAACATCTAAGAGGAACTGATCCATACAAACTCGGCCAGCAACAAGTCGGCGTTCACCGCCGATCAGTACAGGACCTTTGTTGGATGCAGCACGTGGTATTCCATCTGCGTAACCAACAGGAATCAGAGCTAACCGAGTTGCTGTTGCGGTGTGATACTGATGGGCATACGACTCTCCTGTGCCTGCAGGAACATCTTTAAGCAACACCACAGATGATCGCAGTGACATGACAGGTTTTAGGTTGTGTTGCTGTGGCGTTCCTACTTCATCGCCAGGTGACACTCCATACATGGCAACACCTGGGCGAACCAGATTGAAATAAGTGTTGGGTAAGCCCAACGTTGCTGCTGAATTTGATAAGTGTCGCACTGGTACTTCAAAACCAGCGGCAGTGAGTTTGTCTACGGACTCAACGAACAATGCCACTTGACTTGCAATCGTTGGGTGAGATGGTTCATCTGCATAAGCAAAATGTGACATGACGCCGACTACGTCAACAGTCTCGGAATGTTTTCCCAGTTCGATAATGAGCGCATCTAAATCAGCAACGCGCACCCCGTTGCGACTGAGCCCAGTATCAACCTTGATGTGAATGCGTGCCCGACGGTCAACGTTATAAGCAGCCGACGATATAGACCGCAACGATTCAATCGAGTTAACTCCTAAATCGATATCGCGCGAGATGCATTCCATAAAACGGTCATCAGCAGTATTGAGCCACGCCAAAATTGGTTCCCGAATTCCTGATTCGCGTAATGCGATCGCTTCACTCAGAAGCGCTGTTGCTAACCAAGTAGCGCCACCGGCAACGGCAGCTCGGGCGCACGGGATCAGTCCATGCCCATAGGCGTCGGCTTTGACCACTGCCATCACATCAGTGCCACCCGTGTGATCAATTAAGGTACTCACATTGTGCGCGAGTGCACCAAGGTCAATGACGGCAGTGCAATGAGGTGTAGTCATGACATTAAATCTAGGGCTAAAGGCTCTCGGCGATGACATAGGCAATGGCAATCGGTCCATCATGACTGATAGACACATGCCAGCGATCAACACCAAGTGATTCGGCAACTTTCTTCACCGTTCCAGTGATGGTCACAACGGGGGCGCCGCCATTGCTGACTTCGCAGTCATGAAACTCCATGCCAGCGGGAGCGCCGAGTGCTTTGGCGACTGCTTCCTTGACTGCAAACCGCCCCGCAAGGCTCATCAGTGGCAACTGATGACCCGCTGCACTTGTTTGCTCAGCAGGCGTGAAGAGACGGTTAACAATGTCTGGGGTTCGGGCTAGCACATCCTCAAAACGTGCCAAGTCAACTACGTCAACACCAATGCCTACGATCGCCATAACAAGCCCGGCTATTCGACCGTGACGCTCTTGGCTAGATTACGTGGTTGATCCACGTCGTAGCCCTTCACGGTTGCCATCTCACAGGCGAAGATT
>JBAXRV010000027.1:0-23373 GCA_037131045.1 Actinomycetes bacterium
GCGCAGGGCAGAAGCGAACTTACCTTCAAGCGCGGCTACATGTTGCGGCAATTTTTCATCAGCCATGATCTTGATGTTGGCTAGGCCTGCTGCTGCCGATACTGCGTGACCACCGTAGGTGAAGCCGTGACGGAAAACTCCGGCTCCTTCGCGGTAGAACTCATTCCACACACTTGGCGCTGCGATAACTGCACCCATCGGTGAGTACCCGGAAGTCAGACCCTTGGCCACAGTCATCATGTCGGGCTCTAGGCCGAAGCGATTTGAGGCGAACCAATCGCCGCATCGTCCAAAGCCAGTAATGACTTCGTCTGCAACGAACAAAATATTGCGCTCGCTGCAGGCTTTACGAACTGCATGCAAGTAGGTATCTGGTGCAATACGAACACCGCCAGCTCCCATAACAGGCTCACAGAACATTGCTGCGATGTTGTCTTCACCAATGCGATCCATGGTTGCGATAACATCGTCCGCGTCATCCCATGAAACCTGAGCTACGTTCGTGATGAAGTCACCGTAGTTTTCGTTGTTTGGACCAATGCCTGCAATTGAGGTACCGCCAACATTCATGCCGTGGTAACCGTTGTTGCGGAAAATAATGGCTTGCTTCTTGGGCTGATTACGCATTGCCCAGTAACGTCGGGAAATTTTGATTGCGGTATCAATGGCATCGCTGCCACCCAGTGTGAAAAAGACTTTGGAGTCTGGGTTCGGGGAGAGCGATGCAACCATGTTTGCAAGTTCAATTGTGGTGTCCGTGACGGATTCACCGAAGGATGAGTATGAAGCGATGTTTCGTGCTTGAGCTGCCATAGCGTCAGCAATTTCGGTGCGACCATGCCCAACGTTGATGTACCACAATGCGCCGGCAGCATCAAAGTACTTCTTGCCGTTGGCATCCCACACCCAGGAGCCTTCACCTTTGTGAATAACTAGCGGTCCTTGGGTGGAAATTGCATGCATGTCTGCAAATCCATGCCAGAAAGCGTTGCTCATGAGGTAGCTCCTTTGTGTTGAGTAAAAGCCTAGCCGTGTACGACGGTGTGTTCTGTGACAAACAAGCGTTGCCGATCGGCGAGGTGGGCCATGGAATCTGCCGCTACACCTTTGCCGATGTCTGTTGCATAAGCAGCATCGAAATCTTCTTGCGAGTCAAACCACAGTTCAGATACGCCATCAAAGGCACCGCCATCGGCAGCCAGGTTGAAGACAATCTTGCGTACCTTGGGCAGTTCAGCTGCTTTGGGTGCGTGTTCCTTAAGCCACCAGTTTTCAAACTCGGCGGATGTCATGTCATCGCGGCGCTTTAACAAAATAACTGCTTTAAACATTACTTAACCTTTGTGACGCGAGCGTGTGGCCGACCGCCAACGGATAACACAATGCTGATAACCATTTCGTTGGCACGAGGGGCATCGCCGATTGACACTTCGGCGGAATCCATGTCATCAAATTCCCAACGATCATCTTTATTGCCAATTGGCATAGTGATAGAACTTCCAGGAACGCCGTACTTCTTCGTTCCAGGAATGATGTCTGCTCCACCACCGATTGCGGCGCGAACTGGAGCACCGAATCGAGGGTGCAATACAGCAGCGGTGTGTTCAAGTTCTCCGTCGGTTCCGACGATTGCGCCTTTTCCGTAGCCCCGGACATCGGAAGCGCTCAAACCCAAGGCACCCAGCGCAGCAACAGCACGTTGCGACAACAAGGCGGTGACTTCAGCACTCATGAGTTCGAGTTCGGTCAGGTCTTTGACGAGACCTTTTCCAGCCAGTGGGTTGGTCACCACGGCAGAGGCGATGACCTTCACAGTGGCAGGGGAGACAGCGACTCCGCTTTCGCGGTGTACTTCTTGGGTTGTGACAGTAATTGAACGGATTTCAGGCATAGAGCCGAACCTACTATCTCGCGACCCATTTCGGCATAGAAAGTATCGAAACACTAGGCATTCTCAGAGTTGCCTACGTCACCTTTACAGTCCGGGGGCGATTGGGTGACAAGGGGATTGAACGGTAGATTTCTCTCTAGAGCACTCAACGAGGAGACCTTGTATGGCTAAGCACATCACCCACTGGATCGACGGAAAATCATGGGAAGGCAAAGCTGAACGTACTGGCGATGTTTATAACCCAGCAACCGGAGCAAAGTCGGGTGCAGTCGATTTCGCATCGAGTGCAGTGATGGATGAAGCAGTGGCCGTTGCTAAGCGTGCTGGTAAAGAATGGGCTGCCACGTCATTGACGAAGCGCACCTCAATTGTTTTTGCTTTCCGCGAGTTACTGAATGCCCGCAAAGAGGAACTTGCAGCAATCATTACCGCCGAACATGGCAAGGTGCTTTCTGATGCTCTCGGTGAAGTGTCCCGTGGCCAAGAAGTTGTTGAGTTTGCCTGCGGTATCCCACACTTGCTCAAGGGTGGATACTCCGAAAGCGTGTCATCCGGTGTGGATGTGTACAGCATTCGCCAACCAGTTGGTGTTGTAGGAATCATTTCGCCATTCAATTTCCCAGCAATGGTGCCGATGTGGTTTTTCCCTATCGCAATCGCTGCGGGTAACTCAGTAATCATCAAGCCATCTGAAAAAGACCCAAGCGCACAAAACTTCATTGCACAACTCTGGAAAGATGCCGGTCTTCCTGACGGCGTATTCAACGTGGTTCATGGCGATAAGGAAGCCGTGGATCGCATTCTGACTCATCCTGATATCAAGGCTGTTTCTTTCGTTGGTTCAACACCTATCGCGAAATACATCTACGAAACCGGAACTGCACACGGCAAGCGCGTGCAAGCTCTGGGTGGCGCAAAGAACCACATGCTCGTTCTTCCAGATGCTGACCTCGACTTGGTTGCTGATGCTGCAGTGAACGCAGGCTTTGGTTCAGCTGGAGAGCGTTGCATGGCTATCTCGGTACTTGTTGCGGTAGAGCCAGTTGCAGATGCCACGATTGCAAAGATTGTTGATCGCATTGGCAAACTCACCACTGGTGATGGAACCCGCAATACCGACATGGGTCCACTAGTGAGCGCAGTACATCGCGACAAGGTCAAGGGTTACATCGATGCCGGTGTTGCTGAGGGCGCAAAAATCGTTGTAGATGGTCGCAACATCACACCAGATTCTGATGGTGATGGATTCTTTGTTGGTCCAACACTGTTCGACAATGTCACGTCAGAGATGTCAATCTACAAAGAAGAAATTTTTGGTCCGGTTCTTTCGGTTGTTCGAGTGAAGACCTACGACGAAGGTTTGAAGCTCATCAACGATCACATGTACGGAAACGGAACCGCAATCTTCACAAACGATGGCGGCGCAGCGCGTCGCTTCCAGAATGAAGTGGAAGTGGGCATGGTTGGGGTGAACGTTCCAATCCCAGTACCGATGGCGTACTTCTCATTCGGTGGTTGGAAGAATTCGCTCTTTGGTGACACTCACGCACATGGAACTGAAGGCGTGCATTTCTATACTCGTGGCAAGGTTGTCACCAGCCGTTGGCTCGATCCAAGTCACGGCGGAATCAACCTTGGCTTCCCAACACACGGCTAAACACCGCAAGGCTTCCACTGGAAGAGTTTCGGGAATTCTGGCAGTTGCCCTCGGCACGACGCTGTGGGGCACTGTTGGTCCTGTTGTAGAACTTTTTCCTGAAGGCACGGCATTTCAATATGCGATGGTGCGCAATGTCACGGGCACGTTGGCGTTGTGGATACTTGTCTTGTTTTCCCGTAAGAAAAAGCGCTATACGAAGCAAGACATCGTTCCGATTTTGATTGGCGGCGTCGGAGTAGCGTTTTTCTTCCCGCTGTTCACGCTGGGCTTTCAACGCACCGGGGTTGCTGTGGCTGCTGTATTGGCCATTGGTGTTGCACCGATTTTCGCAGGCATCATCGCGCGCATTGCGTTTAAACATAAGCCGGGCAAGACCTGGCTCATCGGAACCGCTGTTGCCATCTCAGGTGTTGTGGCTTTGAACTGGCCAAGCGGAGACGCAGTTGTGAATGTCCTTGGCGTCTCATTTTCGCTAATGGCCGCGTTCGCATATTCATGGCAAGCCACTGGCATGGGCATGATTTCACAGCGTCACACTCCGTTTCAATGCGTGGCTCCGATTTTTACCGTGGGCACAATTTTGCAAGCGCCTATTAACATCGGTCGAGATTTTAGTTTCTTGTACGATCCCAAATTGCTCGCTGGAACTTTGTACGGCGGCATTGCAACAGTGGCGATTGCCTACGCATTCTTTACGTATGGAATTTCCCGTATTGGCACGGCAACCTCAGTTACTGTTGGACTGATGGAACCACTGACTGCGACAACGATGGGTGTGCTGTTGCTTGGTGAAACCATTTCACCAATCGGAATGGCTGGACTTGTACTTGTTCTTATCGGGCTGATTATTGTGAGTCGACCAACAAAGGAAATCGTATGAACCTGGAAGATTTTGATGCATTAAGTTTCGATTGCTACGGAACTCTCATTAACTGGGAAGCTGGAATCTTGGCTGAACTGGTTCCATGGGCATCCGGTTCAGGTATTCCAGAGCAAGAGCTGTTGGCAGCGTATTCGCTTCATCAAGCGGCTATTGAAGAAGAAACTCCAACGATGCTGTATCCCGATGTACTCGCCGAAAGCTTGGTACGCGTTGGTGCACAATTCGACATTTCAGTCAGTGACGAACAGGCACACGAATTTGGTCAGTCAGTCCCTCGTTGGCCAGCTTTTCCTGATTCAGCTGATGCGCTTGCAAAATTAGCAACTCGCTATAAGTTGATTATTTTGTCCAATGTTGATCGCAATTCTTTTGCTGCGAGTAACAAAAAACTTGGCGTGACCTTTGATGCAATCCTGACTGCGCAAGACATTGGTACTTACAAGCCGAGCCTCAATAATTTCCACGCATTGATGGCTAAGAGCGCTGAGCTCGGTATTGATCCAACACGACATCTGCATGTGGCTCAGAGTCTGTTCCACGACCATGTGCCCGCTAAGCAAATGGGCTTGCCGACTGTGTGGATTAATCGTCGTAAAAACCAGGACGGTTGGGGAGCAACCCCGCCACCGCCAGCGAACGTCACTCCGGATTGGGAGTTCGGCAGCATGCAGGAATTCGCTGACGCTGCGATTGACTAAGCGTACGAAGGTTTTTTTGGCTGATCGAGCCCTCTCGCAGATGTGTGTGACGGCTCGATTCGTCGTTTAATCCCAAATAATGTGCGAAATCGTCTTGGCAGCCTCCAACACCATGGTATTGTGCTATACATAGTACTACGGTTAGCGATAGTGCGGAAGGACTCGGAATGGATAACTCTCAAGTTCTCAAAGGTGTACTTGATGTTGCAGTTCTCAGTGTCGTCAGTGAACAAGATGTGTATGGATACGAGATGGTCAAGCGCCTGCGGGAGCTCGGACTTGCGGACATTGCAGAAGCATCTGTTTATGGCACATTACGCAGGCTTTACAACGCCGGGGAGATGTCGTCCTATTTAGTCGCCTCTGATGGTGGACCGCATCGAAAGTATTACAGTCTGACGCCACAAGGTTTCAAGAGTCTTAAAGCTGGACTCGCTGACTGGGCAAGTTTTGTGTCCGCAATGGACAAAGTAGTAGCAGTCGCACGGCCCAAAGGAGCATAGAAATGATGAACGTCAACAAAACCACCGCAGAGGCACAACGCTATGTGGAAGACGTGCGCCGCGCACTTGATCCACTATCTGAATCAGATCGCAATGAACTGATTGATGAGTTGCAGGCTCATATTTATGGACTCATTGAAGACGATGATTCAATTTCAATCACTCGTACGTTAGGCGATCCTGCAAAGTACGCTCGTGAACTCATGATCTCTGTTGGTCATGACTCTGCGCAACATATTTCGTTTTTCGACAAGCGTCCGCTTCGTAAACACGCTGACATGTCGATGAAGAAATTTCTTGCAATTTGTGCGGCAGTGATTGCGGCTACCGGGATAGTTTCCGCTCGTGTCACAGCGACGTGGGAGAGCCACCAATTGATTAACCGGATTTTGAATGGCCAGATTGATATCTCTCACGCCACTGGCATGGATAAATTTGTTTCAGTTCCAAATTTAAGCGGAATGCCGTATTACGCAGCAAAGACTTCGTTGACGACACAAGGTCTCAAGACTTGTGAAGACTACAACGTGAGTGGCGCCGAGATGATATCTACGCAATCTCCACCTGCCGGAATGATCGTCAATAGTGTGAGTCAATGTGTTGTGCTTGTGTTCAATGCGACTAATTCGTTGCCATAAGTCCCAGAATTGAATCGTTATAGCAGCTGAGCGAGCGCACCGGATCCGACGATTGCGCAGGCTGCTTGCATGTCAGGTGCAAGATACCGGTCAGGTCCTGGGCCTTCAACGCTTTTACGCAACAGCGAAACGGCTTGAGCGCTCAACGGCGATGGAACGAGTGGTGAGCGCAAGTCAATAGCGCGAGCAGCAGTCAGGTATTCGATGCTGATAATCATGCATAAGTTACTTACAGCAGTGCGTAGTTTGCGTGCCGCATTCCAGCCCATCGAGACGTGATCTTCTTGCATGCCCGAGCTCGGAATCGAATCCGCGCTGGCTGGAACGGCTAGTCGCTTATTCTCGGACACCATTGCGGCTTGGGTGTATTGCGCAATCATCAAACCGGAATCAACTCCAGGGTCATGTGCCAAAAATGGCGGAAGTCCATGTGAGCGATTCTTGTCCAGCATGCGATCCGTGCGACGTTCGCTGATACTGCCCAAGTCAGCAACTGCAATGGCGAGGAAATCTAAAACATATGCAACGGGTGCGCCATGGAAGTTTCCGTTAGAAGCGACTCGACCATCTTCGAGTACCACAGGATTATCAATTGAAGCGGCGAGCTCACGATCGGCAACAAGTCGAGCATGTGCAATCGTGTCGCGAACCGCGCCAGTAACTTGTGGTGCACAACGTAATGAGTAGGCATCTTGCACACGATCATCGTTGACTTTGTGTGAGGCGACAATTCCGCTATCGGTGAGCACGCGCAACATATTTGCAGCACTTTGTGCTTGGCCAGGATGCGGCCGCAGCGGCAAGTGCAATTCAGGCAGGAACACTTGGTCAGTCCCAAGCAACGCTTCAACGCTCATCGCAGCTGCAACATCCACGCTGTCACACAACATCGTGATGTCATCGATGGCCATGATGAGCATCCCGAGCATGCCATCAGTTCCGTTAATGAGTGCAAGGCCTTCTTTTTCACGCAGTTCAACAGGTTTAATTCCGGCGCGAGAAAGCAAGTCAGCAACTGGCGCTTCGATTCCGTCAGGCCCCGTTGCACGTCCTTCGCCCATCAAGACCAATGCGCAGTGGGCAAGTGGTGCAAGATCGCCCGAGCAACCGAGTGATCCGTACTCGTGAACAATCGGTGTGATTCCTGCGTTGAGCAGGGCAGCCATGGTCTCGACGACAACGGGACGCACACCGGTCCGTGCGGAACACAAAGTCTTCAAACGCAAGGTCATCAGTGCGCGAACAACTTCGCGTTCAACAGGTTCACCCATGCCGGCAGCATGTGAGCGAATGAGTGACTTTTGCAATTGAGTGCGCAATTCAACCGACACATGTCGATTAGCCAGTGCACCAAAGCCCGTCGATACTCCGTAAACGGGATCTGGAGAAAGCGTTAGGGCATCAATGTGAGCACGTGTAGTAGCAACCGCACTTAAGGTAGCGGGTGCAATGACAACCTTCGCATCGTGGCGGGCAATATCAATAACATCCTGTGACGTCATACCTGATGTGTGAATGACGACTTCTGACCTACTCATGCGCGATCTCCTTTTGTGAATGTCATGCGTGCGTGTTGCCAAGTTGAGTGTACGAGGGGTACACCGGGGCGATAGGCCAGGTGTATGTAGTGCGGTGCATCGAGTACAGCGAAGTCGGCCTGGGCGCCGATTCCTAGGTGGCCCACATCGGTTCGTCGTAAGGCTTGTGCGCCACCATGTGTTGCGGCGAAGACCGCTTCATCAACGCTCATGTGCATTTCACGCACAGCCAGTGCAATGCAAAATGGCATGTTCGTTGTGTAGCTCGAACCAGGATTGCAATCCGGAGATAGTGCAACACTGACGCCGGCATCAATCAGATCGCGTGCCCGCGGATACTGCGGTGCACGAGTGCTGAACTCAGCGCCAGGAACTAACCCTGCGACCGTATTGCTCGATGCCAAAGTCGTGATGTCATCATCCGATAAATACGTCAAGTGATCTGCCGATGCGCAATCAAGTTCGACAGCCATCGCAATTCCATCACCTTGAGCAAGTTGATTCAAGTGAATGCGGGGCTTCAAACCACGTGCAATGCCTGCCGTCAAGATTCGGCGGGTTTGCTCGGTAGTAAATGCACCCATGTCACAAAACGCGTCAATCCATGTTGAGTAAGGCACACATTCATTCAGCATCGCTTCGCACACGAGGTCGACATAGTCATCGGGGCTATTGCTAAATTCCGCAGGTACCACGTGCGCACCAAGAAAAGTTGTGTCCTGTGTGAACTCGCGCGCAATTCGCAGGCTGCGAGTTTCGTTCGCAACATCGAGCCCGTAGCCTGATTTAATTTCAACCGTTGTAGTTCCCGACTCACGCATCTCGGCAATCAGCCGCGCAGCATTGTGACGTAGCTCGTCATCGGATGCAGCACGGGTTGCATTCACCGTTGTTTTGATTCCACCCGCACTATAGGGAATACCGGCCATGCGCGCGGCAAATTCCTGCGAGCGATCGCCTGCAAACATGATGTGCGAATGGCTGTCGACGAACCCTGGAATCACGACGCGACCATGCATGTCGACCGTAGCAACATCACTGTGTGAAGTAACGTCCTTCGACTCACCAACCCATGTCACCACACCATCAATCGCAACAAGTCCCGCGTTTTCGATAACGCCGAGCATGCCTTCGCCAAGTGGTTCGTTGTTAGTAACGAGCTGACCGATGTTGGTGAATGCGACAGTGTGTGTCATGGCTTAGAGCATGTCTCCGTTATCGAGCATCGGCACATGCACATGCTTTTCACGAGCCACATCAACAGCGAGGTCGTAGCCTGCGTCAACATGGCGAATTACACCCATGCCTGGATCATTGGTCAATACGCGTGCAAGTTTTTGTGCAGCAAGCGCAGTTCCGTCAGCAACGGATACTTGACCCGCGTGAATTGACCGACCAATACCTACGCCACCACCGTGATGAATTGACACCCATGAAGCGCCTGATGAAATGTTGACCATCGCATTGAGTAACGGCCAGTCCGCAATTGCATCGGAACCATCGAGCATTGCTTCGGATTCGCGATACGGGGAAGCAACTGAACCACAATCTAAATGGTCGCGTCCAATGACGATTGGTGCTTTCACTTCACCGCTTGCAACCAGGTCATTAAATGCCAGGCCGGCTTTATCGCGTTCGCCGTATCCGAGCCAGCAAATCCGCGCGGGAAGTCCTTGGAATGCAACGCGTTCTTGTGCCATCTTGATCCAGCGATGCAGATGCTCATTGTCGGGGAACAGGTCAAGCACTGCTTTATCGGTGCGATAGATGTCTTGAGGGTCTCCCGAGAGTGCGACCCAACGAAACGGTCCTTTACCTTCACAAAACAGCGGACGAATATAGGCCGGAATGAAGCCAGGGAATTCAAACGCGCGTGAGTAACCGCCTTTGCGCGCTTCATCGCGAATGGAGTTTCCGTAATCAAAAACTTCTGCGCCTTTATCCATGAATCCGACCATGGCTTCAACATGGCGTGCCATGGATTCTTGGGCGCGTTCCGTGAACTCGTCGGGTTTCTTGTCTGCGTATTCGCGAGCGTCTTCAAACTTCATACCGCGCGGAATGTAGTACAACGGATCGTGAGCACTTGTTTGATCGGTGACGATGTCTGCAGGAACGTCCATCTCAAGTAACTGCGGCAATACTTCCGCTGCGTTACCAACTAAACCAACCGAGAGCGGTCGACGTGCAGCTTTCGCTTCCAGACACCGTCGCACTGCATCATCAAGGTCAGTTGCAATTTCGTCAAGGTAACGCGTTTCAACTCGACGTTGCAGACGTGTTGGATCAATGTCAATCATGAGGCACACGCCGTCATTCATTGTGACAGCTAGTGGTTGTGCGCCACCCATGCCACCGCAACCACCAGTGATAGTTAACGTGCCAGCCAGTGTGCCGCCAAAGCTCTTTGCAGCAACGGCCGCAAATGTTTCATACGTACCTTGCAAAATTCCTTGGGTTCCGATGTAGATCCATGAACCTGCGGTCATCTGTCCGTACATCGTCAGACCCATGTGTTCCAGGCGACGAAACTCTGGCCATGTTGCCCAGTCACCGACCAGGTTGGAGTTCGCTAACAACACTCGGGGAGCCCACTCATGAGTTTGAAAAACGCCGACGGGCTTTCCGGACTGCACAAGCATGGTTTCGTCATCACGCAGATTTGTGAGCGTACGAATAATCGCGTCATACGATTCCCAGTTGCGAGCTGCCTTGCCTGTTCCTCCGTAAACAACTAGTTCGTCAGGATGTTCTGCCACATTCGGATCCAGGTTGTTTTGCAACATGCGAAGCGCCGCTTCTTGTTGCCAGCCGCGAGCCGTCAGCGTTGTGCCCGTTGGTGCCTTCACTGGACGTGGACCAGAAACCATGGTGACCTGCCTTTGGGTTGTATCAGTGTTGTATGAGTGTTCTAACGGCGTTGTTATTTTGTCGCGTCTGGTTGTCGCAGTGCCCGCACAAGTAATGCGCCGATTACTGCGCCAATAAATTCCGCGACGACGTAACCTGCAACACTGCTCGGTGCAATACCCGTAAAGGTGTTAGTGAATTGCCGCCCAATTGTGACTGCGGGATTTGCAAACGAAGCAGACGAGGTAAAGAAGTAGGCGCTTCCAATCCACACTGGCACAGCAATTGAAATCAGCTGCGGGCTGCTCCTATCAATCAAAACGAAAATCACAATGATCAGGCCGGCGCTAGCAATGACTTCACCAATCCATAGACCCACTGAAGATCGGGTTTGGGTTGCTACTTGGAATGCCCGCTGATCGAACATCACATTTGCAGTTACTGCACCTGTTATCGCTCCAGCTATTTGCGCTACGACATAGGCCATCGCTTCACGCATAGAAATAGTCCTACGCCATACAAAAACTGAAGTCACGATGGGATTCAGATGCGCTCCACTAATTGGGCCAAGAAAAAATATCAGCAAACCAAGTGCCATCACTGTGGCAAGCATGTCGATGAGTAGTGCAAGACCCACATCCGAAGATAGCGCGGTGCCCATAATTCCAGACCCTGCCGAAACCATAACGAGTACTGCAGTGCCAGCAAATTCAGCGATAGATCGATTCTTCAGCGAAAACATGTCGTTCCTTTTACTTGGTCAGTGTTCTAGGTATGACGATACAGAAGGTAGCTGGCTAACTTGGGCTGGTCTTGAGTAGCGCGATTTCCTAAGGGATCGCAATCGACCCAAAAGACGCACTCCCTTTAGGGCTTAGCCACACACCGCTTGGTAAGTTCGGCTATAACAGAGACGACAAGGAGCCTGCGATGGCGAGATTTCATGACGAGAGTTGGCTTCGAGCTGGTACCTGGGTTGCCGAAAGTACAGCCACCGCACCAACCAATGCCACGATTATCGGGGTTCCTGCTCATAAGACTTCAGTGACACCTACTCGCGCTGATGCAACTCCTGCTGCATTGCGTGATGCGATGTATTGGTATTCAACGTGGTCGTGGGCGCATGATCACGATATCGCTCAAATCACGATTCGCGACGAGGGCGACATTGCAGACCCAGACTTTGAAGAAGGCGACCAGCGAGTATTCGCCAAGATGGCGCAACTTCGTGGCACGCAAGACCTACTAATCGCTCTCGGTGGCGACAACGCCATTACATATAGTGTCGCTCGAGGACTCTGGGGCGACGACATAGCAACTGCTGGCCTCATCACCGTGGATGCACATCACGATGTGCGCAACGGAATCAGTAACGGGTCACCTGTGCGTCGCTTGGTTGAAGAAGGCGGTCTGGCAGGAAACCGGATTGTGCAGATTGCCATCAGCGATTTTGCAAACTCACCAATCTACGCACAACGCGTCAAGGACTACGGCATCACCGTTATCACTCGGGCGCAAGTGCGCACTCGCACCTTGGACAGCATCATGGACCAGGCACTCTCCATTGCGGGCAGCGCTGGCGGACAGATCCACTACGACCTTGACGTCGATGTCTGTGACCGCACCGTGGCTCCAGCCTGCCCGGCCGCCACGCCAGGTGGCCTAAGCGCAGACGAGATTCGTGAACTGACATATCTAGCCACAAGTGACCCTCGAGTCACTAGCATGGACATTACTGAGATTGACGCCACGATAGATACTGACGATCAGCGCACCATCCGCCTCGGCGCATTGTGCATCTTAGAAGCACTTTCCGGCCTTACCAGCCGCACACACTAGGGAAGAGACAATGACGACTTTAAAGAATTTCATCAATGGCAAATTCGTCGATGCTGCCGAAGGCAAGACCATGCCGATTGAAAACCCCGCCATCGGCGAGGTCTATGGCCAAGCACCACTTTCAGGTGCAAAGGATGTCGATAAAGCATTCGCAGCTGCCAGTGACGCCTTCGATGGTTGGAAGCGACTCGCTCCAGCCGATCGCAGCCTTGCACTCTTCCGTATTGCTGATGCGATGGAAGCGCGGGCAGATGAACTGACCGCTGCAGAAGTCCAGAACACCGGCAAGCCAGTCTGGTGGATGCGCGACGGCGAAATGCCACAGTGCATCGATCACACACGCTTCCACGCAACACTTGCTCGTAACCTTCCTGGTTACTCAACTGGCGAGTACCTCGCAGGCTATGACTCAACTGTGCGTCGCGAACCAGTAGGCGTATGTGCGCAAGTTGCACCATGGAACTACCCGTTGTTGATGGCTGTATGGAAGTTTGCGCCAGCTATTGCGATGGGTAACACAGTTGTGTTGAAGCCATCTGACACCACACCGCATACTGCCAGCATCATGTCCGAAATTTTTGCCGAGCATTTGCCTCCCGGTGTCGTCAACGTCATCTTCGGTGATCGCGACACAGGTCGTGCGATGGTTGCTCACAAGCGTCCAGACATGGTGTCCATCACTGGTTCAGTGCGTGCGGGTATGGAAATCGCAGCTAACTCAGCGCCAGACCTAAAACGTGTCCACCTTGAACTCGGTGGTAAGGCACCGGTGCTTGTCTTCGAAGATTGCGACTTTGATCGCACTGTCGAAGAAGTTGCAACTGCTGGTGTGATGAACGCTGGTCAAGACTGTGCGGCAGGATGTCGCGTGCTTGTTCAAGAAAGCATCGCCAAGGAATTCATCGCAGCACTTGCCAAGCGAGTTGCCCAATTCAAGTTTGGTGCTCCAGAGGATGACAATAACTATTACGGTTCAATCAACAGCGCTGCGCAACTTGCTCGCGTTCAAGGTTTCATCGATCGTCTTCCAAGCAACGCTGAAGTGCTTACAGGTGGTAAGGCATCACGCTTCAACGGTGGCTACTACTTCGAACCAACATTGATTGCTGGTTTGAAGCAGGATGACGAAATGATCCAGACTGAAGTCTTTGCTTCAGTTCAGACGGTTCAAACATTCAAGGACGAAGCTGAAGGTCTACGCATGGCCAATGATGTGGCATTCGGACTTGCAGCCAGTATCTGGTCTGAAAACCATGCTCGAGTCATCCGGGTCTCGCAGGACCTTGACTTCGGTCAGGTCTGGGTGAACTGCCACTTGGTTCAAGCCGGTGATATGCCAAACGGTGGCTTCAAGCACTCCGGTCACGGAAATGACCTCAGCGCTGAAGCGCTGGAGGGCTACACCCGCATGAAGCACGTTATGAGTTACACCGCTCGTTAAGGATTTAAGGGGCACCCTGCACATTGGGTAGGCTGGTCTTTCGGCAACACGAAAGGCCAGCTATGGACCTGAAGAATCGCGATTTCCTCAAAGAAATCGACTTTTCCGCGGACGAGTTTGAATACTTGATTGACCTATCAATCGAGCTCAAGGCTGCCAAACGTGAACGTCGCGAACAACAGCGCATGGTGGGTCGCAGTATTGCGCTGATTTTTGAAAAGACTTCAACTCGCACTCGCTGCGCATTTGAAGTTGCTGCCTTTGATCAAGGTGCGCACACAACCTACCTTGATGGTGCATCGTCTCAAGTGGGTCACAAGGAATCCGTCGCTGATACCGCTCGCGTACTCAGTCGCTATTACGATGCCATCGAATACCGCGGTAAGCACCAATCCATGGTCGAGGAGCTCGCTGAGTTTTCCGGAGTACCTGTTTACAACGGACTTACTGACGAATGGCATCCCACTCAAATGTTGGCTGACTTTATGACCATGATGGAGCACTCTGGCAAACGGCCAGGCGACATTGCATTGACCTATGTGGGTGATGCCCGTTCTAACATGGGTAACTCGCTGCTAGTTACTTCTGCGTTACTGGGTTCCAGCCTTCGTATTGCCTCGCCCAAGCAACTGTGGCCGGCTCAAGAGATTCAAGACATTGCTCATGACTTAGCTGCAAAGAGTGGTGCGAACATTGTGTTTACAGAGGACATGGACGAAGCGTTACCAGGTTCAGATTTCGTTCACACCGATGTGTGGGTATCAATGGGTGAGTCAGAAGAGATTTGGAAAGAGCGTGTTGAACTTCTTGGTAGTTACCAAGTTAATGAAGTTGCGCTTGCAAAAACAGGAAATCCGAATGCAAAGTTCATGCATTGCCTTCCAGGGTTTCACAATGAACAAACCACAGTCGGTCGCGCGATCGCACATAAGACTGGCATGCACGAGGGCCTTGAAGTCTCACACGATGTTTTTGAATCACCAGCAAGCGTAGTTTTCGATCAAGCAGAAAACCGACTACACACCATCAAGGCGATCATGGTCGCCACAATCGGAGACTAATGTCTGTTCTATTCACGCCACTACAAGTCGGCTCGCTGAGCTTTAAGAACCGTGTGTGGGTTCCACCGATGTGTCAGTACTCAGCAATTGACGGTCTGATGCAGGATTGGCATGCCGTTCACTACGGTGGGTTCATCACAGGTGGCGCTGGCTTTGTGATGGTTGAAGCAAGTGCGGTTAATCCCGAAGGGCGCATTAGCCCAGGAGACATGGGGATCTGGACTGATCAACAAGCTCAGGTGCTTTCAGAAATTCCTCGGTTTGCTAAGAAGTTTGATGTGCGCACTGGAATTCAACTTGCGCACGCTGGGCGTAAAGCAGGTGTGCATGCACCGTGGCGTGGTGGCGCTCCACTGACAGATGAAGAAAACCGTTGGGAGACTGTTGCTCCGTCCGATATTCCGTTTGAAGGTTACCCCGATACGAATGCGCTGACCGTTGCAAAAATTGCGTTGATTCGCCAAGATTTTGTCGCTGCTGCAGAACGCGCTGTCGCGGCTGATTTCGATGTGATTGAAATTCATTGTGCGCATGGGTATTTGTTGCATGAATTTTTGTCACCGATTTCAAATTTGCGCACGGATGAGTATGGCGGCTCGTTTGAAAATCGCACTCGCTTGCTACTGGAAATTGTTAGCGAAGTTCGCCTTGTTGTGCCGGCAAGTAAGTCATTGTGGGTTCGGTTATCAGCAACGGACTGGATTGATGGTGCTTGGGATGTTGACAACAGTGTCGAGCTATCCCGCGAACTCAAAGCACGCGGTGTGGAATTAATTGACGTGTCATCAGGTGGCATTTCAATTAAGCAAGAGATTCCACTGGCGCCTGGCTACCAAGTTGCGGCGGCTCGCAAAATTGCCGAAGAAACCGGAGCAGTTGTTTCAGCGGTTGGATTGATCACAACAGCGCAGCAGGCCGAAGAGATTGTGGCCGATGGGGTAGTTTCCGCAGTCATGATTGGTCGCGCCATGCTCGGCAACTCCCGGTGGGCGTTGCAGGCTGCGCACGATTTGGGCGCCGATGTGCCGTGGCCAGATCAATACGCCCGAGGTTTCCTCGCCCGTCACTAAGTGGAAACTTGTGACTTTCGGGTTGCTAAGTATGAACCGATCAGCACAAGAGGGAAGCCGACGGCAAGTCCTGCAGTAAATGGTTCGTTGAGAATTAACACGCCCAGCAAAATTGCCACTGCTGGGTTGATGTAAGTAATCACTGTGGTGCGACTTGGTCCAACTTCTTCAATGAGCTTGAACAGCAATGTGAAGGCAAGTGCAGTACACAGCACGCCAAGTCCACCGACGGATAACCACGCATTTAGTGGCACACCGTGTGCTCGCGCTGTTTCAGAGGACCACGTGTTCGTTGCAATCTCGTAAGCCAAGATGGGCGAGTAAGCAATCGCGGCGCAACACTGCGCCAAGGTAATTACAGCAATTTGTGGAGTGTCGTCGAGTTGCGTTGAAATCACAATCGGACCGCAGGCGTATCCAATCACTGCAACGAAGCACAGAAAGATTGCCCACCACGTATCGGCTCGCACATCAAGTCCGACAAGTGCAACAATTCCGGCCATACCCACCGCTAAGCCAAGAACGCGTCGTTTATCCCACTGATCGTCATGGTTGATGCGGCGAAGCATGAGGCCCGTCACAAATGGAACGGCGGCGATCAGCAAACCTGCAAGTGAACTCGAGATTCGCTTCTCAGCAATACTGAGCGCACCAAATGGGAAAATCATTTCAACGCAAGCAAAAGCCAAAATCCCTTTTTTATGCGCTTTCCATACAGCGGGCAGATTGTGTTTGAGCGCAGTGGGCATCAACAACGCAATGGCAATGACCATGCGCCCTGTCACAACAACTGCAGGCGACAACGATTCAACAGCTACTCGGATGAACATGTAGGGCGTACCCCAAATGATTCCAAGCGTGATAAAAAGAATCCACCCACGTTTCGACATAGGACTGAGTCTAGGTACTTACTGTTGACCCAATGCGATGGCATCCAACTTCACATGCGTGTCAGCAACTTGATCAAGCCAAATCGGACGCAAAATGTCGATTCGCCATTCGCGTTCTTGCGACTTGTCCAAGTGATCTGTAAGTGGCACATAACCCTTACCTGAAGCTCGATGTATCTGAACCATCTTCACAGCAAGTTCGGCTTGTGTTGGATACGTCGGAGGTTGTGGTCCACGCGGAGCAATCATGCCAATCAGGTACAGCTTTTCAACGCCAATCGGAAGCACTGCAGCCCCGACACGCAACGGCACATCATCTTGTAGAGCCAGTACGGAAGTGTCCATGAACGGCAGCGAAGCATGGAAGCCAGTAGCCCACAAGATCGTGTCGAACTCATCGCTGGTTCCATCCATGAAGTGAACCGTTTTGCCATCGAAGCGTTCGATACCGGGACGCACTGTGATACGGCCATGCTGAATCCAGTAGAGCAACAGATTGTTCACAATCGGTGGACCTTCAGCAAGTGTGCGATGGTCAACTGGTGGCATACCGGGGTACTCGGCTGCGGTTCCTACAGTCAGGCGCATCATCAGACGAGCGATCAGATCTTGTTCTTCGAAGTTAAATTCCTTCATGAATTCAAGTTCTGCACGCGGTTTACCAAAGTAGGTTTTTGGCTGGAAGTAGTGTCCGCGACGAATCACGATGTGGGTATCAAGTCGACTTTGTGCGGCATCAACTGCCAAGTCGCATCCTGAGTTCCCCGAACCAATCACAAGTACGCGAGTACCGTCGATGTCTTTGGAGTTGTGGTAACTACCGGAGTGCACTTGCTTACCTGTGAACGTTCCTTGGATTTCTGGAATTTTTTCGTCCCACAAATGGCCGTTCGCCACAAAGATTCCTTCGTAGTCAGCGGTGGTGCCATCACTAGTTGTCACGCGCCATCCGTGCGCACCCACTGGGCCATCACCAGGTAGTGGCTCGGCGTGTGTCACTTCAGTATTAAAGGTGACGTACTTCTTGAGGTCGTGTGCATCAGCGAACATGTGGAAGTACTTCAGCATCAAATCGCGTGATGGAAAGATTGGCCAATCCGCAGGCATCGGAAAGCCTTCGTAGCCTGTCACTTTGCTTGAGGTAATCAAGTGCAAAGCGTCATAGTCCGTGTTCCAGTGGCCGCCAATGGAGTCGCGTCGTTCAAAGCAGTCAAACTCCATACCAGCATCGAGCAGTGCCTTCATGGATGCCAGACCTGCAGGTCCAGCGCCGATAATGCAGAACTTACCCATTGTGTCCTCCTGTTAAGGGTTGAAAATCAAACACGTGCCGCATCAGCGGACGTTCAAAAACATTTTCTAAATCATTTGGTGAAATTCCCGAAGTAAATTCTGCAACTGTGGCACGAATGTGGGTTTGCCACAGTTGGGTTGCTTGCGCAGTGTTTCCTGTCGTGATTGCGTTGAGTAACCGAGCATGACGATCAATAAGTTCCTGGTAGTCCTGGGTGTCGTACTTGATGTCTAGCACTCGGACAAACAAGCGGATGTCATTGTCGGTTTGAGCAAAAGAATCCGAGATTCGAGGCAACTGGCCGAGTTGGATAACAGCATTTTGGAAGGCAAGGTCTGCATCGACCATACGTGATGCGTCGGCATGAACTTTAGGATCCGATAATCGATCAAGGAGTTTGCTTGCTTGCGCAAAGTATTTTGAGCCAGTTTCATTAGCTTGGGTTGCATGAGCAACAGCGATACTGCCCAGTGACATGCGAATCGCATACACCTCGAGCACATCATCCATCGTCGGAGTGCTCACAACTGCGCCACGATTCTTACGCAGCACAACAAATCCTTCGGCTGCCAAAATCCGGATTGCTTCGCGAACTGGACCTCGTGATACCTCAAACGTGCGCGACAGTTCTTCTTCGATGAGGCGGTCACCTGGTTTGAATTGCCCACTCAAGATGGCTGCACGCAATCGTTGCGCGATGACATCTGCAGTGGAGTCTTGACTCAGTGCTTGCATCATCGCAATACATCGCCACCCGAGATCACAATGGTTTCACCGGTCATGAATCCAGCTACGCCTGAGCCAGTCAGTTGCCATACCCACTCGGCAATTTCACTGGGTTGTGCAACGCGACCCAGTGGGATTGAGGCGGCGGCTGCTTCCATGCGACCCGTTGCGGCGTTACCTGGCGTGTCCACCCAGCCAGGTGCAATGCCATTAACCCGAATCTTGCGCGGCGCTAATTCAAGTGCGCACTCTTTTGTGAGCATGACGACGGCAGCTTTTGAAGCGCCATAAATCAGTTGGCCGGGTGACACCGTGAATGCATCGACCGATGCAAAGTTCACAATGGCCGAACCTTCAGTCATGTAAGGCAAGCACGCAGCAGTGACGTTGATGACCCCAAGCACATTGATGTCAAAAATTCGGTGGAAGAGTTCTTCGGTGTAGTTTTCTAAAGTTGTGGGCGGGTACACGCCAGCTACATTCACGACTGCATCAATTGTTTTTCCAGCGCTCAGTTCTGACAACGCAGCATCAAGTCCAGCGCGGTCAGTCACACTGACATTGCTCTGCAGCAGACCAGGTGCATCAGCGATAGGCACGCGCTGCACGTCAAGGGCGATCACGGTCCAGCCTTTTGCCAAAAACAGATCAGTTGTGGCCAGGCCCATTCCACTTGCGGCACCGGTGATGACGACGACTCCCACGAGACCTCCAGAAGACTTTAGATTGTAAACAATTTACGATTAAGGCCCGAGGCTAGCACGCTAGGTGGTTGATTGTCTGGGGTTTTTCACGGCTATCCTTGTAGGACTATGACTGAGAACACCGCCGCAGACCCCAATTTCTACGACGTGCAGGCTGTCCAAGACAAGTGGCTCCCTATCTGGGATGAACTGGCACCTTTTCGCTCTGGCCGCCCTGATGACACTCGTCCTACGAAATATGTTCTGGACATGTTCCCTTACCCATCTGGCGATCTACACATGGGTCACGCAGAGGCGTATGCCCTTGGCGATGTCATAGCCCGCTACTGGGTGCATAAAGGTTTTAATGTGATGCACCCAATCGGTTGGGATGCTTTTGGACTTCCAGCTGAGAACGCCGCCATTAAGCGCGGCGAAAACCCACAGACCTGGACTTATGAAAACATCGCGATTCAAAAATCATCGATGCGTCGCTATGCGTGTTCGTTTGATTGGGATCGCGTTCTTAATACCTGCGACCCTGAGTACTACCACTGGAACCAATGGTTCTTCTTAAAAATGTATGAACGCGGTTTGGCTTATCGCAAAGACTCTGGTGTGAACTGGTGTCCGTCATGTCAAACAGTGTTAGCAAACGAGCAAGTGGTCGCAGGTCTATGTGAACGCTGTGACTCGCAAGTGACAAAAAAGAAATTGAATCAGTGGTACTTCAAGATCACGGATTACGCCGATCGTCTTCTCGATGACATGAAAGGTCTGGAAGGCAACTGGCCCGAAAAAGTGTTGCTCATGCAACGCAACTGGATTGGTCGTTCGCAAGGCGCTGAAGTGGCGTTCGAAATTGAAGGACGATCAGAACCTGTCACGGTTTATACAACTCGCCCCGACACATTGTTTGGCGCAACGTTCTTTGTTGTCGCTGCTGACAGTGACTTAGCAGCAGAGCTTGCTGCTGGTACCGAAAGCGAATCGGCGTTCAAAGAATATTTAGAAACAGTGAAGTCGATTAGTGAAATGGATCGCCTGGCAACAGATCGCCCGAAGTCAGGCGTATTCCTGAATCGCTATGCCATCAATCCAGTGAATGGTGAAAAGCTTCCCATTTGGGCCAGTGACTATGTTTTGGCTGACTATGGAACCGGTGCCATCATGGCTGTGCCCGCACATGATCAGCGTGACCTTGATTTTGCGCGAGCGTTCAATCTTCCGATTCGTGTGGTTGTTGCCAGCGATACCGATCCCGCTGAAACGGGAGTCGCTACTGCCGATGATGGCGCACATGTGAACTCGGGGCTGCTTGATGGACTTGGCAAAGCTGAAGCCATTGCGAAAATGATTGGCGTTCTTGAGGCGGACAAGCGTGGAAAGCCAGCAACAAATTATCGGTTGCGCGACTGGTTGATTTCTCGCCAACGTTTTTGGGGAACTCCCATTCCGATCATCCATTGTGCAACATGTGGTGAAGTGCCTGTTCCACTTGATCAATTGCCGGTCACGCTTCCTGATGCATCGACGTTGGACTTATCACCCAAGGGCACATCGCCATTGGGAGCAGCTGATGAATGGGCAAATGTTGAATGCCCGAAGTGCCATGGCATGGCGCGACGTGATGCCGACACGATGGACACTTTCGTTGATTCATCGTGGTACTACATGCGCTATTTGAATCCACAATTAACGACGGGTCCTTTTGATGTGGAGCAAGCCAAGAAGTGGCTCCCCGTTGATCAGTATGTGGGCGGCGTGACGCACGCAATTTTGCATTTGCTCTACAGTCGCTTCTTCACCAAAGTCATGTACGACATGGGCATGGTTGAATTCCAAGAGCCATTCACTCGTCTGCTGAATCAAGGCATGGTTGTTATGGATGGCTCAGCAATGAGTAAGAGTCGCGGCAATCTAGTCAAGCTTTCTGATGAACTCAATGACCATGGCGTAGACGCGGTGCGACTCACTATGGTGTTTGCTGGTCCGCCTGAAGACGATGTGGACTGGGCCGATGTGTCACCGGCTGGGTCAAAGAAGTTTTTAGCCCGAGCCTGGAGATTGTCTGGCGATGTCACATCGGCACCCGATGTTGATTTCACAACAGGCGACCTTGCGCTACGCAAAATCACGCACCGAGTAGTTGCCGATGCCGAATTGGCGCTTGATACCTACCGATTCAATGTGTCGGTAGCTCGCGCGATGGAACTTGTGAATGCTACGCGTAAAGCAATCGACTCGGGTTGCGGCCCAGCAGATCCTGCAGTGCGCGAAGCAACCATTGCTGTTGCCATCATTTTGTCGAATGTGGCACCGTACACATCAGAAGAAATGTGGTTCCGTCTTGGGTATGAACCATCGGTTGCCCTTGCTCCTTGGCCCGTAGTTGATCTGTCATTACTTGTTGAAGACGAAGTTGAATGTGTTGTGCAAGTTAACGGCAAAATCAAAGAACGCCTTACTGTCTCACCTACGATTTCTAAGGATGAGCTTCAAGCTCTGGCAATGGCGCAGTCTTCAGTGGTTGAAGCAATCGCTGGGGCGACGCCTAAAGTCGTGGTGGTTCGTGAACCTAAGCTCGTCAACATTGTGTTGGGCTAACAGCCGCTTGCCTCTGATTGCTCGTCCACACAAAGCGACGCCGCACATAGCCTCAGCGCGGGTATCGTAACGCAGTTACCCGTCGTTATCGTGCAGCGCGTGGCCCGAACCAAAGTCAATACTGTCGTTACATCGCGACTCAACGATCTTCTTGGTGAACGGCGCGGCACTATGGAGCCGATTGCACTCGAACCAGCATTGACAGCCAGCGACACCAGATCGGCACAGGTCATTGCGAAATGGGTCGGGGTTGCTGCAGCAGTTCTTGGGCTCGTGGTGTGGCTCAATAGGCCAGCACCGATGCAGTCCGTTCAAGTTACAGCGCCAGGTATTTCACTGGCAACAAGTGCGCCAGTGCTAGATGTCGTAGTCGACATTGAAGGCGATGTGCGCACTCCTGGCCTTGTCCATTTGCCAGCCGGCAGTCGGGTTGCCGACGCAATTCAGGCCGCAGGCGGACTAACCCGCGCAAGTGTTGTGGGGCAACTCAATTTGGCACAACGCCTCGATGATGGACAACTCATCGTTGTTGGGCAAGCTGCAGCGGGCACATCAAGCGGCGATCCACGAGTGAACTTAAATTCGGCAACCGTGACAGATTTCGATACTTTGCCCGGTGTTGGGCCTGTGCTTGCCTCGCGCATTGTTGCATGGCGTGACCAGCACCATCGTTTTTCATCCATCGATGAACTCCAAGAAGTTCCGGGAATTGGTCCGAAAGTGTTTGCAAACCTCAAAGCTCTAGTGCGCGTGTAAATGGACCTGCGCCTGGTTCCGCTGGCACTGTCGAGTTGGGTGTCAGCCGCTGTGGTGTTGGCCCTGGCCACTGCGTTCGATGTGACCTACGCAGTGGTGGTGTGCGGATTACTTGCTGTAGTCACCATCGCACTTCTTACTCGTTGGTCATTTGATGGCATTGCGTTGGCCGTTGTTGGAATAGTTGTGGGCATAAGTTTTTCGGTGCTTCGGGTGCTTCCACTATTAACTGGCCCGTTGCATCAGTTCGCCGCAGATCGAGCAGTGGCAACACTCACCGCCGTGATTGTGGGTGACCCAGTGACATTCGAACGCAAAGGAGCACTGGACTGGTCAGCCACTGAA
>JBAXRV010000028.1:0-22569 GCA_037131045.1 Actinomycetes bacterium
GAATTGTCACGCAACATTGAGACAACTTGTGGGCTCAAATTGACCTTTCCCACTGCAGTCGCGGTTCGTACAGTGAGGTCGCGATCGGTCACATCGACCATGTGGGCATTTCCAGATTCATCGATGTGGGTCAGTTCGCCAGCCTTGTCGACCTTGCCCGATGTGTGTTGCGTCATGTGAAGAATCGTACTCGGCTAGCCCGAGGCGGCCGTGTGCCCAAAGTCACCACAAGAATTCATCGATTGGATCCGATTTGGTAACGTTTTGGTAACCGCAGCTGAGATAATAGAAACATGGCAAACAGCCACTTTTTGAAAGGAAATATCATGAGCGTCGCCCACGAGGCAACCACCGTGAAGGAACTTAGCCAGGACGATCTCCAGGTCAGTTACGCCATCATGGTCAACAACGCTATTACCGAAGGTCACGAAACTGATGTTCCGATGATCGTTCGTTCATTTAAAGGCGAGAAGTTCAATAATGTAATGCCTCGTCGTTCGGTACTCGATCGAGTTCGCGAGTTCCTGTTGGCTTAATCGCCAAACCACTAACGCCAACCGCTTCGCATGTGCGATGCCCGGTTGGCGTTGTCGTTTCCCCAGAAAATTTTCCTAGCCGAACTGTGACGTGTGCTAGTACTCAGTAGCAAACTAGAGCATAAGACTTCTTACTCAATGAAGCGGCCGACCACATCAGTGGCCGGCCGCTTCGTTAAGAAGGAGATTCTTATTGCTTGATTGCAGAAATGTCGAGCTGCAACTTAACGTTGTCGCTTACTAAGAAGCCACCAGTTTCTAGAGCAACGTTCCATGTCAGACCGAAGTCCTTGCGGCTGATTTCGCCACTGCCTTCAAAGCCTGCGCGAACATTGCCGAACGGATCAGTAGCGACGCCACCAAGTTCAACCTTGAGCTCGATGCTCTGAGTGATTCCCTTGATAGTGAGGTCACCAGTAACAATGAAGTCATCGCCATCAGCCGTGATGCTCTTGGAAACAAATGCCATGTCGTTAGTGCTCTGGACATCGAAGAAATCAGCACTCTTGAGGTGACCATCGCGGTCAGCACTGCCAGTGTCAATTGAATCAAGGGTTGAGGTCACCGAAACGCTTGATGCGCCAAGGTCTGCACCAATAGTGACGGTGCCTTCGAAAGTTGAGAAATGGCCACGAACTTTAGTCACAACTGCGTGACGAGTTTCGAAACCTAAACGTGAATGGGATGAGTCAATGACCCAGGTTCCCGCGTATGGAGTTAGATCTGCAGACATAGTGTCTCCTAGAAAGTTGAAGGTTCAATTATTTTAGTTTAACTTTCAACTAAAGCCCTGTCAAATCCCGCTAACCCTTGGTAGTTTCGGCAACAGCCTGAACAGCTGCGGCCACCGACTTGGCCACATTGGGGTCAAACACGCTCGGCACGATATAGCTGGCATTGAGTTGTTCAGGTCGAACACACTCAGCAATCGCGTTAGCAGCTGCAAGCAACGTTTCAGTCGTAATTTTGTGCGCAGCTGCGTCAAGCATGCCGCGGAAGATTCCAGGGAAAGCCAAAACATTATTAATTTGGTTGGGATAGTCGCTGCGTCCGGTAGCAACAACGGCTGCGTGCTTTGCCGCAAGTACTGGATCAATTTCAGGATCAGGATTCGACAACGCGAACACAATCGACTTATCGGCCATCGAAGCCACATCAGCCTCTGTCAAAATATTTGGCGCACTCACACCGATAAAGACATCAGCGCCAGCAAGACCCTCACCCAGAGCGCCGGTCACACCTTGCTTATTGGTGTTCTCGAGCATCCATTCACTGGTGTTGTCACTATTAGGACGGCCTTTGTACACCGCACCCTTTGAGTCATACGCAACGATGTCGCGCACACCTGTTTCCATCAATAGTTGTGCAATCGCGGTGCCGGCAGCGCCAGCTCCACTCATCACAATTTTGAGAGACTCAAATTCTTTTCCAACAATCTTGACTGCATTACGCAGCGCAGCCAGCACAACAATCGCAGTTCCGTGCTGGTCATCATGGAACACGGGGATGTCTAGAAGTTCACGTAACCGCGCTTCAATTTCAAAGCATCGCGGTGCTGAAATATCTTCAAGGTTAATTCCGCCATACTGCGGGGCAAGGATTTGCACCGTGCGAACAATTTCATCAACGTCTTGGGTATCAAGACACACAGGCCACGCATCAACATCTGCAAACTGCTTGAATAACGCAGCTTTACCTTCCATTACAGGAAGCGCAGCCGCAGGACCAATATTGCCAAGGCCCAACACTGCCGAGCCGTCAGTAACAACTGCGACGGTATTTCGCTTAATTGTTAGGCTCCGGGCATCACGAGGATCTTTTGCGATTGCCAGGCAAACTCGGGCTACACCTGGCGTGTAGGCACGGGATAAATCGTCTCGGGTGCGCAGTGGAACTTTAGGACGAACTTCTAGCTTGCCACCTAGGTGTAATAAGAAGGTACGGTCGCTCACTTTTCGAACTGTTGCACCTGGAAGTGCAGCGATCTGATCATTCACTCGATCCGCGTGATCTGGGTCAGACGTATCGCAGGTGACATCGACAACCATGCGCTCGTAACTGGATTCCACTACATCTAATGCGGTTAAGGATGCTCCGGCATCACTGACTGCCTGCGCAAGTCCCGCCGTGCTTGATGACTCAGGTGATAATTCCACGCGCAATGTAATGGAATACCCGGGACTATTACCTGACATGTCTGCTCCTTCGCGAACTCATTGCCTAATCCTGCCACCCATCCATACCTACTTGCACATCACAGGTGTGGCACTGAACACGTTCGCGGTTGATTTATTGACTCAGGAGTAGGTTGAGAGTGACTCGTCTCACGAAATAGGTGCACTATGGTTTTCGATTTAACAGGTTCTCGCGCATTAATCACGGGAGCCGGTTCTCCGGACGGTATTGGATTTGCCAGCGCTCGAATGCTTGCTGCGATGGGAGCCAAGGTCTATTTATCTGGAGCAAGCGAGCGTGTACTTGAGCGAGCATCCGAACTCGTTGCCCTTGGACATCACGCAAGTGCTTCAACAGCGGACCTCACAGATGTCGAGCAGTCGCAGGCTCTGGTCAATGATGCTGCGTCATGGCTTGGCGGAATCGACATTCTGGTCAACAATGCGGGCATGACAAGTGTGGCCGCACCTATGCATGATTCCGGTGAAGCTGGTGACGCAGTGACTATGGCACCGGATGGCTGGCACCGATCATTGAATCGCAATTTGAGTTCTGCGTTCTATATGACGCACTTTTGTCTGCCACTTATCCGCAACTCATCCCACGGCCGCATCATCATGATGTCGAGTGTGACCGGACCTGTAATGGCAATCCGCAGTGATATCGCTTATGCCACAACGAAAGCAGGCATGGTCGGTTTGACTAAAGCACTCGCTGTTGACGAAGCACCCCGAGGTATTACGGTCAATGCCGTGGCACCAGGTTGGATTAAGACCGATTCGCAACTTGAGGCAGAAGTAGGTCACGGTGCAAAAACACCTATGGGACGATCTGCGACTCCAAGTGAGGTTGCAGCGGCAGTAGCTTGGCTTGCATCTCACGAAGCGTCTTACATCACTGGGCAAGTCATCGTTGTAGACGGCGGAAACTCGATTGCGGAAGAACGTTCATAATCGACTGGATTTGCCCAAACAATTTCGCGGTATATTTAAACCCACGGCTCATTTTGTGCTCGGGTAAAGAAAGTCAACCATGTCAGCCTTAAGAAATTTTTTCCGACCGTTGCATATCGACGGCACCTCAATCCAATTACGCGATGTTTTTAAGGCGCCGTACTTACGGTTGGCAGTCATCACAAGCGCAGCCGGAACATTGGGCTATTTCATTGGTGGAAACGTCCCACGAATTTCTAGTACAACAGCAGCGATTACAGCGATCGTGTCCGTGCGACACACATTTCACGAATCCATTCGGGAAGGCGTCAACCAAGTCATCGGTGTTGTGATTGGCGGCACTGTGGCCTACACGATGATGAAACTCACTGGCTTTAGCTGGATGGCCGTACTCGTTGCAATCCTGTCGTGCTTCATCGCTGCCAGACTTCTTAAGCTTGGCGAAGAAGGTGCAATCGCACTCGCTGTCACTGTGATTCTCGTCGTCGGTCCGTACGTTTCCACCGACACAATCGAATCTCGTTTTTACGGTGTGCTTCTCGGAGCTGGCTTGGCAATCATGGGCTCTTACTTCGTGCGCATCGGTAGCCCACAGTCTCGAGCCTTGAAGGCCGGAATTGCTCAAGCGCATGCGTTGGCAACCCTCTTGGAAGAAATTTCCCAAGAACTTACCCGCAACGCTGGACGCGTTGATCCTTCGCGGGCAGTGCGCTGGCTTTCACAATCGGAATTTATTTCCAACGAAGTCGATGCTGCCCTAGAGGCCGCCGAATCCGCGCTTGCTGGGTCTTATTGGTCGCCTGTCATTAGCCGAAAAGAAGCGGCAGCAATTGTTGAACAAGTGAAACTCACTGAAGTAACAGCTTCAACTGTGAAAAGTATCTGCCGCGAGTTGTTAATTAGCAGTGGTCGCTCGCAAAAACTCCCTGAACTTCTAGCCGCTGCACTCTCCGGTGTTTTGCGTGCCACCGCTGGCGTGATTACAGAACAAGCTGAACGTGCAGCTGAGCAACCCGCCACACTTGCCGATGAAGACAACGTTGACTGGGTTAAGAAGCGCGAAGATGCTGTCGAACGCCTTAAGAATTTAGATGAAACCCAGCCGTTGCTTTTAGGTGGATCGATATTGCGTGATGCGGAAAAGATTACTGAATCACTCAGTGACTAATCTCAGACTGAATGCACATCTCTAATTCGTAACGACAAGCACAATCTGAGTATCGGGTGATTGATAGCCATTCGCAGGCAGGTCGGCAATGCGGACTCGTTCATTAGCCCTATTACCTTGCTTGTCGGTGACCGCAGCCGCCCAGGAATCTTGATCGTGGACTACTACGTTGTTGAACCCGCTCAATTGCAATACTTTCTTGGCTTGATAGACACTCATGCCTGTAACCCTGGGCACTCTTTTGTTGAATAAGGAAGCTGCATCGGCTTGTCTACAACGCCCTACTTCCCAATTCATCAAACCCACAGGATTATCCGTAACAATGGCTTGCACTTGAGCTTGAAGTACATTGCTCCACGTACCATTTTCGTAATCGAGTCCTATTTTTTCTTCATAGACAAAAAAACTTGCTCCCAGTGCAGCTTTGACTTGATTTACCGTTGTCAAACTTGCTTCATTCATTTGAGCATCTGCATGCGACAGCGCCCAAGAATTCACAATTCGTTTTCTGTATATATGTGTTGTGAAAAATCCTCGTTGATGAGCTTCTGCGATTGTGACTTGAGAGAGGCTTTCCACGATACTTTTCTTTTTCACTTGCGCAGAATCAAGCAGTGACTGGATGATGAGCCACTGCTCGACAGTGACACGTTGCTTGGGTTCGAACATGAGAAAGCCACCAGAATTACTTACGTCACTAATCAAATGTGAGAACAGAGGAACCGGTGTGTCGTTATGAAGCGTCAATTGCGAAATCTCTGCAGCCGTCATGCTCGATACACTTCCATGCCCATTGGTGGTTCGATCGACCGTTGAATCGTGCATCACGATAGGGACGTTGTCCGATGTGAAGCGAATATCAGCTTCAATGAATCGAACACCGGCATTGAGTGACGCCAACCAATTAGCTGGTGAATTCTCCACATCGAGCCCTGCTGTGCCTCCTCTGTGTGCAACGACCACAGGGCATGGGCCCAAAAGTGCATGTGGAGTTGCGGCATTTGCCGAAGTCGACACAGCAATTGACATGAGGACACCCACTACAACGCCGTGGCGTAGGAATCTTCGGGAAGATTTCAGAGTGTTCATCACTGTCATTACATCGCAATCCCAGGTCACTTTCAGCCTACAATTCTCGACATTGGTTGGCCGAACCTGCGCCTTACAAACCTAGGCAAATATCAGGAAGTGCCAGCCCGTTGTTGACTTGATTAATGATTGAGCTGCGGCAATGGCTCAATTTGCCTTCAAGACCGCCAATCGCTTTTTCCTGAAATACCATGTCAGGAACAGCTAGTCATTAAAAACCAAGGAGTTGCTCATGACCCAGCCAAGCAACGACATTCGGTCACTGCTGCGCTCTACCGAAACCATTGCTGTGGTCGGCGCCTCTGATAATCCCGCTCGCGCTTCCTTCCAAGTCGGGCAGTACCTCATTAAGCATGGCTACACAGTGTGGTTTGTAAATCCCAACCTTGACACCATTGTCGGACAACCTGTATTCCCGAGTTTGCTCGACTTGCCATCCGCTCCAGACATTGTCGATGTATTTCGCAAACCAGCCGACCTGCCTGCCGTGCTCGCGGAAGCAATTTCTTGCGGAGCAAAAACTCTGTGGCTCCAACTTGGAATCCGCGATGAGCACATCGAACGCGACGCAATCGCAGCAGGCATGAATGTAGTCATGGATCGGTGCATCATGGTGGACCACATGGAGTTATTAAGTTAAGTCACCCGATCTTGCTGGTCTGACTGGCGCAATATGTGCGAATTCCACCTTCGACTTATACTTCGAGCATGTATGACATTGCCTTAAGTGTGAGCGCCTGCGTCAGATCGAATACGCGAGTGGACATTGCTTGGATGATTTCCTCGCCAGCAAGTAACGAAGCGTTAGCTCTTACACCTGGCTCTGGTCGCATCGGAACGCTATCGGCAGGTGCTTTCGATGGCAGTCTTGCCGACATAGCATCGCGCAAACTTCCACTAGGACGACACGTCAAGCAAACAATCGGCGCCTTTGAATCCTCGCAGACCGGAATGCCACAAGGATCACAAGTTGAATTTTTAGTTGTACCTGCAGATCAATTTCCAACCTGGACCTGGACTGCACTACTTGAGCGACAAGCACTAGCGATTGTGTGCACCCTCGACAATATAGATGTCACCAAGGTCGAAGTTTTTAATCAGGAATCCATTACTTCGGCATCACCAGATGTGGCGGAACTTTTCACACAAGGTGTCAGCACAAGTCGGATTGAAGACAGCCGAATTATTACTGTCATTCATCCCGTAACAAAATGTGTTATCGCTGGCGGTGGACCTATTGCTGACGCAATTGCTGATGTAGCCGACCTCCTGGGATGGAAGTCAGTGAAGGAAACTCGTGGCGACATCGTTGCGGGCTTGATCGCTGGACTTTCATATATAGATGTAGTCGTCATCATGGGTCACGACGTCGAAGCGTCGAGTCGCAACCTGGCTTCGGCCCTGGATAGCGATGCGGGCTACATCGGCGCCCTCGGTTCTCGCAAAATGCAAGAAGACCGTTCGGATTGGCTGGCTTACCGAGAAATCACTGACCTGTCGCGCGTTCATGGTCCCGCGGGCTTGGACATATCGGCTCAAACACCTCATGAAATAGCCATTTCCATCGTTGCGCAAGCAATTGGTGTGCTCAAAAATGGAACCTAACTAACCTGCTTAAGCCGCTGCTGTTGCCATCCTGAAACCTGCCCATTCGCACTGAGCAATTCTCCAGCAAGGATTTACACCTCTCTTACTTTTAATCGGTCCAAGTGTCGAAATCCTCTTGCGCCACAGGTGTGGCGATGCTACTTTCAAGTCCATACCTCCCAACGGAGAGAGGATCCTTACATGGCAATCGAATCAACCGGTAAAGAACGCGGAAACCCACGTCTCTACGCATTGATCGAAAATTCACCAAAAACCGGCAAGAGCCCAACTGTTTGGGCTTGGCCACAGTTCACCGAATTCCTCAAAGTAGCTGGACAACCAGTTCAAGGTCCATGGCCGCCACATCAAGAGCGTCGCCCCGACCCAGATGCAGATTCAATGCCGGTCGCAGTTCGCGACACCAAGAAATAACTCCCTTATCAACGCACGAAACAACAGTTAGCGAAAGGAAGCGAGCATGTATCCCTCACGCTTTGGATATGAATCGCCAAAGTCCGTAGCAGAAGCGGTCGCATTACTTGACCAATTCGGCGGCGAAGCGAAGGTTTTGGCAGGTGGCCAGAGTCTGGTTCCGATGCTGAAGTTGCGTTTTGCTGCGCCAGAGATGCTTATTGACATCAATAACATCGAAGGTTTGCAGTACCACCGCGTAGACCCAGATGGCAGCATCCACATTGGCGCCTTGTGTCGCCATGAGGACTTGGAATTCTCCGATGTCATCGCAAAGAATCAGCCAACAATTGCTGCTGCTGCACATCTTGTAGCGGATCCAATTGTGCGCACTCGCGGAACGTTCGTGGGTTCGATTTGCCACGCTGACCCTCAAGGTGACTGGGCTGCGGCAATGATCGCTCTCGATGGTCGCATTGTGGCTCAGGGTCCTAAAGGCAAGCGCGAAATCGCGATGAAGAACTTTGTCAGTGGACCATTCCAAAATGCACTCGCGTTTAACGAGATTGCAGTTGAGGCCATCATCCCTGCGCCTAAGGGTGTTGCGCGTGGTGGTTACCTCAAGTTGGAACGTCGCGTCGGTGACTTCGCTACTGCGTCTGTTGCTGTTTCTCTTGACATGGTTGGTGACACAATCGCCCGTGCAGGTATCGCACTTGCCGGTGTCGGTGGTCACACAATCGATGCAACAGATGCAGCTTCGGTACTCGTAGGCAAGAAGCTCACCGCTGAAAATATTGCTGCCGCTGCACAAGCTGTTGCCGCTGCTGCAGATCCTCGCACCGATCACCGTGGCTCTTCGGACTACAAGCGCCACATTGTTCAGACATTCGTGTCTCGCATTTTGACCGGTATCGCCAATTCATCACAGAAAGCAGCCTGATATGACAAGCCTGTACGACGAAGTCGCCCCAACCCCACCTAGCGATGTTCCAACACGTCGAATCACCGTTTCGGTAAATGGTGAGCCACGTACCTTGGATGTCGAGCCACGCTTGTTGCTTGCTCACATGCTTCGCCAAGGCCTGAAGTTAACTGGGACACACACTGGTTGCGACACCACGAACTGTGGTGCTTGCACTGTGTTGTTTGACGGTCGACCAATCAAGAGCTGCACAATGCTGGCAGTTCAGGCTGATGGTCACGAAGTCGAAACCGTTGAAGGCCTTGCCTCAGCGAGCGAACTTCATCCGATTCAAGAAGGTTTCAAGCAGGAGCACGGTTTGCACTGTGGTTTCTGCACACCAGGCATGATGCTTGCTGCGAAGGCTCTTCTTGACAAGAACAACAACCCAACTGAAGACGAAGTTCGCTGGGCACTTTCCGGCAACCTATGTCGTTGCACGGGTTACCAAAATATCGTGAAGTCAGTCCTTTGGGCTGCCGAAAAAATGCGCGCAGAATCAAATTAGGTTGGAGACACAAAAATGGCATTAGACGAAATCAAAATTGGTGGACTTGGCGCAAGCCGTCGCCGAGTAGAAGACAACCGTTTCATTCGCGGCAAGGGTCAGTACGTTGATGACATTGTGCTTCCAGGCATGCTGCATATGGAAATCCTGCGTAGCCCAGTTGCTCACGCCCGTATCAAGTCAATCGATGTCAGTGCTGCATGGGAAATCCCAGGCGTGCGCTTGGTGTTGACCGGCGAGATGATGGCCGCTCGTAACTTGGCATGGATGCCAACTCTGTCTTACGACACTCAAGCAGTGCTTGCCACTGACAAGGTGCGTTTCCAGGGTCAAGAAGTTGCTGCCGTTATCGCTGATGATCCTTACATTGCTAAGGATGCTTGCCAGAAGATTGTTGTGGAATACGAAATGCTTCCAGCAATCGTTAACCCCAACCAAGCTAAGGCTGCTAACGCACCGCTGATCCGCGATGACAAAGAAAACCAACCAACCAACAAGATTTTCGATTGGGAAATTGGCGACAAGGCTGGCACAGACAAGGCGTTTGCTGAAGCAGACAAGGTGTCAAAGATTGAACTGCATTACCCGCGTTCACATCCATCGCCACTTGAATCCTGTGGTTCGATTGCAGACTTCAACCGTGCCACTGGAAAACTCACTGTATATATGACAACGCAAGCACCGCACATTATTCGTGCCGCTGTTGCCATGGTTGCAGAACTTCCAGAACACATGATCCGTATCGTGTCCCCTGACCTTGGTGGTGGCTTTGGTAACAAAGTTCCCGTTTACCCTGGCTACGTCATCTCGATTTTGGCTTCTATCTTGACCGAGCGTCCTGTGAAGTGGATCGAAGATAAGTCCGGAAACCTCATCTCTACGGGTTTCGGTCGCGACGTTTACCTCGAAGGCGAAATGGCGCTACGCAAAGATGGAAAGATTCTGGGCGTGCGCATGCACACCATCTCTGACCATGGTGCGTTCTACGCCGATGCTCAGCCAAGTAAGTTCAAGATTGGCTTGATGCACTCAGCGTTCGCGTGCTACGACATTCCTGCAGCTCACTTAACTGCAACGGGTTACTACACCAACAAAGCCCCAGGTGGCGTTGCATACCGTTGTTCGTTCCGTGTGACTGAAGCAATGTTCTTCCAAGAGCGCATGGTGCAAGCTGCCGCTGACGATCTAGGAATTGACCAGGCAGAATTCCGTCGCATGAACTTCGTTAAGGACGACATGTTCCCTTACCGAACGGCATTCGGATTCTTGACCGACTCGGGCCAGTACGCAAAGTGCCTCGATATCGGACTTGAAGCAATTGGCTACAAGAACTTCAAAGCTGAACAAGAAGAAGCCCGCAAGCGCGGACGCCTTCTGGGTATCGGCATCTCGACCATGACTGAACCACTCGGAGCTGGTAACAGCCGCGAGTACGACATCATCGGTATCAAGATGTTCGACTCAGCTGAACTGCGAGTTCATATGACTGGTAAGGCGCTCCTTCGTACCGGCGCTAAGTCGCAGGGTCAGGGTCACGAAACCACCTGGGCGCAGATTGTGGCTCACGAACTCGGTATTCCAGCAGAAGATGTTGTTGTTGAAGAAGGTGACACCGATACTGCACCGTTTGGTATGGGTACTTACGCTTCGCGTTCAACACCAGTTGCTGGTGCTGCGGTAGCCATGGTTGCTCGCAAGATTCGTGCTAAAGCTCGCAAGATTGCTGCTCACCTTCTCGAAGTATCTGAAGAAGATATCGAGTGGGAGTTGGGTCGCTTCTACGTTCGCAGTAACCAGGAGCGTGGCGTCACGATTCAGGATTGCGCGTTAGCTGCCTACAGCAACATGCCTGATGGTCTTGAGCCTGGTCTTGAGAACAACGCTTACTACGATCCACCCAACCTGACATGGCCGTTCGCTGCCTATATTGCCAAGGTTGAGATTGATCCAGAAACTGGCGTGTGGGACGTACTCAAGATGGTTGCAGTCGATGACTGTGGTGTTCGCATCAACCCAATGATTGTCGAAGGACAAATCATGGGTGGTCTGACCGAGGCTTACGCAATGGCCAGCATGCAGTACATCACGTTCGATGAAGAAGGAAACTGCATTGGTTCCAACTTCATGGACTACTTGCTGCCAACAGCGTGGGAAACTCCAGGCTTTGAACTGCACGAAGTTGTTACACCGTGCCCTCACCACCCAATTGGTGCAAAGGGAATTGGCGAATGTGCAACTGTGGGCGGTCCAGCAGCGTTCGTTAACGCTGTGATGAACGCAATTCACCACACCGGTGTTCGCAACGTCGATATGCCACTTATGCCGAACCGAGTTTACGAAGCAATTCAAACCGGTAAAGACATCAGCGGTATGCCACCAGTGAAGTCGGGCGACTAATGAAGACACAAACAGACAATCGCACTAAGGAGGCATCATGCTGATTTCGCAATCCTTCGTGATCGACCAGCCCGTTGACGCGGTATGGGCGTTCTTCGATGACATCCCGCAAGTTGCTGCGTGCATTCCTGGCGCCAACCTGACCAACAAAGTTGCTGAAGACTCATTCCAAGGCGACGTCGTCGTCTCGGCTGGTCCAGTAAAACTTGAATTCGCTGGAACAGCGATCGTCAAGAGTCGAGACAACGACAAGAAGATTCTTGTCCTGGACGCTAACGGCGCTGACAAGAAAGGCCGTGGCGCTGCGCAAGCACTGCTCACAGCTGGACTGAAGCAAACTGGCGGCGGAACAAATGTCGACCTGTCACTTGACCTGCAGATTTCGGGTGCTGCAGCTCAGTACGGTCGTGGTTTGGTTGCTGACGTGACTGCAGTTCTGGTCAAGCAAGCGGCTTCGAACATGCAGGCACGTATGACTGCTATCTCAAAGGGTCTTGATCCCAACTCAGTAGTTGGAGCCAAGGCAGCGAGTGGTTTAAGTATCGGATTAAACGCTGCAAAGCGTGCAATCGGTCGCGTACTTGCCCGCTTCTTCCTTCCCTACACTCCCGAACCACGTCGATAGGAATTGAGGTAAATCCATGAGTCTTTGGTCAGTCGGGAACCTAGTGGTCTTGCTAGTAGTCGTTCCTTTACTTGTTGCACTGCTTAACCGTGTGCTTGCTGCTCTTGAGCGCATCCGCGGTGCGGCAGACGATGCACTTTCTGGTGGCGTTGCCATCATCGGTGAACTCAACGGAACTCCAGCTCTGCTGGAAACCACTGACGAGGTCATCAAGGAAGTTGCAAACGGCGCAGTTCGCTATGCCGGTTCCGTCGCGAAGTTACTAGGTTAAGGAGGACACAGTGCCAACAGTTGCTGTCGTCACACTCGTTTTATTCACAGTGATCATCGCCGCAGCCGCACTTGGGCTGATTCGTGTGATCTTCCATTTGCGAGCAGTCATTAAGACTCTCGACGCACTTGATGGTGGCGTACAAGTCATCGTTGCAAAGACCGCTACGGTCCCAGCAGTCGTCGGTTCTGTTAATGCCAGCCTTGCCCCAGTGCGTGCATTCGCAGAATCAATCTAGGCAGGAGATTAGCTATGGATTTTGGTGGACATACCGGTTGGGTACTGGGCTATGTAATCGGACTCGTTGTAGTTCTGGTTGTTGTAGCACTCGTAGTTCCAATCCTGTTGCTTGCAGCCCGTATCGGTACGCAAGCAAAAAGCATTAACGACGGTCTAGGTCAGGCAGAGAAGAACACTTCTGCCCTAGCCAACTTGCAGGAGACGATTGATTCGGCGCTTGCAATTATCGCTGGCCTCAAGCGTGGCCGTAATCGATTGGGAGGCTGATCATGGATAGCACAGTAGAAAAACTGTGGAACCTGGCGAACATCTTGGGTGTCGTTGTTGTTCTTGCAGTTGCTGCACTTCTGACCATCCTGGTGCTGCTAGTTCGTCGCATTGACCAACGAGTTAATGCGATTAAGGCAACCCTGGCTGCAGCAGAACGCAACACACAAAATGCTGCGCTGCTCGACACAGTCTCGCTTGGTGTCGGTCTGGTTCTTGAAGAAGGTTTGGAACACCACCTGTTCCTCGGACGTGTATTGGATAAGGTGCGCTCATGAACAAGTACGTAGTCTTTACGGTTATCGACATCGTTGCACTTGTTGCAGGCTTGGCGATTTACTTGTACATCGTTGGTCGTCAACTCACCAAAGTCGCTTCATCACTTGAAGAAGCAGCTGACTTGGTGTGGAAGATTAAGGCGAATGCCGATAATATCGAGCCAAACCTGACTCAAACAAACACAACTGGCAACATTGTTGCCGGTGCTCTCCCGCTGCTGTACTCAATGGCTGAAGGCATCGTGGTCGGTGCAACATATGTTGCTGCTGATGTAAATGCTGAACCAATACCAGCTCGTCCTGCAATGGGTGTTCGTCGCTCACGCATGATGGAAGGCGTAGGAGCCACTTCGGACTAAGTAAGGAAAATTTCAGTTCGACGAATTTGGATCGCGCTGAGTAGTCAAGGCCTCGGTAACGGGCGTTGAATACTCGCCGATCCATTCGTCTTTCCAGGCCTTGTCATACTTTTCGTCGTTGCAGCTTGGATCATAGATAGCCATAAGCTCTTGGCACACTTGTTCGCGATGTGACTTTAAACCGCCGGGTATCTCGAAGTAACACACATGCAGATTGAACTTACTTCCTGCGCGAGCAATCCATGCAGCCGAGCGCGGATGACGAAATGGGAAGCCTTCTGTTGATAAATCAGCGGAATGATCTACGTAGATCACGCTGAACTCCAACGGCTTACCTTCAGCGTTGTTACGAGACATCACCGCATACACAGCGGGCACCGCGGGTGGGGTCCAGCCAGCCAGCGCCCGAGGACCTTCAAAGGGGTAACCCGCAAGGCTACCGAGGCGAATCATGCGTCCAAGTCTCCGTAGTCATCGTCTTCACCAATGCACTCAGCTTTAGACACTGGCCACACAGGCAGTTCAGTTCGTGATACGGCTTTGTTGAATTGGTCAATAGCAAGGTCAACTGCCTTATCGGAGTTTTCGGCTTCGACAACAATCTGCGCGCCGTATCCCATGGATCCCACGCCCGATGCGATTCCGTTGAGCCGAGCTACCGCATCAGCAAGTTCCACAATTTCTTCGAGGGTGGTTTCGCGATCACCTTCGGCATAAATTGAGACACTAAATTTCATCATCGTTCTAACCCATCTTTGCTAGTTCGGTCGCGAATACTTCTAAGGTCTTGAAATTGTGTCCCGAGAAAATTGCATCAATGTACGGGTCAGCAATCATCATGCCAATCGTATTGGGCACAAAGTCCACATTGTCGCCCTTATGCGGATTAACCCACACAATTCGATAGGCGATGCGAGACAGTGTCTCCATCGCTTTAGACAGGGTTTCAGGATCACCTCGGTCTAAACCATCGGAACAAATTACGACGATGGCTCCATGGCCGAGCCGGTTGCGTCGAGCCTCTTTAATGAACTGAGCCAAGGAATCACCAATTCGGGTTCCGCCGTCCCAATCTAAAACGAACTCACCAGCAAGTCGCATGGCCTCATCGGGTGAGCGCTTATCAATGGACTTTGTGATGCGAGTTAACCGGGTTCCGAAGCAATAGATTTCCACGCGCTCATTAGCTCGTCGAGCAGAGTAGGCAAACTGAAGCAAGTTTCGCGAATAGTCAGCCATCGAGCCGGACACATCCAGGATGAAAACAACTGGGCGAAGTTTTGTTTTACGTTTGCTAAATATCAGAGCCTTTGGCTCGCCAAGTGCCCGCATAGTTTCGCGCGCCATGCGACGCATATCAAGCGTGGAACCCTTTGGGTTTTCTTGGGTGCGAAATGTTCGGCGCGATGGCGGAGACAGTTTCAACATAGAAATCATGCGGCGAAGTCGATGCAACTCTTCTTCCGAGCAGTCCGAAAATGCTTTATTGCGGTACACCTCAGAAGCTGAGCCGACGTAACCCATCTTGGTTTCTTCTTCACTGGTTTCACCGGGAAGGCCTTGTTCCACATTGGGAACTTCCAGAGTTGATCCCGCGTTACTTGAAGCTTTGATTTTGAGTTTGCGTTGGTCAGTTTCGTCGTCTTCCAAAAGTAAGAAGAATTCGCGAAACTTTGCGTTGTAGACCGGGACGTGCTCATTTTTGCGCACTAAAGTTGCGCGACCACTCCAGTAAATGTCCATGATGTCAGTGGGATCGAGAAGGGCGATGGCCGAGCAAAAGGTAATGACATCATCAGAACCCACCACCATGCCGGCTTCCCGTAACACTTGGCCAAACTCAACGAACAATTCGTCGAAGCCCGCCATCAATGGCGCAGCTACTTTAGACAATGGGAACAATGTCCTTGAGGTTTCGAAGGGTGTAGTCCATGTCATCGCGGTCTTTAATGACGGCACCAAGAGTGTCACCAGCATGTTCAGCAGTTAACTGATCAGCCCCGACAGCATTTAACGATTCGACCCAGTCGATTGTCTCTGCAACGCCTGGTGACTTTTCCAGTTCCATGTCACGCAAGTGATTCACAGCAGTGACTACTTGGGTTGCGAGACGCTGGCTCACACCTGGAACGCGTGACCGAACAATTTCAACTTCACGTTCCGCGGGTGGGAAACCAATCCAGGTATACAAACAACGACGCTTTAATGCGTCATGAAGTTCGCGAGTACGGTTTGAGGTCAAAATAACAATCGGACGTGTTACGGCAGCAATGGTTCCGATTTCCGGAATTGTGACCTGGAAGTCCGATAGCAACTCGAGCAGGAACGCTTCGAACTCATCATCAGCGCGATCAATTTCATCAATCAATAACACAGCTTGTTCGCCCGCACGCACTGCCTGCAACAGTGGGCGTTCCAACAAAAACTTTGATCCGAAGAGTTGTTCTTCGACTTCGCTTGATGATTCCGAATTCGTTAACGAACGAATGTGAAGCATTTGTCGAGCGTAATCCCACTCGTATAACGCGTGATTGGTGTCGATACCTTCGTAGCACTGCAATCGAATGAGATCGCGATTGAAAAGTTTGGCTAGTGTTTTTGCCAACTCGGTTTTGCCAACACCTACTTCGCCTTCGAGCAGAAGTGGTTTGCCTAACTTTAAGGAAATAAATACTGAAGTCGCTAGGCCACGATCAGCAATGTATCCAAATTCGCGCAATTGTTCAGTGAGGCTTTCAACAGTCATTGCCTCAATGGTTTCTTGAAAGCTCATGGCAAGACCGACCTTATGAATTAGTTGGACGAGCCAAGTACAAGGTCGCGAATAGTTCCAGGCGAGGTATTAAGTTTGCCTTCGCGAGCCAGCTTTGCTTTCCACGCGCTTTGCATGTCTTCGCCTTCTTCGCCAAAGCCATCAAAAGTGATGTCCTTCATATTGCGGCAGGCCTTGTTCGGGCTGCACTCTTCATCGAGTTCTGCCATCTGTTGGACGTCTTGTCCCCAAATAGAGCGAAGAACCTGTGCAGCGTCCTGGCTATTCTGCGACATTGTGACCTCCGGAGATGAACAAGACAACGAATCAAATCGTTGAGAGTCCTAGAGTATCAGGCAATTTCCCACCCCGAAGGTAGGAAATTGTCAGCGGGCACGGGATTAACTGAGCGCTTACCTGCTTCAAACAAGCGTTTTGGGCTACTCGTACCCAGATTGCATCTGTGGGACCGATACCAATGAGTTGCTGCGAGCTCGGCAGCCGGAGGTGTGGATTTCAAAATGTTGATAGTCCTTGGCTCGCCAGTATCCACCCCAGCACCAGCCACGAGCAAGGAACGCTTTAGTCACTAGGCTCGAGGATTTCAACACTCCCCGACCCTTCCGTCGATGTTTCTCTGACCAATGGTTACCCGGATAGATTCTCGAATGCGTATGGTACGGATTGCGTTGTGGATTGATGTCAATTGCCAAGCCATACGAGTGGTCGGAGAGTCTTGACGGTCTTCCTGTCACTCGGCGGCAACTGAATGCACTTGTGATGTCCATCGACATGAGTTGTATGTCTGGCCGGTCCGCCGCGATGACACCCGTAAAGGGAAACTTCGCATCAAATGCAACATGAAATATTTCGGCAATGTCGTTGCTTAAAGTGTTGCTGATTACAAGAGTGCCGGTAACAACGATTCCGGAGTTATTGAAATATGGCATCGTGACCGTTGCTAGACCCGGTGCCGAAGTCGGACACCCTAATTGATAAACATTTGCGATGTCGCTCATCGTGGTGTCACGTACTTCGTACCAATATGTGTCGTTAGGGCTTGCTGTCGGATCCACAACTTGCGAGATTGAATGTTGAAGTGAGTCACTTGCATACGTTGACGTGTATGAAAGTTCCTGTGAACTGTACGCAATGAGACCAAGATCTGTGAACGTCGCAATACCGTGAAGCGCCACGACAGTCGTGGTTCCGGTGAGGTGACCATCACCCAGTGTTTTAACAGATACCGAATCACTCGTGTCCAAAAGATTGCCGTCACCATCAACGATCCAGATCACAGGTTGTTGTGCAAATTTCTTCTCGGCACTGCCTGCTGCTAACACATTTAGCTGAAGCGGAGTAACGCTATTCAAGCCAGTGGCAACAACTGTGCCCGGAACTTGTGCATAAGCAGGAGCGATTGCGGATACGGCGGCGGTCAACAGTGACACAGCAGTGACAATCACTGAGATTCTTGAATGTGGCCTGCCGGAGAAATTCACCTGCTTACTTTACCTTTATTTCAGAGGAATGCCTTTTCGACCGTGGTGTTTACTCCAATTGACGTCTCGTGGAGGTGTGTATCACTAGGCTAAAACGTAACTGAGAGTTCAAGGAGGAACCTACATGTCAGCAAGCAGCCACGTCGGACTTGATTCCGAACACACGCTTAAGCGCGAATTTTCGCTTTGGTCATCATTTGCCTTTGCGTTCGCGTTCATTTCACCCATCGTTGCGCTATACGGAATTTTTGGATTGGCATATTCAACTGCCGGACCAAGTTTCTGGTGGAACTTCTTAATCGTTTTTGGTGGCCAACTATTGGTGGCCATGGTTTTCGCTGAGTTAGTCTCGCGCTGGCCAGTCGAGGGCTCTATTTACCAGTGGGCTACTCGTCTTATGAACCAAGGTTTTGGTTGGCTTGCCGGCTGGTTCTACATGTGGACACTAGTTGTTGCTATGGCCACAGTCGCTATCGGTGCAGGTGGCTTCGTTGCCCGCGTTGTTGGTCAAGATCCCTACGGAGTAGCTATCTCAATGGGAAGCCTAAATATCACCAATCAGGTAACAATCGGTTTACTGATTTTGGTTCTTGGAACACTTGCAAACATTCGTGGTCGCACAGTACTTAAAGTTCTGATGACAGGTTCAATCATCGCTGAAGTTATCGGATCAATTGGTCTTGGTGCGCTTCTGCTTATTGGTCATCGCAATAACCCAATCAGCGTGTTGACTGATGGATTCCATGCACCGGGATACAGCAGTATCTCCGGACCGTTCCTGATCACCATGGCATTCGTTGGATTCAGTTTCGTAGGATTCGAAAGCGCTGGATCTATTGCTGAAGAAGTGAAGAAGCCTCGTCAGAATCTTCCTAAGGCCGTTATCTTCTCAATCGTGTTTGTCGCGATTGTGGTGATCTTTGCTGCATTTGCAATCATCATGTCGATTCCTGCGGACATCGCTGCAAACAGCGCTGATCCGGTTTACGACACGTTGAAGACTGAATTGGGAACAGGCGCTGCAAAGTTTGCCGAAATTTTGTTCACAATTGGTTTCTTGGCATCGTTCTTGGCGTTGCAGACTTCTGCGTCACGCATCATCTGGTCATTTGCGCGCGATAAGGCACTACCTGCGCATGGATCACTTGGTCGCCTAAGCTCTGGCCAAAAGCAACCTGTTAATGCGCTGCTTCTTGCAACTGTTATCGGTGCCATCATGATGATTCTGAGTCAAGTGACTCCGAACTTCTACACACTGATGATTAACTTCACCACTGGTGGATTCTTCTTAGCATTCTTGTTCCCGCTTGTTGGATCGCTTGTGACGAAGTTGAAGGGCACGTGGGTTCCAGGACCATTCAACTTTGGTCGCGGATCAAAAGTGCTCTCGGTGATTGCACTGGTCTGGGCGTTGTTCATGTATTTGGATATCTCGTGGCCACGTCCGGTGTATGCCGATCAGCGTTACCTTGACTTCTCAGTCTGGGTTGCTGGAGCAGGTTTGCTCATCATCGGTCTCATCATTCACATGAGCGTTCGCGGAAACATCACACTTGTTGATGTTGATGCCATGGATCACGACGAATAGGTCTATGACTTCATGACGAATACTCGCAATGCGGTAGTCACCGGTGCAGCAAGTGGCATCGGGGCTGCCGTCATGCGCGAACTCCAAGGTCGAGGCTGGCGCGTTGCTGGCCTCGACCTTCGTGCAGCCGGTAGTGATTGTGACGTCATCACCAACATGGCTGACGGTGTTGCTGTGAACAGCGCAATTGCCGAGGTCGAGAAATGCCTTGGCCCAATTTCAGCAGTTGTGAGTGCTGCTGGACATTATGAAATTATTCCGGTTCTGGACATCACTGAACCTGTGTGGGATCGCATGCTCAGCGTGCATCTCGGTGGCGCTTTCAATCTGGCACGCGCAGTATTGCCAGGCATGATTGAGCGTCGTGACGGTGCGTTTGTTGCAGTGACATCAGAGCTCGCAATAGGTGGTGGCGACGGCGATTCACACTATGCAGCTGCCAAAGGAGCAATCATTGGGTTCGTGCGCAGCCTGGCTGCTGAAGTAGCGCCGCATAATGTGCGCGTGAATGCTGTTGCGCCTGGCCCTACTGATACTCCGCTGCTTGCGGCTGATTCTCCGTGGCGTGAACCTGGCTACTTAGCGACGTTGCCTGCTCGACGTTTGGCAATGCCCGAAGAGATCGCGCTAGTTGCTGCTTACCTGATTGAGGACGCTACTTTTGCGGTCGGCGAAATCATCTCACCTAACTCAGGAGCGGTGATTTAAATGTCGGCTCCACGTTTTGACGGCAAGGTCGTGTTGGTAACTGGCGCGGCTCAGGGAATGGGTCGCGCTATCGCAGTACACATGGCTTCATTGGGTGCGCTGGTTGCAGTCAATGACCGTGTGGATGATCCACGGTTGCACGAGCTGGCACATGAACTGGGCGGTTACGTTGCAGTGGCCGATGTCTCGGATCGCGCAGCTGTGTTTGCCATGGTTGCTGATGTGCGAGATAACTTTGGACCTATCGACGTATTGGTCTCAAACCATGCCTACATGACGATGGATTCGTTTTTGTCCTATGACTCAGCGGATTGGTGGCGCGTTGTCAAAACAAATCTCGCTGGCACATTTTGGCTGATTCAGGCTGCGTTGCCAGATATGCGCTCATCAGGTGCAGGTCGCATTGTTGTGACCAGTTCAATCTGGGGAGTAATTGGCTGGCCAGAAGCCACCGCCTATTCGGCTTCAAAGGCCGGCTTAATCTCGTTGGTGAAAACGCTGGGTCGCGAACTAGCACCCGAAAACATTGTGATTAATGCGATTGCACCTGGAGTCACTGACACACCGCAACTCCAAGTTGATGCTGATTCTGCAGGTGTGCCGCTTACCGAGATGCACAAGATTTACGCACAAAGTATTCCGTTGGGTCGTATCGGTAAACCCGAAGAGATTGCTCGAACTGTTGCGATGCTTGCCGACTTCAACATGTCGGCACTTGTCGGGCAAACAATTCAAGTTAACGGCGGCGAAGTACGTTCACGCGTGTAATCTGACGATATGTCTGCTGAACAAGTTCCTGCTCAACCCATCGCGTGGCCCGATAAGTACACAGCTGCTGCATCGTTCACTTTTGACGTGGATGCAGAATCTGCGGTGTTGTTTGCCGCGCCAGGTAGTGAGCATCGCGCAGGTGTAATGAGCCACCAATCGTACGGACCACTCACTGGTGTGCCGCGCTTGCTCAACATGCTTGATCGTGTGGGTGTGCGAGCCACATTCTTTGTACCTGGATACACCGCAATGCGCTACCCGACGATGGTGCGCAATATTGCAGCGGCCGGTCATGAAATCGCACATCACGGTTACATGCATGAAACGTTAGAAGGCGTGGATGAAGCCACAGAACGAAAGTATCTGCAGCGCGGCCTAGATGCGCTTCGCGATGTTGCTGATGTCGTGCCTGTTGGCTATCGCGCGCCAATGTGGGAACCAAGTTATGCAACTCCTCGCATTTTGGCCGACAGTAATTTTTTGTATGACAGCACACTGATGGACGCTGATTATCCATATGAGTTGTACGTGGATGAAAATCGATCGATCGTGGAAATCCCGATTCAGTGGGCGCTCGATGATTGGGAGCAATACTGTTTCATCCCCGATGTGTCGGGTGTTGGCTTAATTGAAAGTCCGACAAAGGTCATCGAAATGTGGCGCCTGGAATACGAAGCGCTACGGGCTGCTGGTGGTTGTTTTGTTCTCACGAACCATCCATTCTTGAGTGGTCGTGCATCGCGCGCACATGCCCTGGAAGGGTTCATCACGGATGTGGTCAGCGACACGGCGACCTGGGTTGCTGCGCTTGATGACATCGCGTTGCATGTGCGGTCATTGGGACTAACACCACGTCGCCTTACCCGTCCAGAGGTCGATGCGGAATATCGCTCAGGCTGAGGCTTTCGTTGTTTATTTATGTGAATTTTTAGGGTTTTAAAGGATTTTTCGGCACATTCACAATAATCTCTTAATGTTTATTCAGAACGCCCTACTGTTCATGAACTCTTCAGAGTGGTGCTTTGTCAAAACGCCCTGCAGCAATCCAATCCCGCACGAGGAGATCATTATGCCTACCGTTGTTCGCCCTAGCAGAATCAACACCAAGCGCCTCACCAGCGCCGTAGTTGCTGTATTTCTTGCAATAGGTTCGGGGTTGGTGGTGTCGCCAGCTCGTGCTGCTGAGGGTACAGCGGGTGGGTTTGTCTATTCAGACCGAGATATTTATGGGCAAAGTCTGGGTACAGACAACATAAGAATTATTGGGTGTGATGGAACGTGCCCGACTGAGGTGACTATCCCAGACACTCTTGACGGAAAGATCGTTGTCCAAGTCGCACAAGGCGAGGATGGCGGTCCTGGCTTCAGCAATGTGACCTCGCTCTACTTCGATGGAAATAGTCACGTCACGTTACTCGGA
>JBAXRV010000029.1:0-21581 GCA_037131045.1 Actinomycetes bacterium
CGTCAGACTTAATGGTCAGCAGTTCTTGCAGTGCGTAAGAAGCGCCGTACGCTTCAAGCGCCCACACTTCCATTTCACCGAAGCGCTGGCCACCGAACTGAGCCTTGCCACCAAGAGGTTGCTGCGTGATCATCGAGTAAGGACCCGTTGAACGTGCGTGAATCTTGTCGTCAACCAAGTGGTGGAGCTTAAGGATGTACATGTAACCGACAGCAATTTCACCTGGGAATGGTTCACCGGAACGGCCATCGAACAACTTGGCTTTTCCGTTGTCGCCAACAAGTGTGATGCCTTCGCCTGTTACTGGATCCTTTGGCTTCTTAACAGAACTCAGTAGGCCGGTGATTTCGTCTTCGCGAGCACCGTCGAACACAGGTGTGGCCAACTTGGTGCCAGCAGGAGCTGATGGCGCAACCTTGTTGATGTGTGTTGCCCAATCAGGGTTACCCACAACTTCCCAACCTTGTGATGCAATCCAACCAAGATGCAGTTCAAGAATCTGACCGATGTTCATACGTCCTGGAACACCGTGAGGGTTCAAGATGACATCGACTGGAGTTCCGTCTGCAAGGAATGGCATATCTTCAGGCGGCAGAATCTTGGAGATAACACCCTTGTTGCCGTGACGGCCAGCAAGTTTGTCACCTTCTGTGATCTTGCGCTTCTGCGCGATGTACACACGAACGATTTCGTTAACGCCAGGAGGTAGGTCGTCGCCTTCTTCTGAACTGAAGACGCGAACACCAATGACCTTGCCGGATTCTCCGTGTGGAACCTTGAGCGAGGTATCGCGCACTTCGCGAGCCTTTTCGCCGAAGATGGCACGAAGCAAACGCTCTTCTGGTGTGAGTTCGGTTTCACCCTTAGGTGTGACCTTTCCAACCAAGATGTCGCCAGGTACTACGTCAGCACCAATACGAATGATGCCGCGCTCGTCTAGATCGGCAAGTACTTCGTCGGACAGGTTTGGAAGATCACGAGTGATTTCCTCTGGACCAAGCTTGGTATCGCGAGCATCAATTTCGTGTTCTTCAATGTGAATTGAGGAAAGCACGTCGTCTTGCACGAGACGCTGGTTCAAGATGATGGCGTCTTCGAAGTTCAAGCCTTCCCATGGCATGAATGCCACAAGCAGGTTACGACCAAGAGCCATTTCGCCAAGTTCAGTTGCAGGACCATCAGCGATGACCTGACCAGCTTCGATGCGATCGCCTTCAGACACGATGGCCTTCTGGTTGATGCATGTTCCCTGGTTGGAACGAGCGAACTTACGAAGTTGGTAGGTGTAGTGCTTGCCGCCGTCTTCTTCGATTGTGATGGATTCCGAAGACACAATGCTGACTACGCCAGATCCGGTTGCAACGACAACGTCGCCTGCATCCTTAGCTGCGCGGTATTCCATACCTGTACCAACGAATGGTGATTCGCTGCGAAGCAGTGGAACAGCCTGACGTTGCATGTTTGCACCCATGAGTGCGCGGTTAGCATCGTCGTGCTCAAGGAACGGAATCATTGCAGTAGCAACAGAAACCATCTGACGTGGGGAGACGTCCATGAAGTCAACTTCTTCGCCAGTTACATAATCAACTTCGCCACCCTTTTTACGAACCAGAACGCGCTGGTCTTGGAAGGTGTTGTCGTCATTAAGTAGCGAGTTAGCCTGAGCGATAACCCAACGGTCTTCGTCGCCAGCGGTCAAGTATTCGATTTTGTCGGTGACCTTGCCCTTGTTTACCTTGCGGTAAGGAGTCTCGACGAATCCGAAAGCGTTGATGCGAGCGAACGATGCCAATGAACCAATCAGACCGATGTTCGGGCCTTCTGGAGTTTCGATTGGACACATACGGCCGTAGTGCGATGGGTGAACGTCGCGGACTTCGAAGCCTGCGCGCTCACGTGAAAGACCACCGGGACCAAGCGCTGACAGACGACGCTTGTGCGTCAGACCTGAAAGTGGGTTGGTTTGGTCCATGAACTGCGACAACTGCGAAGTTCCGAAGAACTCCTTGATTGAGGCAATCACTGGACGGGTGTTGATCAGGGTCAGAGGCGTGATGGCTTCTGGATCCTGAGTTGTCATACGTTCACGAACAACGCGCTCCATACGGGACAATCCGGTACGAATCTGGTTCTGAATCAATTCACCAACGGTACGAAGGCGACGGTTACCAAAGTGGTCAATGTCGTCAACTTCAACGCGTGTAACACCGCGTGCCGAATGGAATTCAGTTTCTGAAGCGTGAAGGCGAACGATGTACTCGATTGTGGCAAGTACGTCGTTGATGTCCAGAACAGTCTTGGTTGGATCAGTGTCAAGGCCAAGCTTCTTGTTGACCTTGTAACGGCCAACCTTTGCAAGGTCGTAACGCTTCTCGTTGAAGAAGAAGTTCATCAACAAACTGCGAGATGCTTCAACAGTTGGTGGTTCACCTGGACGTAGTTTGCGGTAAATATCTAGCAGCGCTTCGTCCTGAGTAACGGTGGAATCTTTTTCCAAAGTTGCCATCATCGACTCGTAAGCACCGAACTGTTCGCGGATCTGGTCGTTAGTCAGACCAAGAGCTTTGAGAAACACAGTGACAGGTTGCTTGCGCTTACGGTCGATACGAACACCGACCATGTCTTTCTTATCAATTTCAAATTCCAGCCACGCACCACGACTTGGGATGATTTTGCTGGTGAAAATATCTTTGTCAGTTGCCTTATCGATTTGCTTTTCGAAGTAGACACCTGGTGAACGAACCAACTGCGAGACAACAACGCGCTCGGTTCCATTGATGATGAATGTTCCCTTGCGGGTCATCAGTGGGAAGTCGCCCATGAATACGGTCTGGCTCTTGATTTCACCAGTTTCGTTGTTCATGAATTCAGCGTTGACATACAACGGCTGAGAGAACGTGAGGTCCTTATCGCGGCACTCATCTTCAGTGTGCTTGGGATCATCAAACGATGGCTCAGTGAAGGTCAACGACATAGTGCCGTTGTAATCCTCAATTGGGCTGATTTCAGAAAACACATCGGCTAAACCGTGAGTTTGCGGAATCTCATTGTTACCAGATTCAAGCGCAGCTGCGACACGTGCTTGCCACGCATCGTTGCCAAGCAACCAGTCAAATGATTCAGTCTGTAATGCAAGAAGATCGGGAACCTCAAGTGGTTCGCGAATCTTTGCAAAGGAAACCCGCTTGGGTCCAGTAGAACTGCGGGAAGTGGTGCGTGAGGCGGCCAACAGTGGTCCTTCCGAGCTAGCTGTATTTACTGCGCACTAAAGGAACCCCGTCAAATGCAGTCAAAAGAGACAGCAGTATTGAGGTCTGTTTTAGGGCACGGTGAAATAGCAGAATACCTAGAAAAGGCTCCCGCTGTCCAATGCAGGTCCGAAAATTCCGAAAACCCTCGATTTTGGTGGGTTCCCACACTCTGCTGGACAGCTAGTTCCAGAGGGCGACCAACTCAAAACATCGGTATCCGGGGAAGGACGTGCACTCTCTTGCCCGCCTATAGTCGCTCATTGCGCAAGCCATGTCAAGCACGATTGTGAAGTGTTTACGTAGTTGTTGCTGATTGTTATAAAGCACAAACGAACAAGCGTTTAAAGATCAATGCCCCACGAGAAATTTCGTCTTGAGTTGCAACGGTGTTCGTTTATTCAGCTGTATCTGTAGACAAAAAAGTAGGTGGCTCCCTTTCGGGAACCACCTACTTGTGAAGTAAGAAAACTTACTTAACGGTGACCTTTGCGCCAGCGCCTTCAAGCTGAGCCTTTGCAGATTCAGCAACGTCCTTCTTAACTTTTTCAAGAACAGCCTTTGGTGCTGCCTCAACGAGGTCCTTTGCTTCCTTAAGACCAAGGTTGGTCAGGGCGCGAACTTCCTTGATAACGGCAATCTTCTGTGCGCCGCCATCTTCGAGGATGACATCAAATTCATCCTGCTCTGATGCGCCACTGCCACCGTCGCCGCCACCTGCTGCTGGAGCAGCAGCTACTGCAACTGGTGCAGCAGCGGTTACGTTGAATACTTCTTCGAACTGTGAAACGAATTCTGACAACTCAATGAGAGTCAGTTCCTTGAAAGCGTCGATCAACTGATCGGTGCTGAGCTTTGCCATGATGGCGTCCTTCCGGTTAGGGGCTAGTAGGCCCGTTCTTCGTGATGAGTGAGGGGCCTAGCCCTCGGATGATTCCTCGGCTGCGTCAGCAACTTCGGTGGTTTCTTCAACTGATTCAGCGGATGCTTCTTCAGTAGCTTCTGCAACTTCGGTGACTTCTTCGGTCACGTCAGCGACAACTTCTTCGACAACTGCAACCGGTGCGGTTGCAGGAGTCTCTTTGGCAGCGCCACCTTCAGCACGCAATGCGTCGAAAGTGCGAGCGGCCTGAGAAAGCGGAGCCTGGAAAAGTGCTGCAGCCATGGCCAATGCTGCGTTGGCAGCACCTGCAACCTTGGACAACAGAACTTCGCGGGACTCGAGCTTTGCAAGCTTCTTAATGTCATCAGGGCTCAGGATTTTTCCATCCATGATGCCGCCCTTGATGACAAGCAGTGGGCTTTCCTTGGCGAAGGTATCAAGTGCTTTTGCAGCGGCAACTGCATCACCCTTAATGAAAGCGATCGCGGTTGGGCCAGCCAACAGTGAATCAAAGCCTTCAACGCCTGCATCTTTTGCGGCGATCTTCGTCAACGTGTTCTTAACAACGGCGTATGTGGTGTCCTCACCCAAGGAGCGACGAAGCTTCTTGAGTTGACCCACAGTCAAACCGCGGTACTCGGTCAACACTGCAGCGCTCGAGGAACGGAATTCTTCCGTAATCTCGGCAACTGAGGCGGCCTTGTCAGCGCGTGCCATGGTGCTCCTTAACGTTTTACGGCCCATGAAAAAAGCCCCACGCAGATGGCGCGGGGCACGTCAGGCAAAAAGCCCGGGTACTTAGCATCACCTGCGCTGGCGCTCCATTCGGAGCCTTAGCCTTGTTGGTTTCCCAACAGGACCGGCGGTCTTCGGTTAGTTGTCTTAGGTTACGAGGTTTGCGGGGCAATAGTCAAAACGAGGCTACTTCGGAAGACCAAGGAGTTTAACTCCAGCCCTCTTTGCGGCCGCACCTAGTTTGGCATCCAGAGTCGCTAGAGGCAGTTCTAACCGAATCGCAAGTTCAAGATACGTCGCGTCATATGCGGTCAGGCCGTTGTCTAGAGCGATATTGATGTGTTCGTCATAGAGCGGTCCCCGTATGTCAATGGTGATTGGCCACGACCGAATTGCTGCCATTGCTCGGCCAACTATTTCCGTGTCAACATTTCGTGAGTAAGTAGTTAAAAGGTTCGCGACTTCATAGCGAAAAAGCAGAGGGACTACTACCCCATGTTCAAACGCCCGAACTCGTAGCAATTTGCGCGCGGAAGACAAATCGCTATCAACTAACCATCGACCGGCTATTGAAGCATCTAGAACGAATGGGCTCAATGATTGTCACGACCAATTAGGGCACGCATGTCTGGTTGGGAGCTTCCCCACGCGTGTGCGACAGCGTCACATTCAGCAATCATGTCCACGACAGACAGTCGTCGATCCTCTGTCGGGCAGAGTTTGGCCACTGGACGGCCATGCTTTGTGATGGTGATTGTTTCACCTGCGAGTACACGTTCAATAAGACTCGCGAGGTGTGTCTTTGCGTCGTAAATACCGACGCTATCGTCTTGAATTAATGCCATATAGTTCAGACTAGAATTCTGGTCTGAACTTGTCAATAGTCAAAACGTACGCCAGAAATAAGTGAAGGCCCGGTCCAATGACCGAGCCTTCACAAACGCTAAGCGCTAAAAAGTGACTAGTTGTCTTCGTCGTCGCTCAACAGGTTGCGGGTCTTGTTGGGATCAATCTGAACACCAGGACCCATCGTTGTCGAAATAACAGCCTTCTTGATGTAACGGCCTTTGGATGATGATGGCTTCACACGAAGAACTTCGTCCAGAGCTGCTGCATAGTTTTCAACCAACGCAGTCTCAGAGAACGAAGCCTTGCCAATGATGAAGTGCAGGTTCGAGTGCTTATCAACGCGGAATTCGATCTTTCCGCCCTTGATGTCATCGACTGCCTTAGCAACATCCAATGTGACAGTTCCGGTCTTAGGGTTTGGCATCAAGTTACGAGGACCGAGTACCTTACCGAGACGACCAACCTTGCCCATGAGATCTGGTGTGGACACAACGGCGTCAAAGTCCGTCCATCCGCCCGCGATCTTGTCAATGAGTTCGTCTACGCCAACGAAGTCAGCGCCAGCGGCGCGAGCTTCATCTGCCTTTTCACCTGCGGCGAAGACCAGGACGCGTGCGGTCTTGCCAGTGCCATGAGGCAGATTGACGGTGGAACGAACCATTTGATCCGCTTTACGTGGATCGACACCAAGCGCCATAGCGACTTCAACAGTCTGGTCAAACTTGGTTGTGGTTGCGCCGGCCTTAGCCAAACGAACTGCAGCTAGTGGGCTGTACAGCGCATCCTTGTCGATCGTTGCAGCGGCTTTCTTGTAAGCCTTGCCTTGCTTCATGTGCTTCTCCTCTTTCATTGGAGTTCGTGGTACGAACCTGAAGCAGGTCCTCCCACTGGTGTGGATAGTTAGCTAACGGTGATGCCCATTGAACGAGCAGTACCTTCGATGATCTTCATTGCTGCTTCAACATCGTTTGCATTGAGGTCAACCATCTTGACTGTTGCGATTTCGCGCACCTGGTCTTTAGTGATGTTTGCGACCTTGGTCGTGTGAGGAACACCCGAACCCTTTTCAACGCCTGCAGCCTTAAGGATGAGCTTTGCAGCAGGAGGCGTCTTCAGGATAAATGTGAAACTGCGATCTTCGTAGACCGTGATTTCAACAGGGATTACCTGACCACGTTGACTTTCTGTTTCGGAGTTATACGCCTTGCAGAAGTCCATGATGTTTACACCATGCTGACCGAGTGCTGGACCGACGGGTGGAGCCGGATTGGCTTCGCCTGCCTTGATCTGTAGCTTGATCAGACCGGTGACCTTTTTCTTTGGTGCCATGTCTAATTGCGTCCTTTGTCTTGTTAGTTCTTTTGGATCTGGTTGAAGCCCAGTTCCACGGGAGTCTCTCGGCCGAAGATTTCAACCAGACCCACGACTTTTTGTGCATCCAGATTGATTTCAGCAATCGAGGCGTGCAAGGTAGCGAACGGACCATCAACAACCGTAACTGAATCACCGATGTTCAAATCGATTTCAATCTTGGCAGCAGATGAACCGCTTCCACCTGACTTGCCTGACGATGCTGAGGCAGCAACCGTGGCAAGAACCTTTTCAGCAGCTGGACGCAGCATGTCGAATGCTTCATCCATACTGAGCGGCGCAGGGTTATGGCCCTGACCGACGAATCCAGTCACACCTGGTGTGTGACGCACAACGCCCCATGATTCGTCTGTGAGATCCATGCGGACCAAAACGTATCCTGGGAACTTATTGCGCTTAACAAGTTTGCGTTGACCGTTCTTAATTTCAGTCACTTCTTCTTGAGGAACTGCAACTTCGTAGATGTAGTCCTCCATGTTGAGGGACTGGGTACGAGTTTCAAGATTCTGCTTGACCCGGTTTTCAAATCCTGCGTACGAGTGAACAACAAACCAATCGCCTGGCTTGGATTCCAAACGGGTACGGAACGCTGCGATGGGATCTTCGTCATCGATGTCAACAACTTCAATTTCATCTGGCGTTGAAGTTGGAGTTTCGTCTTCAACTACCGCGTCAGCTTCATCAGCTGCAAGTTCGTGTTCAATTACTTCAGTTAAATCAAAGTTGGACGCAGGGGCGTCGCTGATGTCTTCGCTGATTTCACCAAATGCGTCGACGTCAACCGGACCATTCCAGTCCGTGTCTACTTCGTGAGTCGCTTCTTGTGCACTGACCGTCTCTTCAATAACGCTCTCAGTGAGGGCATCGCTATTAACAAGGTCGGCTGCATCCTGCAAAGCACTAGCTTCGCGGAAGATGGATGATGATTCGGTCACTTTGTTCCTACCTGCAACTATCCGAAAATTAACAAAACAAGTTTGGTGAAGCCAAGATCAAGTGCTGAAACCACCAGCGCCAGAACCGTGACAAACACGATGACAACGGCTGTGTAGGTCACTAGCTGTTCGCGAGTTGGCCATACAACTTTTTTTAGTTCAGCGAGTACTTGGCGAATGAACAGCGCAATGCGTCCGAACAGACCAAGTCGTTCAGTTGTTGTCACGCTCATGACTTACCTCTTTTTCATTCACATCGGTATGCACAAGTGCACACTTTCTTCTGAACGCATTCACGCACAGTTCTTACTCGCAGGGCCGGAGGGACTTGAACCCCCAACCACCGGTTTTGGAGACCGGTGCTCTACCAATTGAGCCACGACCCTTTACTCACACTTCACAGCTGATTTCGGGCGTGCTGAAATAAGGCTAAGAATTGTGCGGTGTGTCAAGTGTACGTCAAATTGCGCCAACCAAAAACCGCGGGATTCTGGTGGTTCCAGCCACCTCAAAAGCGCGTTGTGCCAGAGCCACTTCGTCCTGAATCTCTCATTATTGCTTACGTCACCGGTTGGACCTATGGGCACATTCTGCGCAAATGCGTGCGGGCACTAACCTTTTGGGTGTGACTTCAGAACATCCGCGTATTTCAAAGAGAATCGGCTCAATTGCAGAATCAGCGACTCTTGCTGTCGATGCCAAGGCAAAAGCGCTCAAAGCAGCGGGCCGGCCCGTTATTGGGTTCGGAGCCGGTGAACCCGACTTCCCCACGCCCGACTACATCGTGGAAGCGGCAGTAAAAGCCTGCCGTGAACCGAAGTGGCATCGCTATACGCCAGCAGGTGGCATTCCTGAACTGAAAGCGGCTATCGCAGCAAAGACGTTGCGTGATTCAGGATACGCAGTTGACGCTAGCCAGGTGCTGGTCACAAATGGTGGCAAGCAAGCGTTGTACAACGCCTTCGCCACAATTTTGGATCCAGGCGATGAAGTGTTGTTACCTGCGCCCTACTGGACCACTTACCCAGAAGCGATTCGTCTTGCCGGCGGCGTTCCAGTTGAAATCATGACTGATGAGTCAACAGGTTTTCGCACATCAGTTGCCCAACTTGAAAAAGCGATGACCCCCGCAACGAAAGTTTTAGTTTTTGTTTCACCTAGTAATCCGACCGGTGCGGTGTACTCACCAGCTGAAGTTGAAGCAATCGGTCAGTGGGCCGTAGAAAAAGGCATCTGGGTTATCACCGACGAAATTTACGAACACTTGGTTTATGGCGATGCCGAATTCGCTTCGATGCCAACACTTGTGCCAGAGCTTGCAGACAAGTGCATTGTTGCTAACGGTGTTGCAAAAACCTATGCGATGACCGGTTGGCGTGTGGGATGGCTCATTGGTCCAAATGATGTCGTGAAGGCCGCAACAAACTTGCAGTCACACGCAACATCGAATGTGGCCAACATTTCGCAGATTGCCGCGCTTGCTGCAGTGTCCGGTGATTTATCGGCAGTGCATGAAATGCGAATTGCTTTTGATCGACGTCGTTTGCTGATTACCAAGATGCTTAATGAAATTGACGGAATTGTGTGTCCAGAACCCGAAGGTGCGTTTTACGTGTACCCATCGGTGAAGGGTGTTCTTGGTCGCGAAATTCGAGGCAAGGTTGCCAACACGTCCGCTGAGTTGTCAGCCTTGATTTTGGATGAAGTTGAAGTGGCTGTTGTTCCTGGTGAGGCATTTGGAACACCGGGCTACATTCGCTTGTCCTATGCGCTCGGTGACGATGACTTAGTCGAGGGCATCTCGCGAGTTCAGGATTTGTTGAAGTAATCCGCTTTCTTGCATAGCTGTGTCACGCTGCACGACGAAGTCGCGGCCGTTTTGTAATACCCGTCAACGCATCATTATTAGCCTGCACGAGTTGTTGAGTCTGGCGGACATCTGACTGTGATGCGCCGATCTCCTGAGCGATCAGGTGAAAAGTATTCGCAACCGACTTATCCAAAAGCGATGCAAACGTGTTGTGTTCCAGCGCTTTGGCAAAACTGTCACTTCGGTATGGAACTAGATGCACGCAATCCAGACCAGCAAAGCGCACAATGGACTTTTCGATTTCGCGTCCGTGGCCAGTGTTGTGAACTCCGCACACTACAACATGAATGTTTTTGTCGGATAACACTGCCTCAGTATCTATCACGCCCTGAATCAGGCGCGTCACTCCAACAGCATCTGCTCGAGTAGTCAAGAGAATTGTCGACGCGCTATCTAGCGCCGTCAACATGGCAGCATGACGTCGTGGAAGCGCGGTTTCCACTGCAATGCTGGCATCCATTTCAATGACTGGACCAACGTCAGTTACGACAAAGTCATAGGCATCCAAAGCGGTATTCCAGGTTCCACGAAGTGCTGGGATGCGTAGATCGTTCCATCGTGAACTGCGGCTCAAGCCAGCCATTAAATCAAGGTTGCCTAAGACGGGTGTGACATGCTCGCCCAATGTTGCAGAATCAAGTTTGCGATTTTCGTGCGCTCGACATGCTGACAAGATTCCGTAGTTCAAATCGTCATCACCAAGCTCTTGTGCAAGCGATGGACCATACATGTCAGCATCGGCTAACAAAATTCGTGATTCGTTGAATTCCTGCGACAGTGCAAATGCTGTTTCTCGAGCAGTGCCCGAACGACCAGCTCCTCCGCCAAAGCCAACAACTGCGATGCCCTGGCCGACGGAATCAGTGTTCTCTGGTGCCTCATCGTCACTATGGCGAATCACATGAGTCAAAGTCTGCAAGCATGCCAACGGTTCTGTCTCATCGATGCGGACAACATCGGTGACACCCAAGTCGAGCCACTGCTCGGGGGTTTGCGATAGGGCGATGAGGCGGATTCCATGCGACTGCACATCGTTCACACAGTCTGCATCAATGCGTAGCGTGTGGTCGGACACCAACACGATGTCAGCGCTGACTGTGCGAATTGCGGCACGGACATCAACACCATCAACACACCGTCGTTGAACGTGCAGTCCAATCATTGGATGCGACAAGGCAGATACAAGTTTGGCTTCCCAATCCACAGAACCCAAAGCTAAAACAGCGTCAGTCATTACACACCTGCACTCGGTACTGCAACAACGTCGATCAATCCATCGCGCAAGCCTTGCATCAAAGCCGCAACATCAGACTGCGAAATTGATAGTGCAAGAGATGTATCGCTGGCGGGATCAATTTGATCTGGGACGGCTTGCACTAATGCGCCGGCTACGACTAATTCAGCTGGTCCGGGTAGTGCCAGACCTTGCGTCGATGGCGTCACCCACACATCAACTCGAGAGCCATGCGTTACTGATGGCATGTGACCTGCCCGGATTGGGATTGCCACGATGCGGATGTCGCTCACCGTTGGAACGGTAAGCGCGCTGGCTAGCAGTAACTCATTCGCCTGAACATCGTGCGAAACCGCATGGCCAACAGCATCCGATACCGACTTCACAACTTCAACCGAATCTGGAAGCGCCACACTGGCTAACCGGAGATCATCGCGTGAGATGACGGTTCCAGCAGCTAACGGATGATCGAGAACTACAGCAAACGATCGCGCAGATACATGTGCCACATAACTATTTCCAATAACTACAGATCCAACAAGTAAACCCAAGCCCGCCCAAAAGCGGCCATCTCGCCAGGATGCTGCGTTGCGATTGTGAGTGATCAATGTTGATTTGGGTGTCGGCAACCGTCGCACCTTTGAATGATCTGTGCGGGTCCGTAACGTCACTGCCATAACTCCTCCTGAGGTTCTAGTTATGGTCACACCAACGGGTGACATTCACACGTGCAATTTTTGGAACTGTGGATAACTCCAGTCGTGTCAGGTCCCGAATTTGTGACGATAGTGAAGTGGCACCACGATTCATTACTTTGGCTGAAGTCGCCGGCATCCTGAACATCGCACCATCGCAGGTTTACTCGCTTGTTCGAGCCGGAGAACTGCCTGCGATAAAAATTGGCGCTCGAGGGCAGTGGCGAGTTGAAACCGCGCAACTCGAAAAATACATCACAGACATGTACTCGCAGACTGCCCACTTCGTTGCTAATAACCCAAGGTGAAAAGTGTCAGCAACCCGAGAGCATCGATCGTTGCACTGCGACGAGTCCCTGCAGTGCAATGGTGAGCACACCTGTACGCAGACTCACATCTATCGAATCGAAGTTGACGCGACTACACGTCCCACGAACAACCTGTTGGGGACGAACAAACACAGCCAGTTCGTAACCCACATCAACGCACTCGAATAGCCAGGAACGTCGGCAGTCATGTACCCGGTGAGCGCTCATTCGTGACAAGTTGCTAAGCCCGCTCACAGCAGTCAGATGTTTTGGATTAACAAGGAATTCATGCACGTCATTTGTGGCGATCAAAGCATCTGGGCAACAGTGAGTCACCCGCACTTCGCGCAGCGCAAGCAGCGCATGGTCAAATGTCATGTCTACCGGAGTGCCAGTCACTCGTACTCGGTCAAGCCAGGACACCTGCGCGTGATCAAAGCGCACAGTATCTGCTACTTGTGCAGCCAGATCGGCGCGCTCATCTCCTGCAATTGCCTCATGAGCAGCGGACAACACATAAGCAACGTCGTGCAGCACTGCAGGTAAGCCATCGTCGGATCTATCAGTTACGAAATGTCGGGTCATGTGAAAAGTTTTCCCCAATCCCCGCCTTCTGAAATTGGTTATCCACAGAGTTTGAGTTATTCACACACACCTATTGACCATCAGAAATTCCCCACGTACAAAAGTTTATGAAGGTTTATCGCAGGGTACGACGTTGTCCTGCACGCACCTGCACACACCTTTTCGATGTGTGCCGGCGTGAACCGAGTGAAGTGATTTGGGGGAATCATGAACGCAGTTATTTACGCACTTCCAGCACCATTAGCGCGACGCGAAGCGGACATCATCAGTTTGCCAAAGCGCACAAAGCACGGGTTACAACAAACGCTGCCATTTGAATGGCCACAGATTGATGGCGCCAATGCCCTATCGTACGTAGCACCTCGAGTCACTGTGGAGCCAAACGACTCTTTTGAACCGCAACCAACCTCACGCAATGACCTACCGAATGCCAGGCAGTGGTCCATCAGGTTGGTTCACGGAATTGTCGAAGTGATAAATGGAGTCCGGCCATCGAGTCAGCTCACTCGCTGGCTAACTCCAGAAGTGATGTCTTTAGTACAAGCCCGCATTTCTGCAAAGAACATGCCCCGATTTTCGGTGCGCAGCGTCCATGTCTGCGAGACCGATGATGGCGTTGCAGAAGTTTCTGGAGTTTTTGGAACGCCAAATCGATCTTTTGCGTTAGCTATTCGCCTTGAAGGTCTAGACGGGCGCTGGCGTGCCACATCATTAATTTGGGCTGTGTGAGTCTAGTTATTCGACGGGTTGCCGTGACACTGTTTGAACTTCTTGCCAGAACCACACGGACATGGATCATTGCGACCCACATTGTCATAAGTTCCAGAAGTTGAACGTGAGCCGCTCGCTGACTTTGCGGTAACTCCCGTTGGCTCGCCCGATTCACTTGGTGCGCTGTATTGCAAATTCTGCGCCTGCGTTTGTTGCAGACCCTTAGCAAACAATGCGACCTCGTCGATTTCACCATCGCCGTCAGTGTCCTGCTGCTCGTTGACCGTAACTTCAACATTAAACAAGAATCCAACTGACTCTTCCTTAATGCCATCCATCATTGCAACGAATAAGTCAAAACCTTCACGTTGGTATTCAACTAGCGGATCGCGTTGAGCCATCGCGCGCAAGCCGATTCCATCTTGCAAGTAATCCATTTCGTATAAATGCTCACGCCACTTGCGATCCAACACTGTCAATATGACGCGACGTTCAAGTTCACGCATGACCGGCTCAGTAAGTTCTTCTTCGCGCGCGGCATAGGCACTTCGAATATCGGAAAGCACGGCCGTTTCAATAAGTTCAGCATCGAGATTTTGTACATCGCCGCCGACCTGGGCCACAAGTTCATCAAGTGTGACCTTGACTGGATAAAGCGTGCCAAGTGCTGTCCACAGTGTGGCAAAGTCCCAATCTTCTGGATACCCTTCGGCTGTTGCCGCAGCAACATAGGCCTTCACTGTGTCATCAATAAACGTGACAATCTGATCTTTAATGTCGGCACCTTCAAGAATCTCAACACGCTCGGCGTAGATAACTTGGCGCTGCCGATTCATGACTTCGTCGTACTTCAAGACGTTCTTACGAATTTCAAAGTTTTGAGCTTCAACTTGAGTCTGTGCGGACCGAATCGCGTTCGTCACCATCTTGGCTTCGATAGGAACATCATCAGGAACATTGAAGCGGGTCAAGAAACTGTTAACCATTTCGCCTTTGAACAGACGCATTAAGTCATCTTCAAGTGACAAGTAGAACCGAGTTTCACCAGGATCGCCCTGACGTCCTGAACGACCACGCAACTGATTATCAATTCGGCGCGATTCGTGACGTTCCGTTCCAAGTACATAAAGTCCGCCAGCATTAACCACTTCATTGTGCTCGGCTTCAACATCAGCTTGCGCCTTGTGAAGTGCATCTTGCCAAGCAGCTTCATACTCGACGGGATTATCTACCGGATCAAGGCCTTGGTTCTTCAGTGCCATTTGCGCTCGGAATTCCGGATTGCCACCAAGCATGATGTCAGTTCCACGCCCTGCCATGTTTGTTGCAACAGTGACAGCGGCCTTACGACCCGCTTCAGCAATGATTGATGCTTCACGCTCATGCTGTTTAGCGTTCAAGACTTCATGGCGAATTCCAGCACGAGTCAAAAACGTGGAAAGCAACTCACTCTTCTCGACACTTGCCGTGCCAACAAGAATTGGTTGGCCCTTACGATTACGTTCTTCAATGTCAGCGATGACCGCGGTGTATTTTGCGGATTCTGTTCGGTACACCAAATCTGTCTGATCAATACGTTGCGTCGAACGATTGGTGGGAATGGGGACTACGCCGAGTTTGTAAATCTGGTTGAATTCCGAGGCTTCAGTCATCGCAGTACCAGTCATACCTGACAACTTGTCGTACATGCGGAAATAGTTCTGAAGCGTAATCGTAGCCAGTGTCTGATTCTCATTTTGAATCGTGACATTTTCTTTTGCTTCGATAGCTTGGTGCATACCTTCGTTGTAGCGGCGGCCTGCCAGAATGCGGCCCGTGTGCTCATCAACAATCATCACTTCGCCATTCATCACGACGTAGTCTTTGTCGCGCTTGAATAACGCGAGTGCCTTCAAAGCATTGTTGAGGAACCCAACAAGTGGAGTATTTGCCGATTCATAAAGGTTGTCGATGCCGAGCCAATTTTCAACCTTGGTTACGCCAGTTTCCAAAACACCAACAGTGCGCTTCTTTTCATCAACTTCGTAATCTTCTTCGCGAATTAATCGTGGAACCAGACGAGCAAACTCGGTGTACCACTTTGTTGGCATATCAGCCGAGCCAGAAATAATCAGTGGGGTACGTGCTTCGTCAATCAGAATCGAGTCAACTTCATCGACGACTGCAAAGTTGTGGCCCCGTTGTACGCGATCTGCTGGTGACCACGCCATGTTGTCGCGAAGGTAATCAAAACCAAATTCGTTGTTTGTGCCATAGGTGATATCGCATTCGTATTCACCACGGCGAGTTGCTGGCGTCATGTCCGAAAGAATCACACCGACAGTGAGTCCAAGGAAACGATGAACGCGACCCATCCACTGAGCGTCACGGGCAGCGAGGTAATCATTGACGGTAACAATGTGAACACCCTGGCCGCCAAGTGCGTTCAGATAAGCCGGCAATGTCGACACGAGTGTCTTACCTTCACCGGTGCGCATTTCAGCGATGTTTCCTAAGTGAAGTGCCGCACCACCCATGAGCTGCACGTCGTAGTGACGCTGACCTAGTGTGCGCTTAGCGGCTTCACGAACAACCGCGAATGCTTCGGGAAGTAAATCATCAAGTGACTCACCATTGGCAATGCGCTCTTTGAACGAAGCCGTCATGTCACGCAGATCATCGTCACTCATCTCAACGAAATGAGTCTCGAGGGCGTTGACTTGCGATGCTAAAGATTCCAACTTGCGGATGATCTTGCCTTCGCCTGCGCGCAGGATTTTGTCTAGGACAGCCACTGAGGTTCCTTGCATCTTGGGGTTTCGTAATAGGACATGCGAGCCGCTCACTTACGAGAGCAACTCCTGTCTAATCGTAGGTCACAGACGCTAGCCAACGAAAACCTGCATGTGAACGTTCAGTAAAGGCGTAATTTAGCTAAAACCTTGATTTCGCTTACCCTTCGCAGGTATTGGACTGTGTTACTTTCATTAAGACGGTACGGACTTCCCCAACCACCCGTGCGTCTACTTATGCCAATTTTTCGGTCGCAGCGGGTCGCCACAGTCACGATGGCTGTCGCTCTAGCCTGTGCGGGATCTTTAACTTCTGCCAACCCTTCTCGAGCAGCGAGCGCCGACGTTGTGCCTGCAACATTTACGTTCAGCGGGTCAGGGTGGGGCCATGGAGTTGGGCTTAGTCAATACGGGGCCTACGGCATGGCGCTTAATGGATTCACAGCAAATCAAATTGTCGGAGCCTACTTCCCGACAACTGCAGTTACTGTGACTTCCGACTTGCCCGAAACATCACGCAGTGAAGAAATCCGAGTTGGACTTAAGCGCGACGTCACCCACGTGGCACTACGCGGTGAATCTCTTGGTGGTGCGGGGGGTCACCTGACTATTACTGCTGACACTAAAGCTGCTGTCGATGTCGCTATGAACGCAGCTGTGTCGATTGACTTTGTCGACGGAAAAGCGCAAATCACTTATCCCAATGGAGATAAGGTCTCTGCTTCTCATATTGATGTCACGTGGAACGGGACTACAGCAAATGGAGCTGCGCCTAGTGTGGTCAATCTTGTATCTGACACGAGCCCAGCAAATGCAACTGCCGGACTAGGCACCGCGTGTACAAATTACTTCGCTACTCCACAGTCACGGTCTGGTAATTGCTACCACCGATATCGCTATGGATCACTGCAGATTGATGCTGGAGCTTTTGGAGATACCACCGCCGACCTCAACGTTGTTTTAACTGAACAACTTGATGATGAGTACGTTAATGGAATTGGTGAAGTTCCCTCATCGTGGCCAGCAGCCACATTACAAGCCCAAGCAATTGCTGCCCGGTCGTACGCACTTGCCACTGTGATTTCGATTGCTGGGAAATCGACTTCCATTTCAATTCCTGGGTATACGAAGAAAGTGCGTGCCAGTTGCTTGTGCCAAGTGCTACCTGACACAAGTGATCAAAATTACGTGGGGTTCAATAAAGAATTTGCCTCGTATGGTTCGCAATGGACTGCAGCAGTTGCTGCAACGATGAGCAATGGGTTTGGCAAAGTGGTCACCGTTTCATCTGGCGGTGTACTTAGCGTGGTGAAAACATTTTTTTCGTCATCAACTGGTGGCTTCACTCAACCCACTCAAGAGGTGTGGGGTTCAACACTTGCAGGATTTGGCAAAGTAGATGACCACTGGGCCAAACTCCCTGACGTGCACAACCCTTATGCGTCATGGTCGGTGCAGATCACTCAATCACATTTGGTAACTCAACTGAACACGTGGTTAACCGGGCAAAAAATTGATGGCATCGGTGTTCAGATAGCTGACATTGATTCCTTGACCCTTGGTGTACTCACCGCAAGCGGCGCGATTTCACAATTCACAGTTACAGATTCAGGGGGAACCAGCTACCTGATCAACGTGCGCCCCGGTTCGGCATGGCAATCCAATGCGCTTGATATCACGCCAGATAATTTTCGCTCCTTAATGGGGTTAGGTTCTCTGGTCGGTGGACCAAATACTTCGTTTAATGGCTCTACATACATCACATCAATCACTCCGGGAAGCACCACAACCCCTGCAAGCCCCAAGACTGCAATCAAGAAACTGACTCGAGTTGCGGGAAATAAGTGGGTGACGTCTGTGACCTTGCCACATAGTTTTTCGGTTGCAGGAATGCTCACACCGATTCAAAGCGGAACTGCTGTGACATTGCAACGCAAAACCGTTTCAGGGTGGGTCGATGTTGTCAGCACAACAAGCACTAAGTCGGGAACCTGGTCACTCACGTGGAAAAATACTCAAGCGGGTAACCACACGTTACGTGTGAGGGCAACAAATAATTCCGGTTCGCTGACAACGGGCGAACATCAGGTTGTTGTTGCAGGCAAAGTCACGTTGAAGGCTCCTCTGAGTGTCAGGGTAAAAAGGTCGGTGACGTTGACTGGAGCCGTTAGCCCTGTTAAGAAAAAGGTCACAATCACTATTGACAAGAAATTGGCTACAGGCAAGTGGTTGGCACTAGGGACCGCGATGACGAATTCTCGAGGGGCTTGGACCTACATCACGCAGGCACCATCTAATAAACAAGTTCTCGAGTTACGTGTTCGCATTAACGACACAACAATTGGTTCCGCGACGTCGACAACCGCGCGAGTCACCGTCAACTAGATTAACGATTTATTTCTCATTATTGATGACTCAATACGAGCAAACGCACACAGTCTGGCACGAAAGCTTTAAGTAAGTACCAGACGTCGTATTGACGACAAATATTCTTGGTGAGAATTTGAATCGACTAATCCGGTCAGTGTGAGCATCGACAATCCGTGAACGGAACTCCACACAACGTTCTCAAGTCCCACACGAATGCCCGGACGCACAAGTCCTCGAGAATCAAGATCGTCCAATACCGCAACTAACTCATCGAAGGCCACGCTGTCACCGGGTTGGTCATGTGTGCAGTTGGGGCCGAATGCATGCAGGAATAAATTTGGATTTTCCTGCGCAAAAGTCAGATACACCTGACCCAGAGCTTCAAAACGAGCAATTGCACTTGAATTGTCATCTCCTGGAATCCGAGCTAGCGCCTGCCCCATAGCGATACCGAGCCGCTCGATTACGTCATGGGCAACGGCATCAAGGAGGGCCTGCTTGTCAGCGAAGTGGTGATAAGCAGCGCTAGCCGATACGCCGACTTCACTAGCCACGTGGCGCAACGAAATAGACTGACTACCGCCAAGAGCAATCTCTTGCGAGGCTTGTGACACAAGCGACTGCTGCAGATCGCCGTGATGGTAGGTAGTCATACCACCATTGTGCCACAGGAACTTGACAGTGTTCAGATTCATTGGCAGAATCTGAACAACGTAAAGATTGGAAAATCATGTTTGAACGTCTGGGTCATTTTGTTGTACGCCGCAGTAAGGCAATTCTTGCTGGATACGTTGTATTCCTCGTAGTGGCTGGCGCACTCGGTTTCGGAGTCTTTAGCGCAATGAAGACGCAGGGCTATGACAATCCCAAGAGCGACTCGGCCCGAGTCGACTCAATTCTGCAAAAGGATTTCAGCGCTCGCGAGGCCAGCGTGGTCTTCATCATCGATAGTCCAACCAACGTAGACGATCCCGCAGCCGTAGCATCGGCTACTTCTCTGTTGAGTAAGGTCGCTGCCGAGGATCATGTTGAACGCGTTGATTCTTACTGGAGCCTGGGCAAGCCTGCATCGCTCAAGAGCAAAGATGGAAAAGCTGCCCTTGCAACTATCTACTTTGATAACGGCATTGACCCAGAACTTGCATCAACAGTTGCGCAGCACATTCAGGATACTTACGACGGCAAAGTTGGCATGACCACAACATATGTCGGTGGTATGCAAACTATTTACCATGCAATCAATTCCCGCATCCAGTCAGACTTAGCACGCGCTGAAGCAATTGCAATCCCATTGAACATCATTCTGCTGATGATTATTTTCGGAACTGCAGTTTCTGCGGGACTTCCCATGATTGTTGCCTTGAGTTCCATCTTTGGAAGTTTCTTTGCACTCTTTGTAATTAGTCAGTTCACTGACGTTTCAGTTTTCGCTTTGAACCTAATTACCGGACTAGGTATGGGCCTTGGTATTGATTACGCGCTGCTCATTGTTAACCGCTATCGAGAAGAGCTGCATGCTGGGCACAGTGTTGAAGACAGTGTGGCTCGCACAGTGGCAACCGCAGGTCGTACCGTATTTTTCTCGGGCATCGCAGTCATGCTCGTGCTTGGCGCGATGACACTGTTCCCGCAATACTTCTTAAAGTCATTTGCCTACGCTGGTGTGAGCGTCGTGTTGTTCGCAGTGATTGCATCACTGACAGCATTACCTGCATCTCTAGCTTTGCTTGGTCACAAAATTGACAAACTGAAAATCCGCCGAAGTGTGTTAACGACGAAAGAAGATGGTGCCTGGGCTTGGTTAGCGCGCTCCGTCATGAAGCGGCCACTCGTTGTCATCATCGGCGCTATGGTCATGCTCGGCGCTATGGCAGCACCAGCACTGTCTGTGAAATTTGGCCAAGTTGACGATCGGGTGCTTCCCGCTTCGGACCGGGCTGCAATCGCAGGTCAAATTTCACGAGATCGCTTTGATGGCGCGCAGACAACACCGATTGAAATCTTGATTCCTCGCGACAGTGCAAACATCGCTCAGGTGGATGCCTTGGCAGTAAAGATTCTCGCTCGTCCCGGCACAGTCACTGTGGCTTCACCTGACTTGTATATGACGCACGCTGGAACCACAGCAATTCCAAACCCAGGAAGTCAGCAAACTGATACCTATTCGCGGCTCACAGTTGTCTCAAAATTCGGACCGCGGGACTCTGAAAGTGTCACGTTGGTCGATTCCATTAGAAGTAGCGACTTACCAGCAGGAACTTTAGTTGGTGGAGCAAGTGCAATCTATTCAGACTCCCAGGCAGGAATCTCTGACCACTTGCCCGCTGTGTTGATGTGGCTTTCGCTAGCCACGTTAATTGTGCTTTTCCTCTACACCGGAAGCGTGCTGCTCCCGATCAAAGCAGTGTTCCTTAACCTGCTGAGTTTGTCGGCAACTCTTGGTGTCATCAAGTGGGTATTCCAAGATGGACACCTGCAATGGCTCACTGGGAAGTTCACGGTAACAGGTGTTATCGATACGTCATCGCTGGTTCTTGTTGCCGTCGTTGCATTCGGTTTGTCAATGGACTACGAAGTGTTCATGCTCTCGCGAATCAAGGAAGAACATGACCGTGGTGCAAACACTATGGATGCGGTCAGTTTTGGGTTGCAACGCAGCGGTCGAATAATTACCGCGGCCGCAATCTTGATTGCTCTGGTTTTCTTTACCTTCCTGACAAGTGGCGTAACAAGTATCAAGATGTTAGGTCTTGGCACAGCCTTTGCCATCTTGCTTGATGCCACGATTGTTCGGGGGTTGCTCGTACCTGCATTAATGCGTGTTGCCGGCAAGTGGAATTGGTGGGCTCCTAAGCCGCTGAAGGCCATTTACAATCGGTTTGGCATTAGCGACTAATCTGACATCTATGGCAATCCTCATCGACCAGGCGTTATGGCCGTGGCGAGATTGGATGTGGTGCCACATGGTCAGTGACACATCGATTGAAGAACTTAAAGTATTCGCAGACCTCATTGG
>JBAXRV010000030.1:0-21345 GCA_037131045.1 Actinomycetes bacterium
CTTAGAAACATTCACGTCATTCGTTCTTGACGGCCCCGATGGCGAACATCATGACGTGCAGATCCCAGTCTTAGGTTCTTTCAATGTCGATAATGCTGTGGCGTCTATTGCTGTGTGTTCACTTTTGGGAGTTGATGTTGCAACAGCAATTCGCGCACTGGAATGTTTCTCAAGTGTCCCGGGCAGATTTGAGGCAGTGCCACATAGTGGTGCAGGCCGTGCCTATGTGGACTATGCGCATACCCCCGATGCCGTGGGCAAGGTCCTTGAAGCAATTCGCAGTGCTCAGCCGCGCACTGTGATTACGGTCATTGGGTGTGGCGGTGACCGCGATCCGAGCAAGCGTTTTGAGATGGGCAAAGTAGCTAGCGAGTTTTCCGATGTTGTGATTGTTACTGATGACAATCCCCGTTCTGAAAACCCAGACACAATTCGGGCAGAAGTGATGCGCGGTGCGTTATCTGGTAACGCTCTGGTTCATGACATTGGTGATCGTCGACATGCGATTCATACTGCTCTTGCAATGTCCAAAGATGGCGATGTGATTGCAGTGCTCGGTAAAGGGCACGAGCAAGGGCAGGAAATAGCTGGCATTATTCATCCCTTTGATGATCGAGAAGTCATCATTCAGGAGAGTCAGCATGCGTAGTTTCACCTTGCAACATGTTGCATCTATTACAGGTGGCACCCTTTTTGGTGATGCTGACATTGTTATTACAGGAGTATCAACCGACACTCGAACAATTCAGCATGGTGACTTATTCTGCGCCATCGTAGGCGAGCGCGTTGATGCTCATGACTTAATTAGTGAAGCATATGAACGAGGTGCGGTTGCTGTCTTAGTGTCGCGTGTGGTGGCGGGTTCAGGAGTTGTTGTTCCACTGTCACCCGGTCTGGATCCTGTGATAGTCGCGTTAGGTCACATTGCTCGAGTCCAACGTGAAACCATGAGCGGAACTACTTTTATCGGTGTCACAGGTTCGTCAGGAAAAACTTCAACGAAAGATTTGATTGGGCAAGTTCTTGCACGTCATGGCGCAACGCACGCACCTGCCGGATCGCCCAACAATGAACTGGGGTTGCCGTTGACCATTCTGCAAGCACCTGATGACACGCAATTCATGGTGCTGGAAATGGGTATGCGCGGAGCTGGCCACATCGAATACTTGTGTGACATTGCTCGACCAACTATCGGTGTTGTCACAAACGTTGGTAAAGCGCACATCGGTGAGTTAGGTTCACTCGCCGCCATTCGAGATGCAAAGGCCGAACTCGTCACGTCTCTGCCAGGTGATGGCATAGCCATCCTTAATTGTGACGATGCAAATGTGTTATCGATGTGCGACATGACAGATGCTCAAGTGTTGACATTTGGTTTTCACGCAGATTCCGATGTGCGTGCGGTTGACCACATGCAGCAACTGGATGGCACCTCAACTTTTGAACTCGACTACAAGGGTGAACGTCGCACAGTGGTATTGCCCCTTGTAGGAAAGCACAGTGTGTCCAATGCATTGGCTGGCGCAGCAACGGGTTTGAGCCTTGGCATGAGTGTTGATGATGTGGTGAGCGCATTGCATAGCTTGACCACAGTAAGCAAGTGGCGCATGGAAATACGCGAACTCAAGAATGGCATCACAGTGATCAATGATGCGTACAATGCAAATCCAGACTCAATGTCGGCTGCCTTATCTGCGTTGCAGTCCATGTCACACTCCCGCCGCTCGTGGGCAGTCTTAGGCGTGATGCGAGAACTAGGTGATGAGTCGCATGCGGAGCACCTTGCTCTTGGCAGAAGCACGCGAGATTTCGACGTTGACAATGTCGTTGTTGTCGGTGCTGATGCGCAAGCGATTTATACCGGTGCCTTAGAAGCTGGACAGGTAAAAGCCGTGTGGTTGCCCGATATTCAAATAGCAGCAGACTACATTGTTTCAGAGGTCACACCAACGGATATTGTGCTCTTTAAAGCCTCCCGTTCTGCTGGTCTCGAGCAGCTCGTGCATATTGTGCAAGACCGACTGGGAGAGGACACCTGACGTGAAACTGGTCGTTCTTGCCGGAGCACTTGCAGCACTCTTTTCACTTTTAGGCACACCGCTACTGATTAAGTTTTTACGTAGCCGTGGTTATGCTCAGGCAATCCGTGAATCGTCCGATGGCTTGCAGTATCCCGAACACGGAAGTAAGCGCGGCACACCATCCATGGGTGGCTTGGCAATTGTCGTGTCCGTTGTTGCAGGTTATTTTCTCACGCACCTTATTATGTGGACCGCTCCAACTATCTCGGGATATTTAGCGATTTACCTGATGGTCGCACTGGGCATTGTCGGCATGGCTGATGACTACATGAAGATTTTTAAACAGCGCAGCACAGGAATGAGGGCACGCAGCAAACTGTTGGGTCAAGCCGTGGCTGCAATCTCATTTGGATTACTGGCTTCGCGGTTTTTGGATGACGCAGGTCAGGCACCGATAACAGCAGCAGTCTCTTGGGTCAGAGATACCTCGATTGTGTTACCCGCTGGTGTGCTGTTGGTGTGGATTTGGTTTTTGATTACTGGGATTACAAACGGAGTGAATCTCACTGATGGTCTCGACGGATTAGCTACGGGCGCCATTGTGATGTCATTTGTTGCGTACACGATTATGGCCGTGTGGCAATACGGACAAAACTGTGAATTCGGAATTGTGCCACGGTGTTACACAGTGCGCGATCCACTAGACATTGCCATGTTTGCAGCTGCGTGTGGTGGAGCTTGTTTCGGTTTCTTGTGGTGGAATACCAGCCCAGCGCGTATCTTCATGGGCGACACTGGTTCACTTGCGCTCGGCGGTGCATTGGCAGCTCTGGCATTGATGACTCGCACAGAATTATTACTAGGACTCGTCGGCGGACTTTTTGTCATTGTGACATTGTCAGTGATTGCCCAGGTGGGTTCTTTTAAGTTAACTGGTAAGCGAGTGCTACGTATGGCACCGTTGCATCATCACTTTGAAATGCTCGGTTGGCCCGAAGTGTTGATTGTGGTTCGGTTCTGGATTATCCAAGGTCTCTTTGTTGGTATTGCCATGGCCATGTTCTATGGCGAGTGGGTCACGCAATAAATGAATCAGGATCGCATTAACGACCTTTCGCGTACCTCAGAATGGCAAGGACTTCACGTCACTGTGGTCGGACTTGGTGTCGCTGGTTTTGCTGCTGCCGATGCATTGGTGCACGTGGGTGCCACCGTCACAATTGTCGATAAATCCACGTCGGATAAGGCTCGAGAACATGGCACTATCTTGGAGATTCTTGGCGCGACGTTGCTGCTCGGAGATGATTCGCAGTTGCCCGAAGGAACGCAACTCCTTGTGCTCTCACCTGGAGTTGCGCCTAATGCAGCGATAGTGGCACAAGCGCACGCGGCCGATATTCCGGTGTGGGGTGAACTCGAACTTGCGTGGCGCTTACGTGACAATGACGCACCATGGCTTGTCATCACCGGTACTAATGGCAAGACCACAACCACATTGATGCTCGAATCCATTTTGCAAGCCGCCGGTCAACGAAGTGTTGCTGCAGGGAACATTGGACGTTCCTTAGTTGAGGTCATGATGGACCCGCTGCCGTGGGACAGTGTGGCTGTTGAAGTTGGCGCTCCGCAGTTGCCGTTCGTTCACACGATGTCGCCACTAGCCTCAGTGTGTTTGAACCTGGCACCTGATCACATCGATTTGTTCGGAACTCTTGAGGCCTACACTGCCGCAAAAGCACGCATTTATGAGCGCACTCAAGTTGCTGCCATCTTCAATGTTGCAGATACGCAAACAATAAAGATGGTTGAAGACGCCGATGTCATTGAGGGCTGTAGAGCTGTCGGATTTACCTTAGGTATCCCAGATATTTCGATGCTTGGAGTTGTTGACGAGTTTTTAGTAGATCGTGCATTCCTGCCCAATCGTCGAGATAGCGCACTTGAACTTGCGCAGATTGATGATTTAGCAATTCCAGCTCGTCACAATATTGAGAATGCCTTGGCGGCCTGCGCATTGGCCCGAGCTCACGGTGTTGATGCTCGTGCTATCCGCGCTGGACTTCGAGCCTGGACTCCGGCAGCTCATCGAATCGCCACGGTAGCCACAATCGATGGCGTTACATACATAGATGATTCAAAGGCAACGAATACCCACGCCGCCATGACATCGATTGCAGCGTATGAGTCCATTGTGTGGATTGCGGGCGGTATGGCCAAGGGACAAGATTTTGATGATCTGGTGATAGCAAGCGCAGCAAAACTGCGTGGAGTTGTGCTACTCGGAGTTGATCAAGACGTCATTGCGGCAGCACTTGAGCGACACGCACCGCACGTCCCTGTTCGTCGTGTCTCGAGCAAGGAAACTAATGCTATGGAAGAAGTTGTTGACTTCGCACGGGAACTTGCACAGTCGGGCGACACAGTTTTACTTGCTCCTGGTTGCGCTTCTTGGGACATGTATCGCGAGTACGGTCATCGCGGTGACGTTTTTGCTGCGTGTGTTCGACAGTTGGAGATGTAGTGTCTATTTCAAATAAGACGCGACCCGCATCGACTACATCTCGCCATGAGATTCGTAAACACATGGCACACCCAATGTGGAATTACGGTGTTATTTCAGGGGCCACAATCATATTGTTGGTTGGCGGCTTGTACATGGTGTTTTCTGCATCGAGTGTGTTCTCGTATCAATATTTTGGAAACTCGTATTCTTTGGCTCTGCGCCAAGCAATGTTTAGCGTAGTTGGCGGACTTATTGCCTGGAAAGTTTCGCGAATGAGCGTCGCCTCAATACGTAGGTGGGCTTCATGGCTCATGCTATTTTCGTTCCTTGCTTTGGTGGCTGTCTTAGTTATTGGTGAGTCGGTAAATGGACAGAAGAACTGGATCAATCTGTGGGGTCCGTTTCGGTTTCAGCCATCTGAGTTTGCAAAATTAGGCGTGGTGCTTTTTGGTGCCCACATGATGGCACGCAATGTCAACCATGCCAATGATGTGAAACGTATGACCATGCCGCTCATTCCTGTGTTCTTCATTGTCCTGTTGCTTATTTTGGGCGAAGGTGATCTGGGAACTGCCATGGTGATCACTCCGATTATGGCTTCGACTTATTTTTTTGTAGGCGCGCCAAAGTCATGGTTTGTAGGGCTCTTTTCTGCTGCCTTCACAGGAATAGTTGGCTTGTCGGTTGCTCAGCCATATCGGTTGCAGCGCTTTTACGGCTGGTTGCATCAGAACACGGATGTAGAAGGAATCAATTACCAGCTGTGGCGTGGAAAATATGCATTAGGTTCGGGCGGAATTTTTGGTCTGGGACTAGGAGCGTCAAAAGAAAAATGGGGAACTCTTCCCGAAGCTCATACAGATTTTATATTTGCCGTCTTGGGTGAAGAAACTGGTCTGGTCGGCTGTGTTGTCGTACTCGTGCTATTTATTGTGATCATTGGCACTGGTGTGCGAGTGGCACGTCAAGCAACTGATCCATTTGTCCGATTTGCCTCATTGGGTGTGTGCACCTGGATGGCTACTCAGATGGCGACAAATATCGGTGGAGTATTGGGTCTGATGCCGATTACGGGTGTTCCGTTGCCGCTTGTCAGCTACGGCGGATCATCGCTGATACCGACTCTGGCTGCTTTAGGTATGTTGATGTCGTTCTCCCGCCAGGAGACGTAATGCGCGTGGTCGTTGCTGGTGGAGGAACGGCTGGTCATATTGAACCGGCGATGAATCTTGCCGATGAACTCATGCGTCGGGATTCACATACAGTGATCACTGCGTTAGGTACAGCGCGTGGCATGGAAGTGACGTTGATCCCAGAGCGAGGCTACTCGCTTGAATTAATTCCGGCAGTTCCTATGCCTCGGAAAATAAATTTTGACCTGCTCACATTGCCGCTACGGTTGTACCAAACGGTAAAGCGCACACGCGACATTATTGAATCAACCAATGCCGATGTAGTTGTCGGGTTTGGTGGGTATGTGTCGATGCCAGCGTACTTTGCCGCTCGTGGTCGGGTACCGATTGTTATTCACGAAGCTAATGCCCGTGCTGGATTGGCAAATCGTATTGGTGCTCGCTTTGCGGACCGCGTGGCCGAAAGTTTTGTTGGTTCCTTGCCTAGTGCTGTGTTGACTGGAATTCCATTACGTCGCTCGATTGAGCAGTTCGACAAAGCGCAATTACGTGATGAGGCGCGCACGTATTTTGGAATTACAGGCGACGACCTGGTGGTTTTGGTTTTTGGCGGTTCCCAAGGGGCCGCTCGACTGAACTCGGTACTACGGCAGGTTCTTGAATCCAAGCACCCGCAGGGGATTGTGTTTTTGCATGCCTTTGGTCCCAAAAATGAACCTGTATCGCAAGCATCACCGGGCTACATTCCAGTGCCATATATAAGTCGGATGGATTTGGCTTATGCGGCGAGCGATTTTGCGCTGTGTCGCAGTGGTGCCATGACTGTTGCAGAAGTCACTGCAGTTGGTTTACCTGCGTGCTTTGTGCCATTGCCGATTGGTAATGGTGAACAGTCGTTGAATGCGGCAGCAGTTGTAGCGGCCGGTGGAGCAATTGCTTGTGCAGACGAGCAGTTCACTGCGAGTTTTGTCGTTGACACTGTGCTTCCTATTGTGCGTGATCGGGTACGCAGAGAACTCATGTCAAGTGTTGCGCGTAAGTTTGGAAATCAGGATGCCTCAGCGCGTTTGGCTGATCTAGTAACTAACGTGGTTCAGGAGCACTCATGACACAACTTGCCGGTCACGTTCACATCGTCGGCATTGGTGGCGCCGGCATGAGTGGCATTGCCCGAATTTTATTGACCCAAGGTGTTGATGTATCGGGCAGTGATGCCAAGGACTCACGTCGGCTTCAGGCGTTGTCACCCCTTGGAGCTCAGGTGTATGTGGGGCACGACAGTGATCAGATGTTTGCAGCGGGTCGACCTGATGTGCTGGTCGCATCGACAGCAATTCCAGAAACGAACCCAGAACTTATGGCAGCACGCCAAGCAGGCATTGCCGTCTTAAGTCGAGCCCAAGCGTTGGCAGAGCTTGTTGAGCCTTTTACAACAATTTCTGTTGCAGGAACTCATGGGAAAACAACCACAACGTCAATGGTCACGGTGATTCTTCAAAATGCTGGAAAGAATCCTTCATTTGTAATCGGTTCCGAGATGAACGAATCGGGAAGTAACGCTCACTTAGGAACCAGTGAATATTTTGTTGTAGAAGCTGATGAAAGTGACGGCACATTTTTGCAGCTCAAGACTTTTGCTGGGATTGTTACCAATGTTGAGTCAGATCATCTCAATTATTGGGGAACATACGAAGCCATCGAGGATGCATTCGTGGAGTTCATTGTTGGGACGTCAAAGCGTTCTGGCTACGCAGTGGTATGTGGGGATGATGCAGGAGCATCTGCTGTACTTGATCGCGCTCGAGCACAAGGTGCGCGCGTCATCACGTATGGCCAGTCGGCAGGATTAGATGCAGTGCTGTCAATGCATGAGCCGGTAAGCGTTGGTGCAGTGTTCACGATTGATTACCAGGGTGACAGCATCGGACCAATTGCGTTGAAGGTACCTGGTGCTCATAATGCGCTGAACGCCACCGCTGCAGCAATTGTGGCTCTTGAATTGGGGTGCTCTCGTGAGCAGGTGATCTCAGGACTCGAGGCATTTACAGGTACTCACCGACGCTTTGAATTTCGCGGCGAAGTAAATGGCGTACGAGTGTTTGATGATTATGCCCACCATCCCACAGAAATCGATGCCGTTCTCAAGGCTGCTCGATCTGTAGCAGGTGATGGCAAAGTCATTGTTGCTTTCCAAGCTCATCATTACTACCGCACTGCTCTTTTCTCCAGAGAATTTGGTCAAGCACTCGGACTTGCTGATTTTGCCGTGGTTCTCGAGGTGTTTGCGCCAGGCGAGACACCCATTCCAGGTGCCTCGGGTAGCACGATGGCTGGCAATGTTCCGTTACCTCCTGACTGCGTTGTATTTGAGCCATCGTGGTCTGCAGTGCCGCAACATTTAGTTGGAGCGGCACAGCCAGGTGACATCATCATGACTCTTGGTGCTGGTGACATCGGCATGATGTGTCCGACAATTCTGGATCTTTTAGCTGGCGAGTCATAAGTGAGCCAGACAGTTCGTGCTGGAACTAAACAAGTGGCTCGGCGAAGTCGACTGCCGTGGATTGCGTGGCTTGTTGGAGTGTTGACTGTTGCAGCGTGGTTTGTGTTATTCCATAGCTCGTGGTTCTTGGTAGCGAATGTCAAAGTTTTTGGCGCAACCCGGCTCGATAGTGCAGTTGTCAGCAAACAAGCACAATTGGAAATTGGGCAACCTTTGATTTCGATACAAAGTAACGAGATTGAGAAAGCTTTGAGAAAGATTCCTGAAGTCAAGTCTGTTCGTGTTGAACGTGGGTGGCCTCACACGATTTTGATTACTGTCATCGAGCGGTATCCAGTTGCTGTTGCATCCACGAGTAAGGGTTTTCAACTGGTTGACGATTTAGGTTCTGCCGCGGGACCGATTGTGGCCACTGCACCAAAACAACTTTTAGTCATACAGGGTCGCCCCAATACTCCTGCGATGCTTTCTGCAGTACAGATTGTGGCAGCTCTGCCAACACAATGGAAAGTGCAATCGATGGTTGCATCCACACAAGACTTAGTTGTTGTGCGAATTGCTGGTGGTGTTGAGGTGACGTTTGGATCAGGGGAGCGGGCGCTGGACAAGGTCAAGGTTGCACAAGCACTCATGGCGAATAACTACACCGCGATTAATGTGAGTGCACCGGATGCACCAACAGTGCGTTAACGGCGTGTTGTACGTGATTTTTCCTTATGTAGCAATACCTTTAGTTAGTCGCAGGTTGACATAACTATAAGCCTCTGGTTGAGGTTGAGAGTTTGTCCGCATAACGGAAAGGTATCCATCTCATGGCTGCTCCCCAAAACTATTTAGCTGTTATCAAAGTTGTTGGTATCGGCGGCGGCGGAGTCAACGCGATTAATCGCATGATTGAAGTGGGCCTTAAAGGTGTCGAGTTCGTAGCGATCAACACTGACGCACAAAATCTGCTGATGAGTGATGCTGATGTGAAGTTAGACATCGGTCGCGATTTAACCCGAGGCCTCGGTGCTGGTGCCGACCCTGAAGTAGGTCGTGGCGCCGCCGAAGATCACTTAGAAGAAATTGAAGAGGTGCTGAAAGGCGCCGACATGGTTTTCATCACTGCCGGTGAAGGCGGGGGTACGGGAACGGGTGGTGCCCCTGTTGTCGCTCGCATCTCACGTCAGATGGGTGCTTTAACAATCGGTGTGGTGACACGACCATTTAGTTTTGAAGGTAAGCGACGTTCCACGCAGGCCGACTCAGGTGTTGAAGCATTACGCACCGAAGTAGACACTCTGATTGTCATCCCTAATGATCGACTACTTGAACTTGAAGATAACGGAATCAGCGTCATTGATGCGTTCCGTCATGCTGATTCTGTGCTGTTCCAAGGTGTGAGTGGCATTACTGACTTGATCACAACACCAGGGCTTATCAACTTGGACTATGCAGATGTGCGAAGCGTGATGAAAGATGCCGGTTCAGCACTGATGGGAATCGGCTCAGCTCGAGGCGCTGATCGTGCATTAGAAGCTGCACGGCAAGCGATTTCTAGCCCACTACTCGAAGCAAGCATTGAAGGTGCTCGTGGTGTGTTGATTTCAATTTCTGGCGGAAGCGATCTTGGGCTCTTTGAAATTAGCGAAGCAGCTCGCATGGTTCAAAATGCAGTGCACCCCGATGCGAATATTATTTTTGGAGCAGTCATTGATGACACGCAAGGCGATCAAGTGAAAGTCACTGTGATTGCGGCGGGATTTGATGGAGGTGCTCCTCCGTCCAATCGGGCTTCGTCGGCTTCGTCAAAAGCAGCGTTAGAGGAAACCCCAATTGCTGCCGAGATTGCGCGGGATTTTGCAAAGGAAGGCGAGCATGCCAGCATTCCAACACCGCCGTCCTTTTTCACCCAGTCTGTTGTTGATGTGCCGCTTGATGAAGACGGTTTCGACAATTTGTTTGGTAGCAATGCCGCGCCTTCACCTAGTCATGACGAGAACATTTCACCAGACGATTTAGACGTTCCTGATTTCTTAAGGTGATTCCATTCGATAGCCGGCACATTGGGTCAGCATCAATTGTTGCCCTTTCGCGTCATGGTGGCGTAAGCGCCGATCCATTTGGAACGCTTAACGTTGCCCGCTATGTGGGGGACAACCCTGATGATGTTGACACCAACATTGAGCGAGTGCGAGTTGCTCTGCAGGCTGACGGCGTTGCAGTCATGTCGGCCGAGCATGGGCGCACAGTGTTGCGAATCATTGACGCTGGCCAAGCCCCTCCGGCTGATGGCCTGACGACCAATGTGCGTGGGCTGGCTTTGCTGGCATTGTCTGCTGATTGCGTACCTGTGGCACTCGTAGATGTTAAGTCGAACAACATTGGAGTTTTCCATGCCGGGTGGAAAGGTGTGTTGGCAAATGTTGCGGGGGCTGCGGTGGATCAGCTCGTTGATTACGGGTCACAACCTGGGAATATTTATGCTGTGATTGGACCGGCGATATGCGCAGTATGTTATGAAGTCGACGAATCTCGGACTGCACTTTTTACGGATGTGAATCCGGCGGCAATAGTTGATGCTCGCCACCTCGATTTGGTCGCTGGCGTGCACCATTCACTTATCGAGCTTGGGGTGACTGTCGATGTGATGAATGGGTGCACGCGTGAGGACGACAACCTGTTTTCTTATCGACGACACAGTGTCACGGGCCGTGGCGGTATTGCTGTTGTGCTCTCTAAGGTGGAGTCATGAACCGTCACGACGAATTGGCTGCAAACTTAGCGCACGTCCAAAGCGACATTGCATCTATATGTAGTGACATTGGACGCGACTTACCCACTGTGATCGTGGTGACAAAAACTAAGCCCGTCACCGATGTGGACATACTGGCCACACTGGGAGTAACTGATGTGGGCGAGAACCGGGATCAAGAAGCTGCTCCAAAGAAGGAAGAATCGCATGCGATAGGCCTGACTTGGCATGCGATAGGCCAGTTGCAAACGAATAAAGCCAAAAGCGTTGCCCAATGGGCTGATGTGGTTCACAGCGTGGATCGCGCTGACTTAGTTGTCGCTCTGGCTAAGGCAACGGCCCAACGACAAGTGCCATTAGGTGCCTTAATTCAGGTCAATCTTGATCCTGACCCGCAAGATCATCGAGGCGGATGTTTACCGTCGGAAGTGGCGCAGTTAGCCGCTCAGATGTGCGCTATTGCAACCCTGGAACTCAAAGGTGTTATGGGTGTAGCACCACTCAACGGTGACCCAGAGCAGGCCTTTTCCCGCCTAGCGGCAATGCACAGCGACCTTCTCACGGAGTATCCGCAAGCCCAGTGGATGTCGGCAGGAATGAGTGAAGACTACGTTGCAGCCCTGCGCCATGGCGCGACACACCTTCGAATCGGCTCGTCGATACTCGGTCATCGCCTCCCAAAAGGGTAGTTTCGTAGGAGTACCCCTTCCCCTAAGGAGCAAGCGATGTCTAATGCCGTTCGTAAAATGGCTGAGTACCTTGGACTTTTTGAAGACAAGGAAACCGTCGACGAATATGCATATGAAGAAAACTATGCAGAAGAAATTCAATACACCCGTCCCGTTTCGGTGTCAGCACCTGAAGCGCAGCCATTGACGGCTCCTTATGTTGCCCAGGTGTCTGTTGCGCAGTCTTCCGCGCCTGCGGCGATTCCATCACCTCGGTTAGGTGAGGTTTATCGCATCACCACAATCCATCCGCGTAGCTACAACGATGCTCGCCGGATTGGTGAAGACTTCCGCTCTGGAACTCCGGTCATCATGAACTTAAGTGAGATGGACGATTCTGACGCTCGTCGGATTGTGGATTTCTCTGCAGGTCTTGCATTTGGGCTTCATGGCAGCATCGAGCGCGTCACTAAGGGCGTATTTCTGCTTTCACCATCGAATGTCGACATCGGTGCGGCGGCTCGGGCGCAACTGCGAGACGATCCATTTTTTAATCAGAGTTAGTTGTGTCCGCCATCGCGCGTGACATTGCAGCGCTTCTTAATCTGTATCAGCTCATTCTTATTGGCAGGTTGATTTTTGAGTACATTCGGATGTTTGCACAGCAGTGGCGTCCGCAAGGATTCTTATTGCTCGTGGCAGAGTTTCTGTATTCAGTGACTGACCCACCGTTGCGGGTTGTTCGGCGTGTCGTGCCCCCAGTAAGAATTGGCGGTGCGTACTTGGATTTGTCTTATATCGTGCTATTTATTGGCATTTCAATTATTCGTCGGTTGCTTTTTTCGCTGTAAAGGCACATATCAGTTTCACAATTTTGCCATTTCTGCCTAATGTAGAGGGGTAAGAAAGATTCAAAGGGGAGTCAATATGGCTTTAACGCCAGACGATATTCGCAACAAGCGCTTTACTGCGGTGCGTTTTAAAGAAGGATACGACCTAGAAGAGGTTGATACTTTCCTAGACGAAATTGAAGACACCCTTACCTCTCTTTTCAAAGAGAATTCCGATCTTCGTGCGACATCTCGCGGTGACGTTTCTGATGGTGCCGGCGTGCTGCTCGACCAACTTCATGCTGAAAATGGCCAACTCAAGGGACAGGTCGCTGATTTTGAAGCGATGGTGACCTCTCTGCAGGAAGCCTTAATAATTGAGAAGTCCCGCAAGCCTGAAGTTGTTGTCTCTCAGGACGGCGGCGACTCGGCTGCAATTGGTCGCCTCAATGAGGTAGTTGCTGGACTTCGTAATGAACTTGCGACTATTTCAAGCCAGAAGCAAGGGCTAGAAGCTCACCTTCAAGAAATCATGGCAGCACAGGCAGCCAGCGGCCCAGTTAATGAGTCCATGGCTGATGTTTCGGCGGCTTCGGTTCGCATACTTGAATTAGCCCAGCGCACTGCTGATGAGCACATTGCAACGGCGCGCATTGAAGCTGAGCAGCTTCGTACCCGTACCCAAGCTGAATCCGACACGATTATGTTTGAAGCAAAAGCCACAGTGTCTAATCTGACACGCGAATACGAAACTCAGCGCGTCGAACTTGAACGCAAGGTTGAAGAATTACGTGCATACGAGCGTGAGTACCGCAGTCGCATGCGTTCCTACCTCGAGGGCCAACTACGCGAATTGGAAAGCAAGTTTCCACGAAATGATCGCGAAGTAGATCAGTAAAGAGTTATTGCGTAAATGGCCAAGGAGATTTTCCTTGGCCATTTTGCATTGTGCAACCGAGCTAAATCTTTTTAATGGAAATTGATAAATCAAGGTCCTGATCAAAGAACGTTGCTTCGGCAAGTGCTTCCTGAGTCCACGCAGTTGCAAGCACTTCGGATGCAATGGATTCACCATGCGTAGTCAGTGCACTTACTGTTTCAAAGGAACCGCTAAACCAGACCACACTAATGCGATCGCTGATCTCAAACCCGGATGATTTGCGTGCATCCTGGATCAGGCGAGTTGCATCACGTGCAATACCTTGACCGATGAGCTCAGGTGTCAAGGTCAGATCCAAGGCCAGCGATTCGCCGTCGGCGGAGGCTACTGTCCATCCCTCGCGTGGTACTTCAGTAATGACAACGTCATCAAGTGTGATGGTTTCGGGGTGTCCTTCCACAGTGATGCTGGCAGGACCGCGTCGTAATTCGGATACTAGATCGCGCGGATTAGCTTCTGCAATTGCTGCTGCAATTGTTGGAGTGCGCTGCGAGAAGCGGGCACCGAGTGCTTTGAAGTTAGCCTTCAGCGTGACATCGACAAGTTCGTCAGTGCCTTCAAGACTTTCCAGACTTTCCACATTCACTTCATCGCGAATTTGAGATTGCAGACCCTCAGGAAGGTTATTCCATCCCGAGGCAGCAACTAGTGCACGAGCAAGCGGCTGACGAGTTTTCACACCCGAAGTGGCTCGCGCGGCTCGACCTAACTCGACAATGCGACGAGTCAGATCTACTTGGTCACGTAACGTGTCGTCAATATTTTCCGGAGACCACAGAGGCCACGATGTTAAGTGCACTGAGGCAGCTTCGTTTGAGAACAAGTCTTGCCATACTCGCTCGGTAATAAATGGCGTAAAAGGAGCCATTACTTGCGTAACTACTTTGATGCAGTGATGCAGTGTGCTTAAAGCTGCATGGTCGGCGTCCCAAAACCTGCGACGAGAGCGACGCACGTACCAGTTCGATAAATCGTCAACATAGTCGGCAATGAAACGTCCAGCTCGTTGAGTGTCGAATTGTTCGAGTGCTTGGTCGACATCTCGCGCAAGTCGAGTGGCTTGTGACACGGCCCAGCGATCAAGGTCAGTTAAGTCAGTCAGGCTGGCAGTTGTTGGGTCCCAATCGCCAGCACGGGCGTAAAGGCGTTGGAATGCAACAGTGTTCCAGTACGTCAAAAGTGTTTTGCGAACGACTTCGGCAATAGTGTTATGGCCAACCCGGCGGGCCTGCCATGGCGATCCACCAGCGAGCATGAACCAGCGCACAGCATCGGCGCCGTGCTCATCCATGAGTGCCATTGGTTCGAGCACGTTTCCTAAGTGCTTACTCATCTTGCGTCCGTCTTCATCAAGAATGTGTCCCAGGCACAGGACATTTTTGTATGAGGATTCGTCGAACACTAAAGTGCCGATTGCCATCAAGGTGTAGAACCAGCCACGGGTTTGGTCAATCGCTTCACAAATAAAGTCAGCAGGATACGACGATTCGAAGAGATCTTTGTTTGATTCTGGATATCCCAGTTGTGCGAAAGGCATCGCGCCGGAATCGAACCAACAGTCAATGACTTCAGGAACACGCGTTGCCGGCTGTGCGCAGGTAGGGCAGGGGAATGTGATGTCATCGACAAATGGGCGATGCGGGTCAACTGTTAAAGCTTCGTTGCCAGCAAGTTCTGCAAGTTCACGACGTCCACCAACACAAGTCAAGTGACCTTCTTCGCAGCGCCAAATAGGAAGTGGAGTTCCCCAGAATCGATTACGCGACAGCGCCCAGTCAACATTGTTATTCAGCCAATCACCGTAACGACCCCACTTGATTGTTTCGGGAAACCAATTCGTCGCTTCATTTTGTGCGATGAGTTGGTCTTTAATTGCTGTGGTGCGGATGTACCACGATGGTTGCGCGTAGTAAATCAATGCTGTGTGGCAGCGCCAACAATGGGGATACGAATGCTCGTATGGCAGATGACGAAACAGTAGACCGCGTTCTTCGAGCACGTTCACAATCACAGGGTCAGCACTCTTAAAGAACATGCCGCCGACAGTTTCAATTTCCGGAAGGAATGTGCCATCAGCGCGTACCGGGTTTACGACGGGTAGCCCATAACTACGGCACAGAATTAAGTCCTCAGCACCGAAGGCAGGTGCTTCGTGCACAATTCCAGTTCCATCTTGTGCAGTGACAAAGTCCGCAAGCAGCACGGTGTTTACAGGAGCATCCGTTTCAGGAAATTCAATCCACGTAAATGGTCGCTGGTAGGACGTTCCTTCAAGGTCGCGTCCCTTAACCGTGTGCAGAACGACAGAATCTTCACCGAGTACCGCTTCGCGTAAGTCGCCAGCAACCACTAAAACTTCGCCCGTAGCAGTCCGAGCGACTACGTACTCGAGTTCTGGATGAACGGCAGCCGCAGTGTTTGATACAAGGGTCCACGGTGTCGTGGTCCAGATAACGAGTGCAAGGCCAGGAAATTGTTCAAGTAACGCTCCTGATGTGACGGGGAAGCGAACATAGACCGAGGCATCCACGACATCTTCGTAGCCTTGCGCCAGTTCGTGGTCCGACAATCCAGTGCCACATCGAGGACAATAGGGCGAAACTCGATGGTCTTGGACCAGTAAGCCTTTATCAAAAATTCTCTTGAGACTCCACCACACGCTATCCACGTAGGAGGCGTCCATGGTCCAGTACGCCTGATCCATGTCGACCCAATAACCCATGCGTTGTGTCATGTTGCTGAACTCGCCGACATGGCGCAACACTGACTCGCGACATTTTTCATTGAACTCGGCAATACCAAATTTTTCGATGTCTTGTTTGCCGGAAAATCCGAGTTCTTTTTCGACAGCAAGTTCAACGGGAAGCCCGTGACAATCCCAACCAGCTTTACGAGGTACGTGGTAACCCTTCATAGTGCGGTACCGAGGGAAAATGTCTTTGAAGACTCGAGCTTCTACGTGGTGGGTGCCAGGCATGCCGTTTGCGGTGGGCGGGCCTTCAAAGAAGATCCAAGGCTGTCCATCGCGAGTGCGCTCAAGTGACTTATGAAAGATGTCGTTCGCGGCCCAAAAATCAAGAACTTCGTGCTCCATAGCGGACAGGTCAATTTTGGCGGGAACGTCTCGGTAGGTCATGGTGTTCATAGGCCCTTATGCATAGTGCGAATAAGGGACGAAAACGCAACGTGTGTTGCTTTCCGCGGTACCACCCTCGTTGTTCGCCGAGGCGAACCACTTCATTGGGGCGCAAAATCTGGCTCAGAAGGTGATATTGCAAGGCCGCTCACACAACGTTGGGCTTTCACCAGCCCCAACTCGCTTGTCTAACGTGTTCGTCAGTGTCTTACAACGTGTCCTCGTCAATGCCTGTATTCACGCTTGTCAGCAATATTACTTGACACATGGGGTCTTGCGAGAACGAGGTCGGGCTTGGCGTGTAGAGTCAAGGCACTTAATTGAATGCAAAACAAGGGGTACGTCATGGCCGCCACTAAATCAGCGCCAGTCAAGAAGTCTGCAGCATCAACTGCTGCTAAAGCACCTGCCAAAAAGGCAGCACCGGCTAAGAAATCTGCCGCCAAAAGCGTGGCAAAGGCTCCAGCGAAGAAATCAGCTACCAAGGCACCGACTAAGAATGCGGCCAAAAAGCCAGCAGCAAAAGCTCCAACTAAGAAGCCAGTAACTAAGGCACCGGCTAAGAAGTCCGTGGCCAAGGCGCCGGCTAAAAAAGTGGCAACAAAGGCTCCTGTCAAAAAGGTAGCCTCCAAAGCCCCAGCAAAGGCTCCAGCTCAAAAAGTGCCAAACAAGAAAGCAGCGGTGGTCGCGGCCGCTAAAAAGACATCTCCCGTTAAACCCGTCCCTGAAAAAAAGGAATCCGTGAAAGCCCCAGCGCCTGTAAAGATTGTTGTTCCACCAGCCCCTCAGGTCATTAACCCAATCGGTGGCATGTTGCCATCAGTGCGCAAGGCAGTTCCGGGCAAAAAAGCCGCACCAAAGCATCCTGTCGTTCAAGAGGATGAATCCAACTGGACCAAAACAGAATTAAACGCAGTGCGCAAATTACTCCAAAAAGAATTAGCCGAGTACAAGACCGAAATTGAACTTGCTGAGTACAAGTTCCAGACACTCATCACAGAAAGTGGTGAAGGAGCTGGCGACGATCAAGCCGATGCCGGCACTAAAACTTTTGAGCGGGAACACGAGATTTCAATTTTGTCCAACAAGCGTGACTTGTTTGATCAAACCCAACATGCGCTAGAGCGCATTGAAGCGGGCACCTATGGCCGTTGTGAAAATTGTGGCCGACAAATAGGCAAGCTGCGCTTGCAGGAAGCGAACCCGCGCGCCACATTGTGTATGCCATGTCGGGAACGCGAAGACCGTAGTTAAAGGCGCAACGTTTTGTATCAACGTCGCGTATTTATCATTGCTGGACTTGTGCTGGCACTTGATCAACTAACAAAACTTTTAGCCGTCAAGTTTCTTGAGTTTAAAGGCGAAAAGCAGGTCGCCGGAAACTTCATTAAGTTGGGCTTTGCACGAAATCCCGGTGCGGCATTTTCGTTTGCTACCGGCTCAACAATAATTTTTACGGTTCTGGCCGCCGTGGTGTGTATTGTCATTATCCGTTCGTCTCGCACTCTGACTCATGGTGGTTGGGCAATTGCGTTAGGCGCCCTGCTTGGTGGTGCTCTGGGAAACTTGAGCGATCGCATATTCAGAAGTCCCGGAGTTTTCAGAGGACATGTTGTCGACTTTATTGAATTTCCGCACTACCCACTTTTTAATGCCGCAGACTCTGCAATCGTGTTAAGCGCACTATCCATGATTTATTTTTCCTTTCGCGGTATTGAATTGTCAGACCGCAATGATTAAGAATTGGCCCGTTCCTGAAAATGTGAACGACGAGCGAGTGGACGCAGTGCTTGCGCAACTTTCGGGATTTTCACGTGCGACCTGCGCAGGCTTAATCGACGAGTCTCGCGTAACTGTCAATGACAAAGTAGTGTCCAAAAGTGCCCGGGTCTCATTCGGTGATGTCATCGAGATGACATTGCCAGAGCCTGACTTGGACGCGGTTGAGCCTGTTGTCGAATTTCCCCTCGTGTTTCAGGATGACGACATCGTCGTGATCGATAAGCCTGCGGGTGTTGCCGCTCATCCGAGTCCTGGGTGGGGTGGACCAACTGTCATCGGCTCGCTTGAAGCAATGGGCGTTGTGCTTACCGCATTTGGCCCGCCGGAACGGCGTGGAATTGTGCATCGGCTAGATGTCGGAACCAGCGGATTGATGGTTGTTTCAAAATCCGAGCGCGCCTACCTTCACATCAAGGATCAATTCCGTGACAGAACTGTGACGAAGACATATCACACACTGGTTCAAGGCCGACTTGATCCGATGAGTGGCACAATCGATGCCCCCATTGATCGGCACCCAACATCGTCACATCGGTTTGCGGTTGTTGGTACGGGACGTCCTTCGATAACGCACTATGACACGTTGGAATCGTTTGCGTATTCCTCGCTGCTTGAAGTCCACCTAGAAACGGGTCGGACTCATCAAATTCGAGTGCATATGTCAGCCCTACGACATCCGTGCTGCGGTGATCTAACCTACGGAGCCGACCCCAAGTTAGCTGCCCGAATGGGGCTCGAGCGTCAGTGGCTACACGCAGCGCACCTTGGGTTTACTCATCCAGGTAACTCTGAGCAGGTCGACTTTTACTCAGAACATGCACCAGACCTGGCCCAAGCCCTCGAACGAGCGCGCCACTTGTCGTCGTGACGGACCAAGCAAGTACCCTAGAAATCTCGATGCAGTAAGAAAGTTTGTGGCCCGTGAGTAATGATTCGTTTGTGCACTTACATGTGCATACCGAGTACTCAATGCTCGATGGGGCAGCTCGACTCGATGATCTTTTCTCCAAAGCCTCCGAATTAAAAATGCCCGCAATTGCCATGAGCGATCACGGCAATCTCTTTGGGGCCTTCGAATTTTGGAAAAAGGGTTCAGCAACTGATGTAAAACCCATTATCGGAATGGAAGGCTATTACGCCCCACAGGGCCGCAAAGAGCGTGGACCGTTTGATTTTGGTTTGCCCACGATTGATGATGCATCTGGTGATAGCGCTGGGCGTGGCAGATACAACTACACGCACATGACGATGTGGGCCGAAAATGATGAAGGACTACATAATCTTTTTAGACTCTCAAGCTTGGCCAGCATGGAAGGGTACTACTACCAACCGCGCTTTGATCAAGAACTTTTGGAAAAGTACGGCAAAGGAATCATCGCAACAACCGGCTGCCCGTCCGGTGAAGTGAACCGTTGGTTGCAAGCGGGTAACTACGAGCGTGCTCGTTCTGCTGCTGCAACCATGCGAGACATCCTTGGTCCCGAGAACTATTTTGTTGAATTAATGGACCACGGTTTGGGTATTGAGCGACAAACTCGGATGGACCTTTTGAAGTTGGCCAAAGATTTAGGGCTGCCCCTTCTTGCAACTAATGACTTGCATTATGTGTACCCGCAGGATGCTTCAATGCATGAAGTGTTGCTGTGCATTGGTACCCGATCCACGATGGATGATCCCAAGCGATTCAAGTTCGATGCTCAAGATTTCTATTTGAAGTCAGCTGCAGAAATGCGAGACGTCTGGCGCGAACTTCCTGAGGCCTGTGACAACACATTGCTCGTTGCCGAGCGTTGCAACGTAAAATTTGTTGAGGGCCAAAATCTCATGCCCGAGTTCCCAGTTCCAGCGGGTGAAACCGAAGACACGTTATTAGCACGCGATGTACATGCTGGGCTTGTGAAGCGGTTCCGTGGTGCTCCAGTCCCACCAGAACATACCGAACGCGCAAATTTTGAACTCGGCGTTGTCAGTCAAATGGGATTCCCCGGATATTTTCTCGTGGTTGCCGATTTATGTCGTTACGCTCGCGAAAACAATATTCGAGTGGGTCCGGGGCGTGGCTCGGCAGCAGGCGCAGTTATTGCTTGGGCACTTGGAATTACCGAGCTCGATCCCATTAAGCACGGATTGCTGTTTGAGCGATTCTTGAACCCAGAACGAGTATCAATGCCCGATATTGATATCGACTTTGATGAACGTCGGCGTTCCGAAATGATTCGCTATGCAACAACTAAGTACGGTGAAGAACGCGTTGCACAAATCATTACGTACGCGTCCATTAAAGCAAAGGCTGCCATTAAGGATGCTGGGCGAGCTCTCGGTTTTCCCTATTCGTTGGGCGATCGCATTACAAAAGTGATGCCACCTGGCGTGATGGGCAAAGACATCCCGTTGTCGGGAATGTTTGACGCCGAACACCCGCGTTATGGTGAAGCCCAAGAATTCCGTGACCTGTATCAAGATGAGGCGGACGTGCGCGCTGTGGTCGATACGGCTCGCGGTATCGAAGGCCTAAAACGACAGCCAGGAGTTCACGCCGCTGGCGTGATTTTGTGCCGCGAACCATTGCTTGACATTTTGCCCGTGTGGCGACGCGATCAAGATGGCGCGATCATCACCCAATTCGACATGGGTGCCTGCGAGTCTCTTGGGCTACTCAAAATGGATTTTTTGGGTCTGCGTAACTTGACGGTTTTAGATGACACTTTGTTGCACATTGCGAGCAATCGCGGTCAAACCATTGTTCTTGAAGATCTGACATTGGATGATAAGGCCACCTACGAATTGCTTATGCGCGGTGACACGCTTGGAGTGTTCCAGCTTGATGGTGGTCCCATGAGGTCGTTACTTCGGCAAATGAATGCGGACTCATTTGCAGACATTTGTGCAGTTCTGGCGTTGTATCGCCCAGGACCTATGGGTGAAAATTCACATACGAATTACGCCGATTACAAAAATAATCGCAAAGCACAGGTACCTATTCACGAAGAACTAGCCGAACCACTTTCCGAAATCCTTGGCGATACCTATGGACTCATTGTGTATCAGGAACAAGTCATGGCCATTGCCCAAAAAGTCGCAGGGTATTCACT
>JBAXRV010000031.1:0-19219 GCA_037131045.1 Actinomycetes bacterium
CTCGAGTCCAGTCAGCCGGGCTTCCACCGCCACTGACCATCGTACTCACTGAATCGAGTGCGCAGCCTCGTACTTGCCCCAGATGTCACGCAGGGCATCTGCTACTTCGCCACCAGTTGCTCGGGCTGCCAGTGCTGACTTCATCGGGTACAGCACATTTGCACTACCCTCTGCTGCTCGCTTAAGTTCACCCAGCGCTCGAGCGACTTCAGTGTTATCGCGGGTAGCTCGCAATTTTTCTAGGCGCTCTTTTTGTTGATCTTCAATTGCCGGATCAACTCGCAGTGGCACGTATTTTTCTTCTTCCTCGATCGTGAATTTATTGACCCCGACGATTGTGCGTTCCGATTTATCAATTTGAATCGCCCAGTCATACGCCGAATTCTCAATCTCGCGCTTTTGGAAACCGTCCTTGATGGCAGCAACCGCGCCACCAAAGTTTTCTACTTTGCCCATCAACTCAGTGATTGCGGTATCCAGGTCATCAGTCATAGATTCAACAACGTACGAACCGGCAAATGGATCAACAGTATGAGTCACATCAGTTTCGTAGGCGATGACTTGTTGAGTACGCAATGCAAGACGTGCAGCTTTTTCAGTCGGCAGCGCAATGGCCTCATCAAATGAGTTGGTATGTAAGGACTGAGTACCACCAAGCACGGCAGCAAGTCCTTGAATCGCGACCCGCACCATGTTGACTTCTGGCTGCTGTGCGGTCAATTGCACTCCAGCAGTCTGGGTATGAAACCGCAGCATCCAACTTCGAGGATCTTTGGCGCCAAATTCGTCGCGCATAATGCGAGCCCAAATCCGACGTGCAGCACGGAATTTAGCAACTTCCTCAATCAGCGTTGTGCGCGATACAAAGAAGAAGGCAAGCCGTGGACCAAAATCATCAATGTCCAGCCCGGCAGCAAGTGCCGCCCGAACATACTCAACACCGTTAGCTAGAGTGAAAGCAATTTCTTGAGCAGGCGTAGCTCCTGCTTCTGCCATGTGATAACCGGAAATAGAAATTGTGTTCCAGCGAGGCACCTCCCGATGGCAGTACGAGAAAATGTCAGTTGTCAGACGCAACGATGCTTCAGGCGGATAAATGTAAGTTCCACGAGAGATGTATTCCTTGAGCACATCGTTTTGAATTGTTCCCTGCAGTTGCTGCGAACTAACGCCGTGAGATTCACCAACCAGCTGATACATCAACAGCAGAGTTGCTGCCGGCGAGTTAATCGTCATCGACGTTGACACTTGATCAAGTGGCAACTTATCGAACAAAATCTGCATGTCATCAAGCGAATCGATCGCTACTCCAACTTTGCCAATTTCGCCGTGAGCCAGTGGATGATCTGAGTCATAACCCATCTGAGTGGGCAAATCAAAGGCAACGCTTAATCCCGTTTGACCTGCATTGATCAACTGGTGATAACGCTTATTCGATTCCGCTGCATTTCCAAAGCCGGCATACTGACGCATGGTCCACGGCCGACCGGTGTACATCGATGGATAGACACCGCGAGTAAACGGATACTCTCCTGGCTCACCTAGTTGAACGGAAGAGTCCCAGCCATCAAGATCCGAGGGACCATAGACGGCCTTAAACGGAAGCCCGGATTCAGACAGCGCCATGATGAGATCCGCGCTTCGCGGAAACTAGTCGCCCTTACGACGAGTAATTGTGCGGCCCAGCCACACAAGCGGATCGTATTTCGTATCGACAACGCGTTCCTTCAGCGGAATGAGTGCGTTATCTGTGATCTTGATGTGTTCCGGGCAGACATCAGTGCAGCACTTAGTGATGTTGCAGAAGCCTAGACCGTGGTCCTCTTGCGCTGAACGCTTACGATCAGTTTGGTCAAGAGGATGCATATCAAGTTCAGCTATACGCATTAAGAAGCGTGGGCCCGAGAACTTTTCTTTGTTGTCCTCATGATCACGGATTACGTGGCAAGTATTTTGGCACAAGAAGCATTCGATGCATTTACGGAATTCTTGGCTTCGTGAGACATCCTCTTGTTGCATGCGGAACTCGCCGGGAGCAAGATCTTTTGGTGGATCAAAGGATGGAATTTCACGAGCCTTCTTGTAGTTAAATGAAACGTCTGTGACAAGATCCTTAATCACTGGGAATGTTCGCATCGGTGTGACTGTCACGGTCTCATCTTCGGAAAACGTGTTCATACGAGTCATACACATCAAGCGTGGCTTGCCGTTGATCTCCGCTGAGCACGATCCGCACTTACCGGCCTTACAGTTCCACCGAACCGCCAAGTCAGGTGCCTGGGTTGCTTGCAAACGATGGATGATGTCAAGAACAACTTCACCTTCGCTCACTTCTACCGAGTGATCAACGAGTTGACCGCCTGACTTATCGCCACGCCACACTCGCATGCTGGCTAGGTATCCCATTAGTGACCTCCCATGCCTAGTTGCTCGAGTTCTTCAGGCAACAAGTACTTCTTTAATTCATCAGCTTCAAAAAGTTCCGCAAGTTCCTTGGGCAAAAGTGGATTGCTTTCGCGGCGTACCGAAACATCGCCATCCTGCGAGCTGGCCAGCACGCTTACACAGCGCCACTTCGCGTCCATCGTCGGGAAGTCATTACGAGTGTGTCCACCACGGGATTCCTGACGCTCAAGCGCCGACTTTGCAACTGCTTCACTCACAAGCAACATGTTGGCAAGGTCAAGTGCCAAGTGCCACGCGGGATTAAATGCGCGAGCGCCTTCCATTGTGACTCCCTTAGCACGCTTCTTCATGTCAGCAAGCTTGGTAACGGCATCTTTCATTTCTGCTTCGTCACGAATGATTCCCACAAGATCGTTCATCATTTGTTGTAGTTCTGCGTGAAGCGAATACGGATTTTCTGAACCGCTGTTAGTAAATGGTGCGTTTGATGAATCCAGAGCGCGATTTATTTCGCTTTCGGTGACTGCTGGTCGAGCACCTAATGCTTGAACGTATTCACTGGCACCAACACCGGCGCGACGTCCAAACACCAAAAGGTCAGACAAGGAATTCCCACCAAGACGATTCGATCCGTGCATTCCGCCTGCTACTTCTCCAGCAGCAAACAAACCCGGGACGCCGGTAGCTGCACCTGAATCTGGTTCAACGGCGACCCCACCCATAACGTAATGGCAGGTCGGTCCAACTTCCATAGGCTGCAACGTGATGTCCACATCAGCAAGCTCTTTGAACTGATGCCACATCGATGGCAGGCGGCGCTTAATAACTTCCGCGTCCAATCGAGTCGACACATCAAGGAATACTCCACCGTGTTCTGTTCCACGACCGGCTTTGACCTCAGAGTTAATGGCGCGTGCTACTTCATCTCGGGGCAACAACTCAGGCGGGCGTCGATTGTTGTCCGCATCGACATACCAACGGTCGGCTTCCTCTTCAGTGTCGGCGTACTTGTCTTTGAAGACTGCAGGAATGTAATCGAACATAAATCGATGACCTTCAGAGTTGCGAAGCACACCGCCATCGCCACGTACAGACTCAGTGACCAGAATTCCCTTAACGCTCGGTGGCCAGACCATGCCAGTTGGATGGAACTGAATAAATTCCATCCCAAGCAAACTCCCGCCTGCCTTCAATGCAAGTGCATGTCCGTCGCCGGTACCTTCCCAGCTATTGGATGTGACTTTAAATGACTTGCCGATTCCGCCCGTTGCAAGAACTACGGCAGGTGCATCGAATACAACGAAATCACCGGTTTCTCGCCAATAGCCAAGAGCACCAGCAACTTTGCCATCGGCTTTCAAAATTTCAGTGATCGTAAGTTCTTGAAAAACTTTAATGCGTGATTCGTAATCACCAGATTCACGAAAGTCTTCTTGCTGCAACGAGACAATTTTCTGTTGCATGGTACGAATAAGCTCTAGGCCGGTACGGTCACCAACGTGAGCAAGGCGTGGGTATTCGTGACCACCAAAGTTACGCTGGCTGATCTTGCCTTCAGGAGTGCGATCAAACAATGCACCGTAGGTTTCAAGTTCCCATACCCGCATTGGTGATTCTTTGGCATGAAGTTCTGCCATACGCCATTGGTTTTGGAATTTACCGCCACGCATAGTGTCACGGAAGTGCACTTGCCAGTTGTCGTGTTCGTTCACGTTACCCATAGATGCAGCGATGCCACCTTCGGCCATCACTGTGTGGGCCTTGCCAAACAGCGACTTACAAATAATTGCGGTGCGTAATCCCGCGGCCCGCGCTTCAATTGCAGCACGAAGCCCGGCGCCACCAGCACCGATAATGACGACGTCGTATTCGTGACGTTCAATCTGTGACATTCGTCAGTTCTCCTTAGAAGAAGTAGAAGTTTGTGATTTGGCCGGATGCGACCATGCGGACATAAACATCAGCAAGTGCCACGCCAAAGAGCGACACCCAAGCAAATTTAGGATGATGTGCATTAAGACGCGACACGAAAGTCCACGCCTTGTAGCGCATAGGGTGCTTGCTGAAGTGACGCAAACGTCCACCGACAGCGTGACGACACGAGTGGCACGACAGTGAGTACAGCCACAAGAATGTTGCGTTAGCTAAGAGAACTAACGTTCCAACACTCATGTGTCCCCATTGACCTTGGTCATTCTTAAACGCCAAAAATCCGTCAATAGTCAAGATGGCGTTGAACACAAGGCCAGCGAAGAAAAAGTAACGATGTGAATTTTGAACGATAAGAGGTGCACGCGTTTCACCGGTGTACTTGCTATGTGGTTCTGCGACTGCACATGCAGGAGGTGACATCCAGAATGAGCGATAGTACGTCTTGCGGTAGTAGTAACACGTCATGCGGAATCCGAGTGGGAAAACCAGAATGAGCAACGCTGGACTAATCGTCCACCAGCCACCAATTGGACGGCCTAACAGCGAAGCACCTTGTGCGCAGTTCTGCGCTAAGCATGGTGAATAGAACGGCGAGATCAGCGGCTCGGAAAAGTAATACTTATTTTCAAAAGCCCGGAATGTTGCATAAACGATGAACGACAACAACACGGCAACAGAAATCAGGGGCTGTATCCACCACTTGTCTGTGCGTAGGTGTTTTTCCTGAATGCTCGCGCGGCCAGGCGCGCCTGTGCCGTGCTTCAAAGACGTAGAACTCATAGGTAAGAGTTTAGTGAGCCAGCACGGATGGCGTTCAGGTGAAGTCGGGTTGCAGTCTGTGAAATCAGGCACAACGTCAGGTCGTGGGGCTCACTTAACGGCACTCAGTCGAGTCTTTAGTCCGGGAAGGTTCGGACCCGCCTTAACTCAAAAGCAGGGTCTCCAAATCGGCTACTGAATCCACAATATATGAGGCACCAGCGGCTTGGAGTTCTCCATCTGCGGCATAGCCCCAGGTCACACCAATTGCCGGAAGATTGTGATTCGTCGCCCCATGAATGTCGTGCTCTCGATCGCCAATCATCACGATGGAGGCAGCGTCGCCCAGATTGAGCTCGTTGACTGCATGTTCTATGACAAGGGACTTTGTGCCACGAAGCTCACCATGTTCGTCGCTGCCAGCAATCACTTCGAAATGATGATCCAAGTTGAAGTGTCGCAGAATTGCAAGAGCCGAGTAATCCACTTTTGAGGTAGCTACTGCCAGACGTTTGCCGGCTTTGTTGAGTGCACTCAACATTTCAGGAACACCGTCGTACACAGAATTTTCGAAAGCACCCGTTTCGTTGTAATACCTGCGGTAGGCCTTCACCGCTTCAACGGTTTCTTCTTGCGTCATTCCAGCAAAGTCCACAAATGAAGTCCATAGCGGTGGGCCAAGATACTTTTGAAGGTCAGCTGCATCCGGAACAGGGAACCCAAGTTCCTTAAGCGCAAATCTCACGCCATTTGCAACACCCAAACCGGAATCGGTCAGTGTGCCATCAAGATCAAAAAGAACTACATCCCAACTCATGGGCGAACAAAACCGAGTTTGTCATACACATCATCAACTGTTTTACTAGCAATCTCGCCAGCACGTTGGGCACCCGATCGCATGATGTTTTCAAGTTCAGCAGTGTCATCCATTAATTCATTAACCCGAGCTTGTATGGGTGTCACAAAATCAATCACAGATTCTGCCACGGCCTTTTTAAGGTCGCCATACATTTTTCCGTCAAAACGTGTCACGAGTGAGTCAATTGATTCTCCTGAATACGCAGACAGGATTGTGAGCAAGTTCGACACGCCTGGCTTGTTCACAACATCAAATGCGACCGTGGAATCAGAATCGGTAACCGCAGACTTAATCTTTTTCTCTGTGGTCTTAATTGGATCGAGCAAATTAATACAGCCCGGAGGCGATGACTTACTCATCTTCGCGAGCGGATCTTGCAGATCCTGGATTTTCGCAGTGCCCTTGACTATGAATGGATCTGGAACCGTAAAGGTATTTCCAAACCGTCCATTAAACCGAATTGCTAAATCGCGAGTAAGTTCAAGATGTTGCCGTTGATCCTCACCGACTGGTACTGCATTTGCTTGATACAGCAAAATGTCAGCTGCTTGCAAAATTGGATAAGTCAATAAACCAACACTTGCCGATGATGCGCCACCCTTAGCCGCTTTGTCTTTGAACTGCGTCATGCGGTTTGCTTCACCAAGTCCAGTGATGCAGGAGAGTGCCCACATCAACTGAGTGTGCTGCGCAACATGACTCTGGACAAAAACTATGGACTTCTTCGGATCAATACCCAAGGCAATAAGTTGTGCAACAGAAACTAAAGTTTGTTGGCGCAGTGTGGCCGGATCTTGTTCCACTGTAATTGCATGTAGATCGGCAATGCCGTACACACATTCATGCGTCTGTTGCATCGTGACCCAGTTCTGCAGCGCGCCCAAATGATTACCAATATGGAAACTGGCTGACGTGGGCTGAATTGCCGAAAGTACGCGCGGAGTCACTCGCTTATTGTCTCATTCAGGACAACACGAATCCGTGAGACCCGTCGACCATCCATCTCGACAACGGTCAGTACGTGACGATCAACTTCGATTTGATCGCCGACCATTGGAATTCTGCCGAGTTCCGAGGCCACATAACCTGCAGCAGTCTCGTAGGGTCCATCAGGAAGTTCCACGCGGGTTTCGTCTAAGAAGTCCGATAAGTTAATCAGCCCATCGACAATCACATCGTGGCCTTGCGGGATAACACCTTCGGATTCATCTGTGTCATATTCATCACGGATGTCGCCGATGAGCTCTTCTACAAGGTCTTCCATAGTGATGATTCCTGCCGTGCCGCCGTATTCATCGACAACAATTGCCATGTGCTGACCTTGCGCCCGCATCAGGCTGAGTGCTGGAATGACATGCTTGGATCCTGGTAGCCGGATAACTTCTCGTACTAAATCACCCACACGAATTGAGCGATTACTCATGTCAGGATCAAGAAGGTCGCGGATGTGTACGAACCCGATGACATCATCTTCGGAATCATCACTGACTGGATAACGAGAGTGCGCCTTGTCTTTGGTTATCGCAACGGCTTTGAAAGCTGGAAGATCAGCATCAAGAAAAGCGACTTCGGTACGGGGAATCATAATTTCACGTATCGCTCGATCGCCTGCATCAAAAACGTCGTCGATCATTTCGCGCTCAACCGATGTGAGCTCTTCATGAGCCGCAACCATGCCGCGTAGCTCTTCGCCCGAAATCTGTTCCTTGCCCGCATTTGGATCACCACCCAGAAGTCGAACAACAAGGTCTGTTGACTTTGAGAGCAGCGCAATAAAGGGTGCAAATACTTTTGCCATGATGTCAAGCGGTCCAGCAAGTGCTAGTGCGTAGCGTTCTGCGTACTGTAAGCCCAAACGTTTCGGAGTGAGTTCAGCAAAAACTAACGCTAAGTATGCAACCGCGACTGTTGATCCAATGAGTGCAGCAAGTTCTGCCATGCCTTCGGATAATCCAAGTGCCACTAACTTTGGAGCGATGATGGGAACAACGCGTTTTTCACCGTAGGCCGCAGAAAAGAAACCCGTAAGTGTCACACCTACTTGCCCTGCAGCAAGAAATCGGTTTGGTTTTTTTACCAGGTTCTCGAGCCGAACACCACGACGCCCTTTTGTTTCAGCCAGCCGCTTGACTTGACTATCACGCAAGGTAATTAATGCGGTCTCGGAGGCAACGAATACGGCGCCCAAAATCGAGAACAAAAGGATTGCGCCGAAAATCGGCAAAAGTTGGCCCACGAGTGGTAAGTCTACAAGTCGAAATGGGCAATCACAGGTGCGTGATCGCTCCATCGTTGGGCATATGAATCTGCCCGATGGACCACCACATTCGTGCAATTGTGCGCCAATTGCGTCGTTGCTAGGTGGTAGTCGATGCGCCAGCCCGAGTCGTTATCAAACGCCTGTCCCCGATTGGACCACCAGGTGTACGGACCATCGACGGTTCCTGCCACTTTGCGCCCTAAGTCAACAATGCCGACAGTGTCGAACCAGGTGTCAAGGCGAGCTCGCTCATCCACATGGAATCCCGCTTGTCCAACATTGCCTTTCCAATTCTTAATGTCCGCTGTTGTGTGAGCCACATTGACATCGCCACAGACCAGAAAATGCTCGCTATTCATCTGAGCATTCTTTTGAGCACCCTTAAACCACTTAGTCATTGCGTCCAAAAATTTGTACTTGTCTTGCTGGACTGGTTTTTCAATGTCACCTGCAAAGACATACACCGATGCAACAGTGAGCGGTCCAGATGCCGTATCGATCGTGGCTTGAACCCAACGACCAGTCCCGTCAAATTCTTTTGGACCGAGTCCTTGTTTCACATTGCGGATTGGTTGTGCACTAAGTAGTGCAACACCGGAATGACCTAACCGAAGGCTGTCCTGATTGGCCACGTGTAAATCACTCAGGCCAGCATCTGCAAGCACTTCGTGTAATTGAGCGGTTGTTGCGCGTACTTCCTGTAGGCATGCCACTGCGACAGCACCACTGCGAAGTTGTTCACCAATCCATGCGATGCCACCTTTACGGGCAGCAGCGCGCACGCCATTGACGTTTACCGTCATGACGCCAATGGAACTCACTTAAGCCATGGCCTTTTGTAGGTTTTCATTGATCGCAGCCAAGAACTCTTCGGTTGTGAGGTATGGCTGATCGCTGGAAATCAAACTTGCTAGGTCCTTTGTCATCTTTCCGCTTTCCACAGTCTCGATGCAGATGCGTTCCAAAGTTTCTGCGAAGCGAGTCACTTCTGGAGTGCCATCGAGTTTGCCGCGATGTGCCAGCCCTTGGGTCCACGCGAAAATTGATGCAATGGGATTTGTTGACGTTGGCTTTCCTTGTTGATGGTGACGGTAGTGGCGAGTCACGGTGCCATGCGCAGCTTCTGCTTCGACAGTACTTCCATCTGGTGACATCAAAACAGATGTCATTAAGCCCAGTGAGCCAAAGCCTTGCGCGACTATGTCACTTTGCACATCGCCGTCATAGTTCTTACACGCCCACACGTATCCGCCTTCCCACTTCAAGGCACTTGCAACCATGTCGTCAATGAGACGATGCTCATAACTAATTCCGGCCGCATCAAACGCGGTCTTGAACTCGGTGTCGAAAACATCTTGGAAGATGTCTTTGAACTGACCGTCATAAGCTTTCAGAATCGTGTTCTTCGTCGACAAGTACACGGGGTAGTTACGATTCAATCCGTACTGCAGCGAGGCACGTGCGAATTCTCGAATTGATTCGTCAAGGTTGTACATACCCATAGCTACGCCAGCTCCAGGGAAATCAAACACATTGAATTCCATTGGTTGCGAACCATCAGTTGGTGTAAACGTCATCGTGAGTGTGCCCGCACTGGGAACTTTGAAATCTGTGGCTTTGTACTGATCACCAAAAGCATGCCGCCCAACAACGATTGGCTTGGTCCAACCAGGAACTAGGCGTGGGATATTGCTGATGATGATGGGTTCACGAAAAATAACGCCGCCGAGAATGTTACGAATCGTGCCATTTGGTGACTTCCACATTTTCTTTAAACCGAATTCTTCCACGCGTGCTTCATCTGGAGTGATCGTTGCACACTTCACGCCAACACCATGCTTCTTGATTGCATTTGCTGAATCAATTGTTACTTGGTCATTCGTGGCGTCACGATTTTCGATACCTAAGTCGTAGTACTCAAGGTTCACATCAAGATAAGGAAGAATGAGTTGTTCTTTAATGAACTGCCAAATGATGCGAGTCATTTCATCGCCATCGAGCTCGACGACAGTTCCTGTTACTTTAATTTTGGACATTGTGTAGATCCGTTTCTTCTAGAGGTCTTTTACGTCTGCTTGCTTTTCGCGCACTGCAGATGCGGCAGCTTTCAGGCTGGCTAGTTCGCCTTCGGTGAGAGCCGTTTGGACAATTCGGCGTACGCCTGACTTTCCGATTTCGGCTTCAACGCCTAGGTACACGCCTTCAATTCCAAATTCTCCATCTACCCACGCGCACACTGGCATCACTGCGCCAGAATCTTCAATGACAGCCTTAGCCATACGTGCTGCAGCAGCCGATGGTGCGTAGTACGCCGACCCAGTCTTAAGCAGTGCTACAACCTCAGCGCCACCATTGCGGGTACGAACAACGAGCTCTTCAATTTTTTCTTCACTGAGAAAATCTGAAAGCGGTTTGCCGTCGACGGTGCAGCGTGAAGGAACCGGAACCATGGTTTCACCGTGTGAGCCCAATGTGAGCGTCTTTACCGATGCCACAGGAACGTTTAGTTCTTCTGCAACGAAATGAGTGAAGCGAGCGGTGTCGAGCATGCCTGCTTGACCCATCACACGATTCTTCGGGAACTGTGTAGCAATCTGGGTAAGTGCTGTCATCTCATCCAGTGGGTTTGACACCACGATGATGACTGCACCCGGTGCATGCTTAGCAACATTCTCGGCAACGCCTCGCACAATTTTCGCATTTGTTTCAATGAGGTCCATGCGGCTCATGCCCGGCTTGCGCGGCAGACCTGCGGTAATGACGACAACGTCAGAACCTGCGATTGCCTCGTAGCCTTGCCCATCGACTGTTGTCGTTTGTCCCACGACACGAGTTTCAAATCCTTCAATTGATCGTGACTGATTCAGATCAAGTGCAAGGCCTTCTGGCTTGCCCTCAAGAATGTCCGTCAAAACGACGGTGTCAACAATGTTGTATTCAGCAATTCGTTGTGCAGTAGTGGATCCATAGAAACCCGCACCGACCACAGTTACTTTGCCAGCCATGAAACAGCCCCTTAGTGCTACGCGTTATTCGCGAGATAAATCTTGACGTCAAGACAGGACCATCGTACCGCAGGCGTTTGTGCTCGAATTCAGCCAGGCACTACATCGTGCGATGTGGCACAACAAGAGCCAGGATCAACAGCACCGTTCCAAGGAGCGCCAAAATTGTCAGGTCAACTCGTCGTCTGCGCACTTTTAATAATCCAGCAGCATCGTCAGTCAGAAAGTAGCGCAACCCAAAGGCTCCTAAAACTGTGAGGCTTAGCAGAACAGCACCAATTCGAAAGTCCACCCAGACCGCCATTGCAAGGCTCACTAACAATCCTGTGTAAACCGTTGTCAGCGGCCATTGGCTTCGAAGTTGTGCTCTCATGTGGCGACCTTAGTGGAAGAAGTGGCGAGTACCAGTGAAATACATAGTTATTCCAGCTGCATTGGCTGCTGCAATAACTTCATCATCCCGCATTGAACCACCAGGTTGCACAACGGCAGTGATTCCAGCGTCAATCAAAACCTGAAGTCCGTCGGCGAACGGAAAGAACGCATCTGATGCAACTGCACTTCCTTGGGTGCGCTCTCCTGCTCGGGCAACGGCGAGCCGTGCAGAGTCAACCCGATTAACTTGCCCCATACCAATTCCTACTGCGCCACCATCCTGTGCAAGTAAAATCGCGTTTGATTTCACACAGCGCACTGCGCTCCAAGCAAACGCAAGATCGGAAAGTGTGCGGGCATCAGCGGCTTGTCCACTCACCAAGGTCCACGATTCAGGATTGTCATTCTGTGCACTTACCCGATCTTGTTCCTGTACGAGTAACCCGCCAGAAATCGCGCGATATTCCAGTGCAGTTTCGGGCGCAACATCTGTTGCGATCAGTAACCGGACGTTTGGTTTGGCCGCAAAAATAGCAAGTGCAGTTTCGTCAAATCCAGGAGCAACCACTACTTCAGTAAAAACATCTGCTATCGCTGTTGCCATCGCACCAGTCACAACACGATTAGCTGCGATGACACCACCAAAGGCTGAAACCGGATCAGTTGCATGTGCACGCTCGTAAGCCTGTTCTATTGTGTCGCCGATTGCAATGCCACATGGATTCGCGTGTTTGATAATGGCAACCGCTGGCTGCAAGAAATCGTATGCAGCACGGCGAGCAGCATCGGCATCAACATAGTTGTTGAATGACATTGCTTTGCCTTGAATGAGCTCGGCTTGAGCCAGTCCATGGTCACCTGACTTACTGACATAAAGCGCCGCCTGTTGATGCGGATTTTCGCCATAGCGCAGCACTTCAGCACGTTCCCACACTTGGCCAATCCATGATGGGAAACCCTCTTCGGATTCCTGCGCTGCATTTCCAAGCCACGTTGCAACTGCAACATCATATTGAGCCACGTGCCGGAAGGCGTGCGTTGCCAGAACCATGCGGTCGTTCATAGAAAAGCCGCCGCGTGACACCGCTGAAAGTACATCACCGTAACGATGCGGATCAACCACAATGGCTACATTTGCATGGTTCTTAGCACTGGCTCGAACCATTGCGGGACCACCAATGTCAATTTGCTCAACACACTCATCAAAGGATGCGCCGGAGGCTACAGTTTGCGAGAACGGATAAAGATTGACCACTACAAGTTGAAAAGGTTCAATACCCAATTCGACTAATTGTGCGGAGTGGCTATCTAGTCGAAGGTCAGCCAAAATTCCCGCATGTATTGCAGGGTGCAAAGTCTTCACGCGTCCATCAAGACATTCAGCGAAACCCGTGACTTCTTGAACTTCTGTTACTGGGATACCGAGTGCTGCAATGTGTGCCGCTGTGCTTCCGGTCGAAACAATTGAGACACCAGCAGCATGAAGTCCTTGTGCTAATTCAGTAAGCCCCGTTTTGTCATACACACTGATAAGTGCTCGGGTAATTATGTGTTGAGCGGTCATGTGGCTTGAACTTCCTTAATGTGCATTGGAATCTCGCCTGCAGCACATTGTGAAACCGTCTTTATGAGCAATGCGCGTTCAACGCTCTTAATTCTCTCGTGCAAGCTTTCTTGAGTATCTGTTGGCAAGATCGCAACACTCTGTTGCACGATGACTTGACCCGTATCCACACCAGCATCGACAAAATGGATTGTGCATCCCGTTGCCACGACACCGGCCTCCAATGCATCGCGAACTGCGTGTGCACCAGGGAAAGCAGGTAACAGAGCGGGATGGGTATTGATAATGCGGCCTTCAAAATGACGCAAGACCTCGGGCCCGAGGATGCGCATAAAACCTGCTGAAACAATTAAGTCCGGTGTGAAGGCGGTAATTGCATTTACTAATGCCTTATCCCATTCATCACGATCTGCGCCTACTTCAACTACGACATGACGAACTCCTGCGCTCACAGCGCGCTGAATTACCGGTGAAGTTTTATCGCATATCAAACCAACAACATCGAAGGCGCCATCTGCGCTGGCATCAGTGAGTGCTTGAAATAATGTGCCAGTCCCAGAGGCAAGAACGACTACTCGAAATGCGGGCACACTCTCATTCTATTTCGTGCATTCTTACTCGTGGTCGTATCGGGGTTGAGAAGCGCGCAAATTCAAAAACATGCGAGGCACGATAAACAACAGAAGTCCCACAACAAATACGAATAAGCCAGCGGTGATGCCATTTGTCAGTGGCGAGGGCCCAACGAGTTTCAGAGCCTCGCTTCCTAACGCACCTTGTGCGGCAGCCATCAGTAAGGCTGTCACACTGCCACTGACTGCTCCAGCAGACAGCAACGACACACATTCATGGAACCGCAAAGAGTTTGTGGCAGCTGCAAGCAATCCGTGCCCTTGTGCCTGCCACGGATCTCGTTCCAGTTTGAGAAATGCGATGAATGCTGCAGCAACAGGAATAAGCAACGCGATAAGAGCAAATCGTGGAACCTGGTTAGGGATAATCGCCAAAATGGGAAATGCCGGCAGCCTGCCCACGTTCGCTTCATGTATTGACACCGTTGCGTGAGCGCCAAGTACAAAACCAGGACCCAAAAGATAGGACATGACCCATGCGGCCACTGTCGGGATGTATCCAATTCCTAAGAGTGTGAGAAAGAAAGCGTCAATAACGTGGGGCGCCATCAGCCACGTCACAGACTTCACTTCTCGTAACCGAACCACCAGCATGACAGCGGTCGTCAAAGCAGCACATGAATAGAGAGTCACTACAGATATAAGTCCCGGCTTGAGCCCACGAAGCACCGCAGGCGAAAGCCATTGGGCAATAAGTGTGCGATTCGGTGCATAGAACACAACGACACTTACGCAGATAGTTGCGCAAAAAACTCCACAGTGAAGAGCCGTTGACAACTGGGATGCAAAGAGGTCACGAGTACTTGAAAGAAAGCACACAAGAGCTGAAATCAAACTGTATGACAGTGTGAAATAAATTGCAGTGAGCCAGAACCCTCGAGCAGTTGTGGGTTGTCCACTCTTCAATGCCCAGTGCATGCTCTTCCAAGAGAAAATTCCAGGAATGAGCAAGAAGCCCCATGGCATGAGCCCAAAAACATTTCCACCAATAGTTAAGGTGACAAGATGCGCAGCGAGCCACGAAGCACCCGAAGCGCGCAATACTTGGGCAATTGATTCATCACCGTGGGCCGCAAGCAGCCAAACAAGAAAAACTGCAGCAAAGCAAATAATGAGTCCGACAAGTGCCGCCGTCAACGCACCAAGAAAAGCGGCCACGACAATTGGATTGCGTCCAATCCCTGGATCAACTTCAGGACGTCGCCACTGTCTAGCTGGGACCGATGTCGGTCGCGAGATTCGAGGCGTACGAGACACAGAAATTATCGTGTCAGCAATCCACTACGGAATAGGGATTGCGACACGTTTAACTCAAAATGTCGCGAACTAACCGAGCGGTTTCGCTCGGAGTCTTACCCACACGCACTCCAACTGCTTCTAGTGCAGACTTCTTTGCGGCCGCTGTGCCACTTGAACCCGAAACAATTGCACCCGCATGCCCCATGGTCTTACCTTCAGGAGCAGTAAAACCTGCGACATACCCGACTACTGGTTTTGTGACGTGGTCTTTAATAAATGCTGCAGCGCGCTCTTCAGCATCGCCACCAATTTCACCGATCATCACAATCACGTCAGTATCTGGATCCGCTTGAAACGCTGCAAGTGCATCGATGTGTGTCGTTCCAATAATGGGATCGCCACCAATCCCAAGACACGTAGAAAAACCAAGGTCGCTTAACTCAAACATCATTTGATAAGTCAATGTTCCTGATTTACTCACAAGACCAATTCGGCCCGATTGTGTAATGTCACCAGGAATAATTCCGGCGTTAGATTTTCCAGGACTTATCAAACCGGGACAGTTGGGACCAATAACTCGAGTCGTTCCAGAATTCTGTGCGTATTGAAAAAACGCAGCGGTGTCATGAACCGGAACACCTTCAGTAATGACAACACACAGTGGCACGCCAGCATCAACAGCTTCGACTACTGCGCCTTTTGTGAACTTGGGAGGTACGAACACGACTGACACATTGGCGCCTGTAGCAGCAACCGCTTCCGCTACTGAGTTGAAGACTGGGATGCCATCGACATCGTGGCCACCCTTGCCTGGTGTCACACCAGCGACAACGCGAGTGCCACTTGCAAGCATTCGGCGTGTGTGCTTAGTTCCTTCGGAACCGGTCATGCCTTGAACCAGAATTTTGCTGTTTTCGTCTAAGAAGATTGCCATGCTTATGTCCTACTTGCCTGCTGCTAGTTGAGCCACACGTCGGGCCGCATCATCCATTGTTTCTACGCGCTCAATGAGCGCAATACCTGCTTCATCGAGAATGCGACGACCTTCAATGGCGTTGTGACCATCAATTCGACACACAATTGGTTTTGTAATTGGTTCGCCACGATCTGCCAACATGCCAACTGCCTGAACAATTCCGTTTGCTACTGCGTCACACGCGGTGATTCCACCAAAGACGTTAACAAAGATGGCTTTAACATCTGGATCACCCAAAACAATCTCGAGTCCATTGGCCATGACTTGTGCGCTTGCACCGCCACCTATGTCAAGGAAGTTCGCAGGCTTTACGCCACCAAACTCCTCGCCAGCGTAAGCCACAACATCGAGAGTCGACATCACAAGGCCAGCACCGTTTCCGATGATTCCAACTTGGCCATCAAGTTTGACGTAGTTCAGATCAAGTTCTTTTGCGCGCAATTCAATGGGATCTGTTTCAGAGTTATCGACTAGAGCTAGATGTGACTCATGGCGATAGGTGGCGTTCTCATCCAGTGATACTTTGCCATCAAGTGCAAGAACAACACCTTCGGGCGTTTTCGCGAGTGGATTGACTTCGACCAACGTGGCATCTTCTTTAACAAGAACATCCCAAAGTTTTTGCAAGATAACAATTACTTGATCGCGCACATCTGCAGGGAATCGTGCTGCATCGACAATTTCCTCAGCTTTAGCTTGGGTGCATCCTTCGATGGCATCTACCCGGATCATGGCAAGCGCATCAGGATTGGTTACGGCAACTTCTTCGATCTCCATGCCGCCTTCGACGCTAGCCATGGCAAGAAATGTGCGATTTGCTCGGTCAAGTAAAAATGAAACGTAGTACTCGGTCTCAATGTCTGCTGCAGCGGCAACGAGAACTTTGCGAACGATGTGGCCTTTAATGTCTAAGCCCAAAATATCTTTTGCACGATCGAATGCTTCATCTGGTGATTCCGCTAACTTAACGCCGCCAGCTTTGCCCCGGCCACCTGTCTTAACTTGAGCCTTGACAACAACAAGGCCACCGATTTCAGCAGCGGCTTCGCGTGCCTCTTGCGGAGTGGTACAGATTCGCCCCGGCACAACTGGCACACCATGTGCACCAAAAAGATCTTTAGCTTGGTACTCGTATAAATCCACGAGGTCAATCACTTTCTCTAGATCGACTGATTATTTGTCTAACACTAGTAAGTCGGTTATTAACCGATGTCAGCGCGTGGCCGAATGTTGTCTCTTACCCACTCAACAACTTCAGATACCGTCGCGCCCGAAGGGAAGATATGAGCAACACCTTTTTTAAGAAGTTGCGGAATATCGTCAGTAGGAATTGTGCCTCCGCCAAAAACCACAATGTCAGCTAAGTCACGTTCGGCCAGAAGCTCGATAACAGCTGGGAACTGCGTAAGGTGAGCGCCGGACAATATCGATAACCCAATAGCGTCTGCGTTATGGCTAATAGCCGCTTGCACAATATCTGCCGCGCTTTGATGCAATCCAGTGAAATAGACGTCCATTCCAGCTTCAGAAAGGGCCCGGGAAACCACTTTGGCCCCCCGGTCATGCCCATCGAGCCCTGGCTTACCTACGACTATTCGCAATGCACCCATAAGCCAATGGTGACAGGTCAACCCCATTGAACCAAATAGAAGTTATGTCATTTAGGTCTCATAACCCCAGTAATTGCAAACCATTTCCGCTATTGACCAGGTTCGGCTAAAATTCAACCAAGAAGTAGGCCATGTCCCCCCACATAAAGGTGTCGGCTCTTGAGTGCTCCAGAACGCGGTCGCCACAAGGCGGGTCGTCATGCTGCACCCAAACCACCGCGCACGCTGCCCAAAAGTGTTGGAGCCGTAGCCACGGTCGCAAGTTTTGGTAGCGCGGCATTCACTGGGGCCAGCACAATTGCCACCTCACATACCACCAGCGAACATCCCAAGATTTTGGCTGATCCAGCCACTCCAAAAATCACAATTACACCGGCACCAATTCGCAAAAGCATCACTTCGCGAGCAGCAGCAGCCAGTCGCTCCGATAACCGCACGACTGTCGTAGAAGCCACCGCTATCAATAACGCTGCCGATGCCACTGATCCCTTGTCGGACCCAAACGGTCCAATCGACACCACTCCAACAGTGACAACAACGGAACGACGCACACTTCAATCACTTGCTGGAACAACTGATCAGCTTGATTCTGTTGTCGCCCAAGCACAGCAGCAAGCTGCAGACCAAGCAGCTCAACTCGTAGAGCAACAAAAACTTGCTCAGGAAATTGAGCAGAAGAATCAGCAAGATGCTGCAGCTGCATTGATAGCCGCAGCTCAAGCGAAACTCGCTGGAATTCGTCAAGCACCCATTGAAGCCAACTACCACTTGACTGCACGTTTCGGACAACGCGGAGGTTTGTGGTCGCGTGGTTGGCACACTGGCCTTGACTTCCAAGTCCCAGTTGGAACATCCGTCTATGCCGCTGAATCGGGAACCGTTATCAGCGCAGGATGGGCTGGTGCATACGGATACCGAATTGAAGTGCAGCATGCCGATGGGTATGTGACTGCTTACAACCACTTGTCAAAGATTGAAGTTGATAAGGGTGGGGTTGTCGTTGGACAAGAACTTGCGAAGTCCGGTGCAACGGGCAACGTCACAGGACCACACCTTCACTTTGAAGTGACTAAAGATGGAGCTCTTATTAACCCATCGAACTGGCTGTGGGGCGAACTTCGCTAGTTACAGTTTTTCCACTGGTGCGTAACGCAGCAGCAACTGTTTTTGTCCCGAACTCTTAAAGTCAATTGTTGCCTTGGCATTATCATCTGAACCAGAAACTGACACGACAGTACCCATTCCAAATTTGTCGTGCAACACTCGATCGCCAACATTGAGCAGCAATACCGGCTCACTGCGCTTTGCCGGCCGATCAAACTGTGAAGTCGTTAGACCCAGTGGTGTGTTTTCTTCACCTTGACGGTCGACTAACTCCTCTGGAATTTCTGCTAAAAAGCGGGATTCTGGATTGTAGTTCGCTTGACCCCACGTTGATCGAGCACTGGCACGCGTTAAATACAAACATTGCATCGCACGAGTCATGCCGACATAAGCAAGACGTCGCTCTTCTTCAAGCTCAGTTGCTGAACCTAATGAACGAGAGTGTGGAAAGACGCCATCTTCCATTCCAGTGACAAAGACAACCGGGAACTCCAGACC
>JBAXRV010000032.1:0-17818 GCA_037131045.1 Actinomycetes bacterium
CCCCAAAATTGCGACAGGTACGCAACAGCTGATGAGTCATCGAGTGAGCGCATGTGAGCAAAATCAAGTTGACCAGCAAGTAACGCTTCGGAAAGTTCTACCATCGTGCGGGACTTAGCGCGAGTAAAACCAAATTCGCGCAATCCGTCATGTCCTAAATTCAGCAGATGTTCGGCAAGCAATGGCCGGCCGGTTTGTTCCAGTAAACGCAATGTCATCGAATCTGCCGCTTTTGCTGAAACTTGTTGACCAATAACAGCGAAGATCAACGTTTCGAAGTCAGACTCGTGGAGTGGCTGCGCCAACACACAATCTGGTGCATCACGCAGAAACGTGGCGAACTTTGAATCGGCAGTGCGAATGTGCTCCAGCGCCTGGTCAATGACGTTGCTTGGACTCATTAACCGCGTACGCGATGAAGCGAAGTCTGTCCAGTCTTACGATCAATCGCGAGCAACATTCCGTTGGGAAGGTCTGTGCCATCAGTCACACTGGGCCGAACGTACGTGGACCAAGCTGACGTGACACCATCACGTGTTGTCCACGTGAGGTCGTAATAATCAGGCTGAACATGTGACATTAAGTTTTCTGGCTTGTGACAGCACGTGATGTAAAGAACATCATCAGTCAAAATCAGAGTGTTCAGAGATGTGTAGCTGAGCTCTTCGAGTTCAGAAAGAAGCGCACGATATCCTGCGACAAAATCGCCATCATGATTCCGGATGCTTGTGATGAGCGCTGCGAAGTACTGTTCGCTATCTGTTGTGCCTTCCAGAGAATCCTTCAAGTCAGGTGCCATCAGCGAGTCAAGTTTGGCACCACGTGGCAATCCGCCGTTGTGGCAAAACGCAATACCTTCTTTGATGAACGGGTGCGTGTTGGGAAGACATACTTCAAGTTCTTCAGTTGCCCAACGCAAGTGAATAATGGCATCCGTTGTTTCGAGGGACGTTGTCGCTTCTTGATACGCATCAGAATTATGAGCAGCTGCTACATCGCGGACAAGTTCAATGCCATGGCCCGCTGCAGCAAAGGCCATACCCCAGCCGTCTTTGTGGGTTTCACTTAACTTGCGAAGTTCACCAGCATCGATGCCGAGTGCATCATTGACTGTGACGGGATGATCTGAATGCCACGCAAAAAGTCGACACATGTTGTTTTACCTTTTCTTTTAGTAGACCGTGAAGGTGGCCGCACGCGCCCACTCTATTCCGTTTTGTGAGGCTTTAGCATTCTCGGCACGACGAGTGGCAAGCACACAGCGACCCATCAGATCTCCCAGTGCATCCATCAAGACTGTGTCACGCTCTAAATTGTCCAGCGCCTCTGCTTGTGAGCTCGGAAGTGGGCGCACGTTTGATGCAATCTTGTCTGCTTCGCTAAGCAATACCGGATCGTGGCGCGCTGGTGCCGGTGGCGTCAGCTTACGAGCGATGCCGTCAAGTCCCGCAGCAATCACACCAGCTAGAGCAAGGTGCGGATTGGCCGATGAGTCGCTGGCTTTCAATTCAATGTTGATGGATTGTTCTTCACGTCCCTTGAACGAACTTGCTACCCGCACTGTGCATTCGCGATTGTCATAACCCCACGCAATTGTGGACCCAGCCCAGGCATGCGGAGCGAGTCGTTCATACGACACATACGACGGGCAGGTCAGTGCAACCAACGCAGGTAAATGCTCAAGTAAGCCAGCAATGAAGTGGCCACCCAACTCACTGATTTCGCCGGGCTTGTCCTTATTGAACAGCAAGTTGTTTTTGCCAGACCACAAACTGAAATGCAAATGTGTACCGGAACCGACGCCATCGGCATATGGCTTAGGTGAGAACGATGCCATCAATCCATGTTGTACTTCTGCAGTGCCACGAATTGTGTCGCGGAATTTCATCTGATTATCAGCAGCATTGAGAGCCTGGTCGTACTTGATAACAATCTCGAGTTGGCCAGGTCCATATTCGTTGATTGCTTGTTCAACGATGTAACCCTGAGATTCCAAGTTATCGATCATGTCATTCATCATGGCGCTGTTGCGATCAAGTCCTGCTGTGGAGTAACACGCAGCATTTCCAAATGGAATGGGATTCTCGCGGGTACCTTCAGCGATGTAAAACTCATTTTCAAATGCAGCAAAAACTTCGATGCCCGCTTCTGCTGCGCTGGCAATTGCGCGCTTAAGGACTGTGCGAGTGCAACCGCCCCACTCCGAACCATCAATCTGACGTAAATCGCAAATCACGCTTGCGGTGCGATCAAGCCACGGTAAAACCGTATAAGTAGCTAAGTCAGGAACGATGCGCACTTCACCTACGGGCTCCATGCCATCGACATGAACTAGATCCTCAAAGAGATTGACGGCATTTTGTGCTCGAGTGAGTCCAATTCCCTCATGGATTTTTCCGGCGAATTGTGAACCGGTCGTACCCTTAGCCCGGATGACTCCACTTGGGTCACCGTAAACAAAGCGAACGGAACGAATGTCAGAGGTATCTGGAAGCGAGTCTTTTGCCATTCCTAGATAATACGCCTTAGCCAGAGACGTGAAATGAAAACGCTTGAGCCATGGCATCGTCAATGGCTTCAAGAGCCAAGGCCACGCGAGACTCCACCGTTCCATCAAGTGAAACCCAGGCCCTGCTGGTTGCAATGAGCTCGTCTTCAAACTCACGAGTCATGGAATGGCGTAACTCTTCGCTATCGCGGATCTTGTCCTGCACAAATGGCACACCATCTGGTTGCGTCACAAAGTAGATCCGATTCTGATTATGTGCAGGCATCGGCAGACTTGCCTTCATGCCCAAGTAACGACGTTCCCAAATTAATGTGGCAAACACATCGGTGTCACAACACACAACGGGGCCACCCGTACGTGCGGCAACATCTTCGAGCTGCTGTTGAACAACTGCAATTTCCACAAAGTCTGTGACAGTCCATGGCACTGCATACTCGCTAAGCCCCATGGCTTCGGCTTGCTCCTTTTTACGCATTGTCAGATCGCGGCCGTATTCGCGAATCCAATTCGTATTAACAAAGTCGCCACCACGTTCAATCAGCGCCTGCTGCACGGCCAAAGTTGTTGTAGTCGTTCCCGTTGACTCGGCACCGATAAATACTGCGCGAATTGATAACAGTTCGCGAGAACCTGGACCAAGCAGATGCCAGTTGCCAACAAGGTCTTCCCGGATCTGCGTTGACGACACTGGAACAATGGCACGCTCTGGGTCGTAACTGAAATGATGCAATCCAAGCAACTGCGAAAATTGTGCCCCATTGACTTCAGATGTGACCAACATGTCGACCGTTGGTGTCTGACGCAGATGCGCTTCAATAACGCGAGCATTTGATTTCAACACTGCAGGGTCTGCCGGGTCATACGGTGTTGATTCGTAACCGTGCACAATTGTCATTGCACCTTGGGGCACGCCTTCAGCAATGCAATCTTGTTCTAACGCCTTTGCGCGTAGCTCAGCACTAAAGCGATCATGTGGTTGAGCCAAAACAACAACAACGACATGGTCTCGTTTGGAAATCGCGGCCTTAATGAGTTTGACGTGACCCATGTGTGGCGGGTTAAACGTTCCTGTGACCAACGCGGCTGGCATAAAACCACCCTACCCCTGAAATTGACCTCAATTTTCACGTGCTCTGCCGGGCACAGTAATCGGCACGACAATCCGAACATAAAAAATCCAGGCCACTAACTCTTGACGAGAAATTCTCGCTTCGAGCGCGCGGCCTGGATTTGTTAAAACGACCTAGCGGCCGGCGTGACCTTCTTGATAGTCACTGTCGCCAGCTTTAACCCATGACATCATCTTGCGCAGGTCATGACCCACTGCCTCGATGGGATGAGTTTCGCCCTTGACGCGCAGTGCCTTGAATTCTGGAGCGCCGGCATCCTGGTCAGCAATGAAGCGGCTAGCAAAGGCGCCAGAACGGATGTCGTTAAGAACATCCTTCATAGCCTGCTTGACGCGATCATCGATGATGCGTGGACCTGAAACGTAGTCACCGTACTCAGCAGTGTCAGAAACTGACCAGCGCTGCTTAGCAATGCCACCTTCGTACATCAAGTCAACGATGAGCTTAAGTTCGTGCAAGCACTCGAAGTATGCAACTTCTGGTTGGTAACCGGCTTCGATAAGAGTTTCGAAACCCGCTTGAACCAATGCGGATGTTCCACCACACAGCACAGCTTGTTCGCCGAACAAATCTGTTTCAGTCTCTTCGGTGAAAGTGGTCTTGATTCCGCCAGCGCGAAGTGCGCCGATGCCTTCTGCGTAAGACAACGCAAGTGCCCACGCATTACCTGAAGCGTCCTGCTCCACAGCGACAATCGCAGGAACACCGCGACCAGCTACGTACTCACGACGAACCAAGTGGCCAGGACCCTTGGGAGCAACCATGCACACATCGACATGTGCTGGCGGCTTGATGTAACCAAATCGAATGTTAAAGCCATGTGCGAAGAACAGTGCATCGCCAGGATTCAAATTCGGTTCAATGGCTTCTGCATACACCTTGCGCTGAATATGATCTGGAACCAGAACCATGATGAGGTCTGCTTCTTTGGCAGCAGTGAAAGGATCAACCACACGAAGACCTTGTGCTTCAGCCTTCACTCGACTGTGCGAACCTTCAGCAAGTCCGACGCGTACGTCGACTCCGCTGTCGCGAAGGCTCAACGCGTGAGCGTGACCTTGGCTTCCGTAACCAATGACGGCTACTTTGCGTCCCTGAATAATCGACAGGTCAGCATCTTCTTCATAAAATAACTCGGCCACGATATCTCCTTATTTGCTTGGGTTTAAGACTAGCGTCTGACAACTATCCATTTTTCGGGCGATCAGCAATTGAGCGACCGCCACGCGCAAGCGCGACGACACCCGATTGCACAATTTCCTTGATTCCGTAAGGCGCAAGCACCTCAATAAAGGCTTGGAGTTTGTCCCGCGATCCTGTTGCCTCAACTGTGACAGCATCGCTGCCCACGTCAACGACTTTGGCTCGGAACAATTCAACCAACTGCAGCACTGCTGCTCGCTGGTTGTCGTCGCCTTTAAGTTTGATGAGCAGCAACTCACGAGAAATCGCACTATTGTCATCGAGCTCAACAATCTTAAGAACATTAATGAGTTTGTTGAGTTGTTTAGTGATTTGCTCCAAAGAATGCGCATCAACGTCTACAACGATTGTCATGCGGGAGACTTCTGGAGTTTCAGTTGGTCCAACAGCAAGGGATTCAATGTTGTAACCGCGACGAGAAAACAGTGCTGAGATTCGAGCGAGTACGCCTGGCTGATCTTGAACCAAGACTGACAAAGTGTGACGAGCCATGACTATGCCTCCTCGCGTTCCCAAGCAGGCGCAAGATCGCGCGCAAACTGGATTTCATCGTTGCCCATACCGGCAGCCACCATTGGCCACACCATTGCGTCGCGGTGAACCCGGAAGTCAATAACGACTGGCACATCATTTGTTGCCATGGCCTTTTCGATGACCTTGTCAACATCGTCCGCTGTTTCGCAACGCAAGCCAAGGCAACCATAAGCATCAGCAAGTTTGACGAAGTCTGGGAACGAATGTGAATGCAAGTCAGTGTTGCTGTATCGCTCGCTATAGAACAAGGTCTGCCACTGGCGCACCATTCCCAATGATGAGTTGTTGATCAACGCAACCTTGATTGGAATGTTGTTAATTGTGCAGGTAGCAAGTTCCTGATTAGTCATCTGGAAACAGCCATCACCATCGACGGCCCACACAGTTTTATCAGGGCAGCCTACTTTTGCACCCATGGCCGCTGGTATGGCATAACCCATCGTTCCAAGGCCGCCACTGTTTAACCACGTGTTCGGATTTTCATAACCAATAAATTGCGCAGCCCACATTTGATGCTGACCCACACCGGCGGCATAAATAGCGTCCGGTCCGACAATTTTGCCCAATCGTTCAATGACTAACTGTGGCGAAAGTGTTCCATCAGTTGGCAAGTCGTAACCCAGTGGATATGTCTCGCGCAAACTGTTCAGCGTCTTCCACCATGGTGTGAGATCTGCACGATTTCCCGCATCGAATTCCGCAGTAACTGCAGGAACAAGTTGGATTAACGCTTCCCGCACATCGGCGACAATTGGGATATCGGCATAACGGTTCTTGCCAATTTCTGCTGGATCAATATCAATGTGAATGACTTTGGACTTTGGTGCAAACGACGACAGCTTGCCAGTCACGCGATCGTCAAAGCGTGCGCCAAGTGTGATGAGCAAGTCCGACTGCTGTAACGCACCTACTGCGCCAACACTTCCGTGCATGCCTGGCATACCCATGTGTTGTACGTGACTATCTGGGAAAGAGCCGCGGGCCATCAACGTTGTGACAACTGGAATGCCAGTCAGTTCTGCCAGCGCACGAAGCTCCTTGTGCGCAGCAGCACGAATAACGCCACCGCCCACGTAAAACACCGGACGTCGAGCTTCCACAATCATGCGTGCAGCTTCTTTAATCTGACGTACGTGTGGCTTGGTCGTTGGCTTGTAACCAGGAAGGTCGATTGATGTTGGCCACTCAAATGTGGTTTGCGCCTGCATTGCATCTTTTGTGATGTCAACCAATACCGGACCAGGACGGCCAGTGCTTGCTAAGTGAAATGCTTCTGCCATGGCACGCGGAATGTCGCTTGCCTTAGTGACTAAGTAATTGTGCTTTGTGATCGGCATTGTGATGCCGCGAATGTCTGCTTCTTGAAATGCATCGCTACCAATAAATGCTGAAGACACTTGACCTGTAATCGCAACCATAGGGACCGAGTCCATGTGAGCATCAGCAATCGGAGTCACGAGGTTTGTTGCGCCAGGTCCACTTGTTGCCATACACACACCAACGCGACCTGTTGCTGCAGCGTAGCCTTCAGCTGCGTGTCCGCCACCTTGTTCATGGCGCACCAAAATATGGCGAACTTTTTTCGAATCCATCAGGGGGTCGTAGGCGGGAAGAATTGCACCGCCAGGAATACCAAACACGACATCAACGTCTGCGTGTTCGAGGGACCGCACAAAACTTTGTGCACCGGTCATCATTTCAGCCATAGCTGTTCTCCATTTCCTCTGCAAGGATCACTTGCAACTTAGGTCTTGCCCCCTCGCGTCGGTGGCCCGACTTGTCACGAAGGTCTGCTCGCGGCCGCTCGTAGCTAACCGTCTGCGCACTGCCCGTTAGGACAGTTCCCCTACTGTACGACACTCCTGACTCAGAAGTCACATCGAACAGGGGTGCTAGAGAGCATCCCAGCCCGCTAGGTATTAGCGTTAAGCCAAGCCAACAGTGCGGTTGGTTCGAGAGGCAGCCATGACCACCTACGTCTATGACTTCGCTGAAGGCGACAAGGACCAGAAGGATCTGCTTGGCGGTAAAGGTGCCAACTTGGCAGAAATGACTCGCCTTGGCCTACCCGTGCCCCCTGGATTCACGATTACGACGCAGGCTTGTCGAGAATTCCTCGACGCCGGTAGTGAGCCTGGCGTTCTGCGGGTGCAAGTGACAATGGCTTTGCGCCGACTTGAAGATGCTCTGGGTAAACGACTTGGTGACGTCCATGATCCTTTGTTGGTCAGTGTTCGCTCGGGTGCAAAGTTTTCTATGCCAGGCATGATGGAAACCGTTCTTAATGTCGGACTCAACGACTACTCAGTTCAAGGACTGATTAACGCCAGCGGTAACGAACGTTTCGCGTGGGACTCGTATCGACGACTGATTCAAATGTTTGGTAAGACTGTGCTTGATATCGAAGGCGATGTATTCGCGGATGCTTTGCAGGATGCGAAGAATAAAGCAGGAGTCACCAGTGACGTTGACTTATCACCTGAGCATCTCAAGAGCCTTGTTGATGCATTCAAAAACATTGTGAAAGAACACACTGGGCACGATTTTCCGCAAGACCCACGTGAACAACTCGACATGGCCGTGCGCGCAGTGTTTCATTCCTGGAACACAGATCGAGCCAGACTTTACCGTCGGCGCGAACGTATTCCGCATAATCTCGGCACCGCAGTCAACATCTGCAGCATGGTGTTCGGAAACCTGGGTGAAACCTCGGGCACTGGCGTGGCGTTCACGCGTGATCCAGCCACAGGACAAATTGGTTCGTACGGAGACTATTTACCTAATGCCCAAGGCGAAGATGTGGTTGCTGGCATTCGAAACACATTCACACTTGAAGAACTACAACGTACCGATGCAAAGTCGTACAACGAATTGCAAGCAATCATGCGCAAACTCGAAACTCATTATCGGGATTTATGCGACATAGAGTTCACGGTCGAGCGCGGCAAACTCTGGATGCTGCAAACCCGTGTTGGAAAGCGAACTGCAAAAGCGGCGTTTCAAATTGCTACCCAACTTGTCGACGAGCACCTCATCACGATGGACGAGGCGCTTACTCGTGTAACTGGTAGCCACTTAGCTCAACTCATGTTCCCTCAGTTCAGCGCGCAAAGCGAAGTGCAGCCAGTAGCAACTGGAATGGCAGCCTCACCTGGTGCCGCAGTAGGCCGAGTTGTTTTCGATTCCAAGACTGCCGTGGAATGGACGGAACGCGGTGAACGCGTTGTGTTGGTTCGCCGCGAAACGAATCCTGATGACCTTGAAGGCATGATCGTGTCCAACGGCATTTTGACTTCGCGCGGCGGCAAGACATCACACGCTGCTGTTGTGGCGCGCGGTATGGGCAAAACGTGTGTCTGTGGTGCTGATGCCATTGAGGTAGATGTCGCGAATAAGACAGCAACCATCGGAACTCACGTCATCAACGAAGGCGACATGATTTCGATTGATGGCAGCACAGGCCAAGTATTTCTAGGCGAACTCGCGGTCGTGGCCTCACCTGTCACAAATTATTTGGAACACGGGCTCGATAAAGCTCTGACCAGCAGTGATGCCGATACTGGTTCGTTGATTAAAGCAGTGGATCGGATTTTGAAGCATGCCGATTCGGTGCGACGTTTACGGGTTCGCACGAACGCCGATACTGCAGAAGATGCGGCGTGGGCTCGCAATCTTGGAGCCGAAGGAATTGGTCTGTGTCGCACCGAGCACATGTTCTTGGGTGACCGCCGAGTACTCATCGAGCGCGTCATTTTGGCTGAAACTCCACAGCAACATGACGAAGCGCTTGCCGCTCTGCTCCCGCTGCAACAACAAGACTTTGAAAATATTCTTGAATCCATGGATGGACTTCCTGTCACAATCCGCCTGCTTGATCCACCGCTTCACGAATTCTTGCCAGACCATGCTGAACTCATGGTCGAAGTTGCGTTGGGCAAGGAACGTGGAGAAGACGTCACACGCAAAGAACAACTTCTCACCACCGTGATGCGACTTCACGAATCTAACCCGATGCTCGGGCTTCGTGGTGTGCGACTTGGAATCATGGTGCCGGGCCTCTATGGGTTGCAGGTGCGCGCAATTGCCCACGCTGCAATTTCACGGATTCGTAACAGCGGAAATCCTGTTGTGGAAATTATGGTGCCGCTCGTTGGGTCAGTCATGGAACTTCACCTGATGCGCGATGAAATGGACGTGATACTCGCCCAGATCGCCCAAGAAAATAATGTAACGCTTGATTTCAAAATCGGAACGATGATTGAACTTCCTCGCGCAGCACTGACTGCACAACGTATTGCCGAGCCTGCTGAGTTTTTCTCCTTTGGAACAAATGACCTGACGCAAACAACGTGGGGATTTAGTCGAGACGATGTGGAGGCAAAATTCTTCGCTACCTACCTCGATAAGGGAATCTTTACCGTTTCACCATTTGAGTCACTTGATATCGATGGCGTCGGTGCGCTTGTGAAAATTGCTGTCGAGAAGGGTCGCGCTACTCGTCCCGATCTGAAACTTGGCGTCTGCGGTGAACATGGTGGCGATCCCGAGTCAATTAAGTTCTTCCATGAAGTGGGGCTTGACTATGTGTCGTGTTCACCATTTCGCGTTCCGATAGCCCGACTAGAAGCAGGACGAGTTAGCGTACTCTGACGATTCGAGAACTTGCGGCCATCGCAATCGCAAAAGTTGCAGGTAGCAACATTGCCCAACGCAGTGTGACTTGGTCAGCGAGCCAGCCAATGATGGGTGGACCGAGCAGGAAGCCCGCGTACGAAACGCTGCCCACAATTGCTACTGCCGCAGATGGGGAGATGTGACCTGCGAATTTTGCGTCTGCCAATTCAGAGGAAGCGCTAAAAACAGACGGGATTGCGACCGATACGCCGAGCCCAAGTAACGCCCACCCAATTGAAATACCCAGCGGTTTTCCAATGAGCAGCCCAATGAGTAAACCCACGCCAGCGGTGCCGCCGCCGTACTTCACAATCCATTCGCGACCCATCCGGTCCGTGACTTTGTCACCGACTAAGCGCCCGAGAAGCATGGTCGCCGAAAAAATGATGTAGGGGATGCTGGAAATAAATGGTGCGGCACCCCATGTGTCACGTAAAAGTACGCCGCCCCAATCTGAGGCCGAGCCTTCGCACACACTTGAAAAGAAACCCAAAAGCCCAAGGACATAAAAAATTACTTGGCGTTCGCGCTCGGACTTCGGTTTGCGCTCAATGCTGTGTTGATCTGCTGTCGTAGGTAATAACGCGGACTTCAACCATGGAACCGCAGCGAGTAACGCCAGTGCAATGACGGTCATTTGATACAGCGGCTTGACCTCGAGTTGGGAACACACGCCGCCGTACGCAGCTCCTGCTAAACCACCAAGACTGAATCGCGCATGAAACCCATTCATGAGGGATTTCTCGCTGAGCTTTTCCACGGTAGTTCCGTGGGTATTCATCGCAATGTCATGCGTTGCCATCACAATGCCCGTGAAAAATAATGTGACAACAAACCACGTGTAATTAAGTAGCGAACTCACAAGTAACATCGCACCCGACATCACAACAGTCAGCACAATCATCGTGCGCGCACTTCCCCATCGCGCCGTTAAGGCACCTGCGGGTTTCATCGCAACTAATACGCCAATTGATCCAGCGAGTAATGACGTGCCAAGTTGACCATTTGATAAGTGAAACATCGCTTTGACATCGGGGATGCGTGGAATAAAAGAACCCCATGCCATTCCGTTGATTATGAATGACAAATAGATTGCCATTCGAGCACGATGTAAGTCGCGCGCGGTGACTTCAGGTGTCATTGACAGTTAATCGCAGACTGCGCCTTTGGAGGCACTTCCCACGAGCTTTGCGTACTTAGCCAAAACTCCCGAAGTGTACTTGTGAGGCACAGGTTCGAAATTCTCGCGCCGCTTTTGTAGTTCACTGTCGTCTACCAACAGGTCAATCGTGCGATTCGGAATGTCAATGCGAATGCGATCGCCATCACGAACAAATGCGATTGGTCCACCATCAACAGCTTCTGGCGCAACGTGTCCTATGCACAAACCAGTCGTGCCACCACTAAAACGGCCATCCGTAATGAGCATGACGTCCTTGCCTAGGCCGGCACCCTTAATGGCACCAGTAATCATGAGCATCTCGCGCATACCTGGTCCACCCTTAGGACCTTCATAGCGAATAATCACAACATCACCCGCTTGAATATTTCCATCCTCCAAGGCATCCATTGCAGAACGCTCACGTTCAAACACTTTGGCTGGGCCCTCGAAAATATCAACCGGAATACCTGCGGTCTTACACACAGCGCCTTCTGGAGCCAGTGAACCGCTCAAGATAGAAATACCGCCAGTTCCACCAACTGGGTTACTGATCGCGTGCAAAATTACGCCATCAGGATCTGGTGAATCCATATCGGCCAAGTTCTCGGCCAAGGTCTTGCCAGTCACAGTCATGCAGTCACCATGCATCAAGCCAGCATCGAGCAATGCGCGCATGATGACTGGAACGCCACCGATGCGGTCAACGTCGCTCATGACATAACGGCCGAATGGCTTTAGGTCAGCAAGCAGCGGAACCTTAGCGCCAATGCGATGGAAATCGTCAAGATGTAACTCAACACGAGCTTCGTGTGCAATTGCGAGCAAGTGCAACACTGCATTTGTGGAACCACCAAATGCCATCACAACTGCAATTGCGTTTTCTAAAGATTGTTTTGTGATGATGTCACGTGCGGTAATTCCGTGGCGAATCAAGTTCACAACTGCTTCACCTGAGGCTTTTGAGAAACCATCACGACGACGATCAACTGACGGAGGCGCAGCCGAACCAGGAAGTGACATTCCCATCGCTTCTGCAGCTGATGCCATTGTGTTTGCGGTGTACATGCCGCCACACGCGCCTTCACCTGGGCAAATTGCTCGCTCAATGCGATCCACATCTTCTTGACTCATCAAGCCTCGTGCGCAAGCGCCGACTGCTTCAAACGCATCGATGATCGTGACATCGCGGCTACTGCCATCGGTCAACGTGACGTGTCCAGGCAAAATCGAACCTGCATAAACAAACACACTTGCTAAATCGAGTCGTGCAGCTGCCATCAACATGCCCGGCAAGGACTTATCGCAACCAGCAAAGTTGACCATGCCATCAAGGCGCTCAGCACTCATTACAGTCTCAACCGAGTCAGCAATAATTTCGCGACTGACAAGTGAGAAGTGCATACCGTCGTGTCCCATAGAAATTCCATCGGATACCGAAATAGTTCCGAACTGCATTGGGTAACCACCCGCAGCGTGAACGCCTTCTTTTGCAGCAAGTGCCAATCGATCAAGTGACAAGTTGCACGGTGTGATTTCATTCCACGACGATGCAATTCCGATTTGGGGCTTCTCCCAATCGTCATCGCCCATACCCACTGCACGTAACATGCCGCGAGCAGCAGCTCGTTCTAGACCTTCAGTAACAACTCGACTACGGGGTTTCATGTCAACCATGGCTTTAATCTATCCTCGCTAGTGCTTGATAATGCAGTCCAGTGGTCTTCCTGAGAGCCACCGATCCCACTGATCATGTATCCGGTTACGAGCTCGAGGCTCAAAGACATCAGTATCGCCACCTAAGTGTGGCGCAATCAATGTATTTGGTGTGCTCCACAACGCATGACCTTCCGGAAGTGGCTCGGGGTCAGTCACATCAAGTGCTGCATGGATTCGCCCATCGCGAAGCGCCTGAATCAATGCCTCAGTATCGACAACTGGGCCACGGGCCACGTTAACCAAGAGCGCATCCTGTTTCATTTTTGAAATAAACGATGCATCGACAAGTTTGGTCGTTCCCTCATTCAGCGGCACAGTGAGAATAATGATGTCAGCTGTTGGAATCAACGCATCCAAATCAGCCATGGCACGAACATGATCGCGGGCATGAGTAGCAACTGGAATCACAGTGCACTCAAATGGCAATAGCCGCTTCTCTGTTGCTTTGCCAACACCGCCGTATCCAATGAGAAGAACAGTCTTAGTCGATAATGACCGACTGAAGTAGTGAACCCACTCGCCGCGATCTTGGGCATGCACGGATTGTGGAATGTCTCGTAATGCGCTCAACGTCAACACAACAGCCATTTCGGATGTGCTCGCATCGTGCACACCTGCTGCATTACACAGCGTCACACCATCTGGTACTAAACCCACGACATTGTCGAAGCCTGCTGTCAGGGTTTGGATTACCTGAACATTAGTCATGCGACTGATGGCATCAGATAACGGTATTGACGAGCCCAAGTATGGGAGCACGACGTAGTCGGCTGTTGCTAATTCGTCCCGCGCAACATCGGCAAGGTCGTTTCCGATAATTACCCGAATATCGCTGGGAAATGTGTAACCCTCTGCAACCCAATCTGGAGTGACAATGGTACGGAGTGAATTTTCACGAGTCATGACACCATTCTGCTACCCATGTGGCACGATGTGGGGTGTGACTGACCCACATGCAGATTCGGCTGACCTTGGCTTCACCAGTGCCCGCGACTTGGTGCAGGAACTACGTGACAACGAAATCTCGAGTCACGATCTCACCGCCTCATTCATAGCGCGCATCGCTCAGGTCGACGACGTTCCAGGTGGGTTGCAGTCAATTCTTGCCATTAGCGCCGATGCACTCCCGCAGGCTAGTGCGGCCACGCGTGACAGCATGCTTGCCGGATTACCTGTGGCAATCAAAGACAACATTCAAGCAGTGGGGTTACCTGCAACTGCAGGCTCACTTGCGCTGGCTGGTCGCACTGTGCGTACCGATGCGCAGCTCGTGACGCGACTGCGACAAGCCGGTGCTGTGGTCATGGCCAGCACGAATCTTTCTGAGTGGGCAAACTTTCGCTCGAGTGAATCAACTAGCGGGTGGTCGGCTATCGGTGGGCTGACTGCAAATCCGTGGATTTATCCACACAGTGCAGGTGGTTCGTCGTCTGGTAGTGGCGCAGCAGTGGCTGCCGGACTCATCCCATTTGCTGTGGGAACTGAAACTGACGGATCAATTGTGTGTCCGGCATCTGTCAATGGATGCGTTGGAATTAAACCAACGGTTGGCGTGGTCTCAACTCAAGGCGTGATTCCAATTAGTGCAAGTCAAGATTCACCAGGGCCACTGGCACGTAGCGTTGCAGATGCTGCGTTACTTCTGGATGTTCTCGGTGATCTCAACACCAGTGACGTGCTCGATGATAAGTCTCCGATAAGAATCGGAGTCGTTCGGCAGTGGCTCACAACTGATGATGAAACCAATGCGCTATTCGAAGACACCGTCGCTGCGCTTGCTCGACATGGCATCACAGTAATCGACGTCACTGTAGGAGCAGAAAGCGATCAGATCTTTGATGACGAGACGACTGTTTTAGTCCACGAACAACAAGATGACCTCAGCAACTACCTAGCTCATCGCGATGGAGAAGGCGTGAAATCGCTAGCCGATGTTGTGGAATTTAATCGCAAGCATAAAGACACTGAGTTAGCGTATTTTGGTCAAGAGTTTTTTGAGCAATCAATCGAATCGGGTGGTCGCAATGATGTGTACCACTCTGCCCGAGCACGCAACTTAGAATGGGCGCTCACAAAAATTCTTGGACCCGGCTTGCATGATGTTGATGTGCTCATTGGTGCGACCTACGCACCATCATGGATCTCGACACTCGGACAAGGCGAAGACCACTCAAGCGCGAGCTGGATCACGTTCGCTCCAGCAATTGCTGGTTGGCCAATAGGTTCACTTCCCATGGGCCTAGTTCGAGGATTACCGGTCGGTCTTGGTGTGGTGGCGCGAGCCCACGACGAAATTGGACTAGTACGTGTGATGAGTCGAATTGAGCGCGTGCTTGGTCTTGGCGTATTACGGCCGACTTTTATTCGCTAACACCTAAGTGAGCAAAAAGTAGTTCGCGCACTCGAGCGGCATCTGCTTGACCACGAGTGGATTTCATAACCGCGCCAACAACAGCACCGGCAGCCTGGAGCTTGCCCGAGGCAATCTTTTCAGCCACTTCGGGATCAGCTGCTAAGGCAGCCTTAATCGCTTCGAGTAACGGGCCATCGTCCGAAACAACTGCCAGCCCACGACTTGCAATGATGGAATCGACGTCGCCTTCGCGAGCAACTACGCCCTCGAGTACTTGGCGCGCAAGTTTGTCATTCAATGCACCGCTGGTAATCAATTCTTCGATTCGCGCAAGTTCAACGTGTGTGACACCGAGTTCCTCAACTTCAACAGAACGTTCGTTTGCCACCCGAGCAAGTTCACCGGTGTACCACTTACGCGCAGCATCAGGACTCATTCCAGCATTGACCGCTGTCTCAACTAAGTCAATAACGCCAGCGTTAATAAGATTTTGCATCTCTAGATCAGACAGATTCCACGATTCAGTTAACCGCGCCCGACGGAATGCAGGATTCTCAGGAAGTGTGGCACGCAATTCTTCAACCCACTCACGCGACGGCGCGATTGGAATCAAATCTGGCTCCGGGAAGTATCGGTAATCCTCAGCTTGTTCCTTTGAACGACCCGATGTGGTGACACCCGTGTCTTCATGCCAGTGGCGAGTTTCTTGCACAATGCGCTCACCCTTAAGTAGCCGAGCCGCTTGGCGAGTAACTTCGTAACGCACCGAGCGTTCCACAGAACGTAGTGAGTTCACATTCTTGGTTTCAGAACGAGTCCCAAGCTCATCTTGAGGCGTGGGACGCAGCGACAAGTTCACATCACACCGAAGCGAACCTTGTTCCATCTTCACGTCGCTGACACCGAGATTGCGCAAAATGTCACGCAGCGCAGCAACGTAGGCTTTTGCTACTTCTGGGGCGTACTTGCCAGTGCCTGTAATTGGTTTGGTCACAATTTCGATTAACGGAATGCCCGCGCGGTTGTAATCCACAAGTGAATAGTCGGCGCCATGAATACGACCTGTGGCTCCACCCATGTGAGTGTTTTTGCCTGTGTCTTCTTCCATGTGAGCACGTTCGATATCGACTCGGAAAGTCTTGCGACCCTCGTCAGTTTCAATATCAACATCAAGATACCCATTGAAACAAATGGGCTCGTCATACTGTGACGTCTGGAAATTCTTTGGCATATCGGGATAGAAGTAGTTCTTGCGGGCAAACCGGCACCAGGTCGCAATGTCACAGTTCAGGGCAAGGCCAATACGAATTGCAGACTCCACACCAATGCGATTCAGCGCAGGAAGCGCACCTGGTAAGCCCAAGCACACTGGGCACACATGCGTGTTGGGCTCGCCACCGAACTCGGTACTACATCCACAGAACATTTTGGTGCGGGTACCAAGTTCGACGTGTACCTCAAGGCCAAGTACTGGATCAAAATTCTTTAACGCTTCGTCATAAGCAATTACGGGCTCAGCCATTACACACCTGCCATTGAACTCAAGATAGGAGCTCCCCATTGCGAAACCAATGCGCGCTCAAGCGCGGCGCCCACGTTATACAACCGGTCATCTGCCATTGCTGGTGCCATGATCTGAATTCCAACGGGTAAACCATCTTCTGGCGCAAGACCCATAGGTAATGACATTCCTGGAAGTCCAGCCAAGTTCACTGGGATGGTTGCAATGTCGTTTAAGTACATCGCAAGTGGATCATCCATCTTTTCGCCAATTTTGAAAGCTGTTGTCGGCGCTGTTGGAGAAACCAACACATCGACTTTGGCGAACGCTTTGGCAAAGTCCTGTGCAATGAGGGCGCGTACCTTTTGCGCCTGACCGTAATACGCATCGTAGTAACCGGCCGACAAAGCATACGTTCCCAAAATGATTCGGCGAATGACTTCGTCTCCAAATCCTGCCGCACGAGTTTGACTCATGACTTGTTCAACAGAACGAGTGCCGTCGTCACCTTCACGCATTCCGAATCGGATGCCGTCAAACTTGGCTAAGTTACTTGAACATTCACTTGGCAAAATTAAGTAGTAAGCCGCCAGCGCGTAGTCAAAACTTGGGCACGACACTTCTACAATTTCAGCACCCAGTGACTGCAGCACGACAACTGCTTCATCGAACCGTTGCTGAACTCCAGCCTGATAACCTTCGCCACCAAGTTCTTTTACTACACCGATTCGCATCCCAGCAATGTCGCCACGTTGCGCAGCTTGCACAACTGAAGGCACGGGTGCATTGATTGAGGTTTGATCCATAGGGTCATGGCCCGCAATAACACTGTGTAGCAAAGCGGTATCCAAAACCGTGCGACCACACGGACCGACTTGGTCAAGAGATGACGCCAGCGCAACCACGCCATAGCGACTCACGCCACCGTATGTTGGCTTTACGCCGACTGTTCCAGTCACAGCCGCAGGCTGACGAATAGAGCCACCAGTATCGGTTCCAATTGCAAGCGGTGCTTCAAATGCAGCAAGTGATGCAG